>PEVN01000057.1:39767-59843 GCA_002779825.1 Armatimonadetes bacterium CG06_land_8_20_14_3_00_66_21 | reverse complement strand
CGTCGCGGCCTGTCGCCTGAGCCTTTGTCGGCGGAGGTCGTCGAGCGCACTGAGCGCGCCCTGGCGCGGTTGGTCGCGCTGGCCTACGCGAAGGACCATCCGCACCTCTTCGGCCCGAACCTGGCAGGGCGAGAACCCGCAGGGCTTCGTTCGACACGAATGCGCGCCGCCGCAGGCGTGGTCGGCGTCCGACACGACATATGCGCCGCCACGGGCGACGAGGAGATTCTGCCGCCATGAGCACCAGTGAGAACCCCGTGTGGTCCAGTTCAAGCTCTTCGAGTCTGCTCACGCACGGCGTCCGTGCGCGACTCCTTCAGGCACTGACGGGTGAGTCGTCCGAGAGCGCAAGAGCGCAAGGGGGGAGTGGGGACCCCGTGGGTTCCACGCGGAAGGCGTTCGCCTGGGCGCGGGTCTCGACGGACATGCAGGAAGAACGTGGGCTGTCGCTTCCGCAGCAATTGCGGGAGATCGGCACCTTCGCGGAGCGGAACGGTCTGGAGATCGTCGGCGAGTTCAGCGAAGCCGCCAGCGCGTTCCGGTTCGACGAGAAGCGTGTTGAGTTCCACCGGATGTTGGACGAAGCCCGGAACCGGCCCGAGGTGTCGGTCATCTTGGTGCACGACTTCTCGCGGTTCTCGCGCGATAGCGTCAACGGCAAGGCGTTGATGCGCGACCTGAAGGCAAGCGGCGTGGAGGTTCTGTCGGCGACGGAGCCGACCTGGGATGAAGAGACGGCGTCGGGGGTGTGGATGGAGGCGGTTACGTTCGCCAAGAACGAAGCGTACTCTCGGGAGATCGCCTTCCACACGCGCAAGGGGTGCCGGGCGAACATCCGCCAGCGAGATCCCGAGTCGGGCTGGTGCTACAAGAACGGCGGCCAGCCGCTGTGGGGCTACAAGTCGGAGCGGGTGTTCCTGGACCGGACCAAGAACGGCAGGCAAGCAGTGAAGTCGTACTGGGTGCTGGACGACACGGAGGTCACCGGCAGGCCGCTTCACGAATGGACCCGTCGCCTGCTGGTCGAGCTGGCAGCGAAGGGCGCGTCCCTGGACGACATGCGGGACTTCCTGAACGGGAACGGCGTTCCGGCGCGGCGGAGCCAGTCGGGCTACTGGTCGGCTTCGACGATCAACACGCTGCTGACGCCGTGGGCATTGCTGAAGTTCGCCGGTCACGAAGTCTGGAACGTCCACCGCAAGAGCCGGGAGAAGAAGAACGTCAGCCACCGGCCGCCCTCGGAGTGGGAGATCGTCGAGAAGGCGCACCCGCCAATCATCACCGAGGAAGAGGCGGAAGCCATCGCGCAGGCACGCAGAACAGAGCGCAGCCGGTCTGCCCGTTTCGGCATGGCGATGCGGCGGGCGAAGTCGTCGCCCTATCTGCTGAGCGGCGGGCTGTTCACGTGCGCGCGGTGCGGCAGCAACATGACGGGCTTCCGGATGAGCGACGGGCGCGAGTACTACGTCTGCGGGAGCGTCCGCTACCGCCGGGGCGCCGGCTGCGGCAAAGGCGTCTGGGTGCCGAAGGACTGGGTGGAGCAGCACGTGCTCGACGACATCCGGCAGTGCGTCGATTCGTGCTCGCCGAAGTTCCTGCGTCGCGTGAATGACGAACTCCACAAGCTGTGGAAGACGACCAACGGCGTGCAGACCGACGTAAGGCGCAAGCTCGCCGAGATCGAGAAGAAGAGCGAGAGCGTCTACCGCGCCGTTGAAGCCGGCCTGGATGACGTGCAATGGGCGAATGACCGGCTACGCGAACTGAAGGCCGAACGGGAAGCGCTGCTGGCGGAACGAGAGGCAGCCGGAACGCCGCCACAGGTGGACATCGGGACGGTGACGGCCTACTGCGAACGCGTGTCCCGAACCTGCACCCTTGCCGACCCAACGACCACAAAGACCCTGATCCACGATTGGGTGTCAGAAATGAACCTGGCTCCGGTACCGGAGGAAGTGCGGTTCAACCTCTCGGTACCGGAGCCAGCTTTCAACCAAGTGGTAGCGGGGGCAGGATTTGAACCTGCGACCTTCGGGTTATGAGCCCGACGAGCTACCGGACTGCTCCACCCCGCGATGACGAACTCTTAGTATACACCGGTGGCGCAGAGCTGTCAATAGGAGGGATGCACTCACTCGGCCGAAGCGGACAGGGCCCGGTCAGGTGGACCGCGTTCCTCGTTTCAGTTCGCGGACGAATGCGGCGAGGTCGGCGACGGACTGTCCGCTCGCGATTCGGTCGACGACGGCGCTGCCGACGACGGCGCCGTCGGCCTTCGCGCCTTGGATCACTGTGGAAACGTGGTCGCGACTGGAGACGCCGAAGCCGACGGCTACGGGCATGGTTGTCGCTGCCTTGATCCGGGTGACCAGTTGGGTCAGGTCTTCGGGGAGGGCGTCTCGCTGGCCGGTGACTCCGGTTCGGGAGACGCAGTAGACGAACCCGCTGCCGTTCTCCGCCACCAGGCGGATGCGCTCGTGGGGGCTGGTGGGGGCGAGGAGGAGGATGTTGTTGAGACTTGCGGGTCCCGGCGGGTTGGCGGCGGTCCAGTCACCGGCCTCTTCGGGCGGCAGGTCGGAGAGCAACATGCCGTCGACTCCGGCGGTCTTTGCTTCAACAACAAAGCGCTCGAGTCCATACTGCAGGATCGGGTTGTAGCAGGTCATCAGCAGGAGCGGGATTTGACTGGTCTGGCGGAGCTTCGCCACACCCTCCAGGATGCGGGCGACCGTGGTGCCGGACTCAAGTCCGCGCTGGGAGGCCGCTTGGATAACCGGGCCGTCAGCCAACGGGTCAGAGAAGGGAACACCCAACTCGATGACGTCGGCACCGGCTTCCTCGAACGCCAGCACAAGCTCGAGGGTCTTCTCCAGCGAGGGGTCGCCGGCCGTCAGGAAGATGATGAGGGCGGCTTCGTTCTGTGCTTTCAGGGACTGGAACTTGTCGGTGATTCTGCTCATGGTTGCTTTCTCCGCTTTCGCCGCGACTCAGACGCTCTGCAACTCCACGCCGAGGACCTGTGCCACTGTGTTCACGTCTTTGTCGCCGCGGCCGGAGAGGTTGACGATTATGGACTGCTCGGGCGGCATCTCGCCGGCAATCCGCATGGCGTGGGCAACGGCGTGGGAGGACTCCAGCGCGGGGATGATCCCCTCGAGCTTGCAGAGCTGCTGGAATGCCTCCAGAGCTTCGGCGTCGGTCACGCCGACGTACTCGGCCCGGCCCCGATCTCTCAGGGCGCTGTGCTCCGGGCCGACGCCCGGGTAGTCGAGCCCAGCGGAGATGGAGTGCGTCTCCTGCACCTGACCGTAGACGTCCTGCAGCATGTAGCTGTGCGCACCGTGAAGGACGCCTTTGGACCCTTTGACCAGAGTGGCCGCATGCCGGTGGCCGTCAAGCCCTTCGCCAGCGGCTTCGACGCCGGTGATGCGGACCGACTCGTCGCCGATGAAGGGGTGGAAGAGCCCGATGGCGTTGCTCCCGCCGCCAACGCAGGCGATCAGGGCGTCGGGCAGGCGGCCTTCGCGGTCGAGCATCTGCTGCCGGGCTTCCTTGCCGATGACGGACTGGAAGTCGCGAACGATGGTCGGGTAGGGGTGGGCGCCCGCAGCCGTTCCGAAAACGTAGTGGGTAGTCTCGACGGTTGCCATCCAGTCGCGGAACGCCTCGTTGATGGCGTCCTTGAGGGTCTTGCTGCCGCTGGCGACGGAGATCACGCGCGTTCCCAGCAGCTTCATCCGGAACACGTTGAGGGCCTGGCGGATGGTGTCGACCTCGCCCATGTACACGTCGCACTCAAACCCGAACAGCGCGGCGACCGTTGCAGTCGCCACGCCGTGCTGCCCGGCGCCCGTCTCGGCGATGAGACGCGGTTTGCCCATGCGCCGCGCCAGGAGCGCCTGCCCGAGGGTGTTGTTGAGCTTGTGGGCGCCGGTGTGGAGCAGGTCCTCCCGCTTCAGGAAGATCCTCGCGCCGCCGCATGCCTCGGTCAGCCGCCGCGCGAAGTAAAGCGGTGTGGGGCGGCCGCCGTACTCGCGCAGCAACTCGTCGAGTTCGTCCTGGAACGCCGGGTCCGCCTTCGCCTTCTCGTACTCCTCGGCAACCTGTGCCAGGGGATGCATGAGGGTCTCCGGCACAAAGCACCCGCCGAATACGCCGAAGTGTCCGGGTGGTTGTGTTTGCATGGGTGGGGTGCTCCTGTGGAAGGGGGTGTCAGGTGTCAGGTGTCGGGTCACGCGAGGGAGTTCGAGAGTTCTATCAGTTGGGTGAGCTTCTCCAGACCGCGGCCAGAGTTGAGGCTCTCGGCGGCGAGGGGAAGTCCGTCAGCCAGTGAGTCGGCGAGGCCGGCAGAGGCGATGGCGGCTGCGGCGTTGAGCTTGACGATGTCTGTGCGGGGACCAGCGGCGCCACCGAGGATCTCGCGCAGCAGTTGGGCGTTCTCGTCCGGCGTGCCGCCGGAGAGCTGACAGAGGGCCGCGCGCTTCAGCCCGAAGTCCTCCGGGGTGACGGTGGTGGTCGTGACTGCACCTGCTCTGACCTCGCTGACGACGGTCTCGCCGAGGGTAGAGAGCTCGTCAAGTCCATCCACTCCGCTGCAGACGAAGGCGCGCTCCGTTCCGAGTCGGGCCAGGACGTTGGCCAGCGGCTCCACCAAGTCGGTGCTGAAAACGCCCAGGGCTTGGCACCGCGCGCCGGCCGGGTTGGTCAGCGGCCCGAGGATATTGAACACCGTCCGCACGCCCATCTCTCTCCGGGGGCCGATGGCGTGTTTCATTGCCGGGTGCAGCAGCGGGGCGTACAGAAAGCCAATGCCGACTTCGTCGAGGCACTTACCAACCTGCTCCGGGGTCAGTTCCAGGTTGACGCCCAGTGCTCCCAGCACGTCGGCGCTGCCGCACTTGCTGGACACCGCCCGGTTGCCGTGTTTGGCGATGGCGGCCCCGGCGCCGCACGCGACGAACGCGGCGGCAGTGGAGATGTTGAACGTGTGCAGGGCGTCGCCGCCTGTGCCGCACGTGTCGACCAGCGGCTGTCGGGACGAGGCGACCCTCGTGGCCTTGTCCCGCATGGCGCGCGCGAAGCCGGTGATTTCCTCGACGGTCTCGCCCTTGAAGCGCAAGGCAACGAGCCAGCCGGCGATCTGGGCGTCCGTCGCCTCGCCCGACATGATGAAGTCCATCACGTCGTATGCGGCTTGTTCCGACAGAGGCTCGCCGTCCAGGGCGCGTTGCAGGGATTCCTTGATCATGGTGTTGTCCTTCACTGCCCCAGGAAGTTCCTGAGCAAGTCCATGCCGACCTCTGTCAAGATCGACTCCGGATGGAACTGGATTCCCTCGACGGGGTGCTCTCGATGCCGGACGCCCATGATCGTGCCGTCTTCTGTGTGAGCGGAGATCTCCAGGCAGGCGGGGATCGACTCCCGCTCGATGATGAGCGAGTGGTAGCGAGTTGCCTCGAACGGGTTGGGCAGGCCGGCGTAGACGGTCTTGCCGTCGTGATGAATCAGCGAGGTCTTGCCGTGCATCACCTTGGGCGCGCGGATGACGCTTCCACCGTAGGCTTGGCCGATGCTCTGATGCCCCAAGCACACCCCCAGGATCGGGATTTCGGCGCCGAGCTTCTCGACCAACTCGACAGAGATGCCGGCTTCGTTGGGCGTGCACGGGCCGGGTGAGATGACGATCCGCTCGGGCACCATGTCGCGGATCTCCTCGATGGTCAACTTGTCGTTTCGGTACACGTGGAGGTCGGCGCCCAACGAGCCCAGGTACTGCACCAAGTTGTAGGTGAACGAATCGTAGTTGTCGATCATCAGGACCATGTCAGCACACCTCCTATTGCAGCCCGGCTTCGGCGACGTCGATAGCTTTCATCAGCGCCTTGGCTTTGTTGACGGTCTCTTCGTACTCTGTCGCAGGCACGGAATCGGCGACGATCCCGGCGCCTGCCTGCACGTAGGCCTTGTCGCCCCTCGCAACGATGGTGCGGATGGTGATGGCGGTGTCCATGTTCCCCGAGTGGCTGAAGTAGCCGATGGCGCCCGCATACGGGCCTCGGCGCGTCGGCTCCAACTCGTCGAGGATCTCCATCGCGCGGATCTTCGGCGCGCCGCTCACCGTGCCCGCGGGGAAGCACGCCCGCAACACGTCGAACTGGTCGCGCCCCGGCGCCAGGTCGCCCACGACGTTGGAGACCACGTGCACCACGTGGGAGTACTTCTCCACCCCCATCAGCTCATCGACGCGGACCGAACCGTTCACGCAAACGCGACCGATGTCATTGCGGCCCAGGTCAACGAGCATCACGTGCTCGGCGCACTCTTTGGGGTCGGCCAAAAGCTCCTGCGCGAGGGCGTCGTCTTCGGCGGCGGTTGCGCCGCGCCGCCGAGTGCCCGCCAGCGGGCGGGTGGTCACCTTGCCGCCGTCTTCCGTCACCAGGATCTCCGGCGAAGAGCCGATGATGTGGACGTCGTCCAGGGTCAGGTAGTACATGTAGGGCGACGGGTTGATGGACCGCAGCGCCCGGTAGATCTGGAAGGTCGGCGTGGAGATGTCGCGCTCGAACCGCTGCGAGGGCACGATTTGGAAGGCATCCCCTGCCAGGATGTACTCCTTGCAGCGCTCCACCGTCGCCTCGAAGTCGGTTCGCTCGAAGTTTGAGCGGATGGTTCCCTCGGAGACCGCCGGCGGAGCCGTCGGGGGCGGCAGCGAAGTGGTGGCGAGTTTCAGGATGGTCTGCTCGATCCGTTGCGTCGCGGCACGGTACGCTTCGCGGGGATCGTCCTGCACCTCGGCGTTGGTGAGCACCTTGATCTTGTGTTGGACGTGGTCGAAGATCAGGACTACGTCGGTGAACAGGAAGACGCAATCAGGGATTTGCAGGTCGTCCTCCGTGGAGTCGGGCAGCTCCTCGAAGAACCGCACCAAGTCGTACGACATGAAGCCGACCGCCCCTCCGCAGAACCGCGGCAGGTCGGCTCGCGGCACGAAGGCGTGTCGCTCCAGCAGCTCTTTGAGCACGGTCAGCGGGTCCTCGCCAAGCTGCAGTTCCCGCGTCCGCGCCTGCTGTCGGCCGGTGACCTCCACCGTGCGCCCTTTGCTCTTCATCACGAGCCGCGGGTCCGCGCCGAGGAACGAATAGCGAGCCACCGATTCTCCGCCGACAACACTCTCCAGCAGGAACGAGTAGGGGCCTCCCCGGATCTTCAGGAACGCCGAGACCGGCGTCTCCAGGTCCGCCAGGATATCCCGCGACACGGGGATCAGGTTCCCCCGCTTGCTCATCTCGACAAACTGATCTTCAGTTGGTGTGTACATGGTTCCCTGTCTTCCCTCGCGGGGCCGCGGGCACATCCCAGAAAAGGAAACGGGCCGTGGAAGGTGCTCCACGGCCCGTGGTCTACAAAACACAAAAGCCGTGGGCTATGCGAGCACACCCACGGCTTCCTTCCATTCAGGCACAGTCTGGGGGCTCGCCGGTTAGCAGCGACGCCAGACCCAAACGGGTTGCACCTGCGTGTATGGTTTCATGGCAATGAGAACGAATTATAGCGGAGACGCCGGCGTTCGTCAACCACGTTCGTGCCGGGTCTCGTTCGCGCGGGCGCGGGCGGACCCACGCACGCCCTCCCGAATGTGCCGGCGGGGAAGTGACCTGCGCCTCGACGGCGAAACAACCAGTCAGCTTAATCACGCAGGGAGACCAGACAATGCCAATCAACGTTGGAGTACTCGGCTTTGCCCATGGACACGTAGGCGCCATTGCCGCTCAGTGGAGGCAGCGGCCCGAACTGGATGTCGCCGTTGCCGCCGGTTGGGACCACGACGCCGCGCGGCTGAAGACCTCGACGGAGGGGTTCGGCTGCCGTGCTTGCTCAGAGGTCGAGGAGATTCTGTCGGATTCCGGCATCCAGGCAGTCTTCATTTCCGCCGAGACCTCGCGCCACGCCGAACTGGCGGAACGAGCTGCGGCCGCCGGGAAGGCGATCATCTGCTACAAACCGATGGCGCTCACTCTCTCGGAAGCCGATCGCATCGTGGCCGCCGTCGAGAAGAACGGCGTCCCTTTCACCATGGGCTGGCAGATGCGCGTCGATCCCCAGAACGTGAAGATGAAGGAACTGGTCACCAGCGGCGAGTTGGGCCGGATCTTCATGGTCCGCCGCCGGCACGGGCTGTCGATGTGTCTCAATCCGGCCTTCGCCGACAGTTGGCACGTGGACCCGAAAGCCAACCGCGACATCTGGGCCGATGACGCGTCGCACGCCATCGACTTCATCCACTGGCTGCTCGGCGTCCCGGAGACGGTCACCGCGGAGATCGACTCCCTGTGCAACCCGCGGATGCCCAACGACAACGGCATCGCCCTCTTCCGCTACCCCGGCGGACCGGTTGCCGAGGTATGCAGCTCGTTCAGTTGCCCGGCCGGTGAAAACACCACCGAGATCGTCGGCGAGAAGGGGGTTGCCCTCCAGAACTATGGCGACGGGGTGAGCTGCAATGTGCCCCGTCCGGAAGGCGGTATCGCCCTCAAGTGGTTCCTCACGGAGAACAACGAGTGGACTGTCAGCGAGCTCGGCGCGCCTCCCAGCCACGGAGACCGCATCGCCAATCAGGCAGCGCCCATGTCCAAGTTCCTGCATGGCGACGGACCGCCAATCGCCACTGCCGAGGAAGGGCGCACCTCGCTCCGGATGATGCTGGCCTGCTACGTCTCCACCCGCGAAGGTCGCCGCGTCCGTCTGGACGACGAAGCCATCGCCGCGGTCGAGTAGCCCGGCCTCGATAGAACACTGACCGCGACGACCCCACACGTAGCCGCGTGTGGGGTCGTCAGCGGTTCGTCACTGGAGGTCTGCCTGTGGTACCCAATGAGCCAAATCGTCGTGAATTCCTCAGACGCTGTGGGGTTGCTGGGGGTGCGGCCGCGCTGTGCCAGCCGCCCGGTCGGGGCGCCGCTGCCGACGGGTCACGCCTTCCCAACATCGTGATGCTCATCTCGGACGACCAGGGCTGGGGCGACTATGGGTTCATGGGGCACCCAACCATCGAGACGCCGAACCTGGACCGCCTGGCTTCACAGAGCGTGACCTTCACCCGCGGGTATGTGGCGGCGCCGTTGTGTTGTCCCTCATTGGCGTCGATGATCACCGGGCTGCATCCGCATCAGCACAAGATCACCAGCAACGATCCGCCGTACACGGGCGACCCAAAGGAACGCTGGACCAAGCCATGGACGCCCGAACGCCGCAGGCTCCGCGACGAGATGATGGCGCACATGGACACGGCGCCAGCGCTGCCTCGACTGCTGGCTCAGCGGGGGTATGTGTCGCTGCAGACAGGCAAGTGGTGGTACGGCAACTTCCGCAGCGGCGGGTTCACGGAAGGGATGACGCACGGCGACATGGCCCGCGGTGGCCGACACGGAGACGAAGGGCTGAAGATCGGCCGCCAGACCATGCAGCCGATCTGGGACTTTCTCGACCGGACTGGCGACAAGCCGTTCTTCGTCTGGTACGCCCCCATGCTGCCCCATCAGCCGCACAATCCGCCCGAACGGCTGCTGAGCAAGTACAAGGACAAGACGGAGTCGGTTCACCTCGCCCGCTACTGGGCAATGTGCGAGTGGTGGGACGAAACGTGCGGGCAGCTACTCGACCGTCTCGACGAGAAGGTACTGTCGGACGACACGCTGGTCCTGTATGTTTGCGACAACGGCTGGATCCAACGGCCCAACGCTGACGGGTTCGCGCCCCGCTCGAAGCAGTCATGGTATGAAGGCGGCATCCGTACCCCGCTCATGGTCCGCTGGCCGGGGCATACTCACCCGCGACGCGACGCGACGACGCTGGCGAGCAGCGTAGACCTCGCGCCGACGATCCTCGCCGCCTGCGGACTGAAGGCGGCGCCTGAGATGCAGGGGATAGACCTGCTGGACGCGGCGGCGCTCGCCAGGCGAGAGGCGGTCTTCGGCGCCTCGTATTCGCACGACGCCGCTGACGTGAACGACCCGGCGAAGAACCTGTCGTCGCGTTGGGTGGTCAAGGGCTGGTGGAAGCTGATCCTGCCGGAGCCCAACCAACCAGGCGGCAAGGAGCCGGAGTTGTACGAGCTGAAAGCAGATCCTGACGAGAAGGACAACCTGGCTGCCGGGCAGCCAGACAAGGTGCAGGAGCTCCGGGCACTCCTCGATCAGTGGTACAAACCGGCATGAGGCCGGCAGAGGGGGAGTCGCAGATTAGGCTGATTGCGCAGAGAGGTTTCGACCCATCTGCGCAATCACGAGCTGCGCAATCAGCGTAATCTGCGGGAAAAGAGGTGTCAGCGTGACCTCAAAGCAACGTGTACTCACCAGCCTGAACTGGCAGGAGCCAGACCGCGTTCCCTGCCAGCTCTACCTGACGCCGGAGTTCCATATGGTTTCTCCTCGCGACTTCGAGGAGGTGTTCCGGCCGCAACTGCAGCGCTTCTACGACCTCGCCCACGACTTCGGCTGCAAGGCGATGATGCACTCGTGCGGAGACTCCCACGAGATCATGCCCACGTTCATCGAGAGGGGGCTCGAAGTGCTGGACGCCATGCAGCCCGAACCAGCCGGCATGGACCCGGAGACCATCCGTGCGCAGTGCAAAGGCAAGCTCGCCTTCTGCGGACTCATCAGCACGCAAGACACGCTGCCCTTCCGCACCGAGGAAGAGTGTCGCGCCGAAGCGCGCCACCGGCTGGACGTGATCGCCAAGGGCGGCGGCTACATCTTCGCCCCGGCGCACTGCATTCAGCCGGACACGCCTCTGAACAACGTGTTGGCGGTGTTTGAGGAGGCGTTGGGGAAGAGCCTGCAGTAGGGGGCAGCCCCTGTCGCCACCAGCCGTGCCTATTCGTCTCGCCACCACGTGCTCGGGCCGAGGCGTGGGCGTTCCGAGTCGCGGAGGCTCCGCGCCAAGCCGTTCGCGCGGGTCGTGGCCCGCATGGGGGAGAGGTTCGGAAAGCGCCGCGCGCAGGCCTCCATCGCGAGGTTTCCCGACACCCTCTCATTGTCGTCCCACGCGAGGCCAGTGAGAGCCAACAGGAACTCCTGCTGCTGGTCGACGGTGCGCCCCCAGTTGCGCAGGTACTCCACCGGGGACACTTGGTGCCGGATGAGCTGTTCGGCGTTGGCGTTACGGGTGTTGGCGTAGAGGCTGCGCGGGGCGGCGTACTCGATGAGGGCGTTGTCGTCGGTGTTGAGGGGGCCGGGGCCGGTGAACTGGGCGACTTCGTTGGTGCCGAACCGGAAGCGTGCCAGCAGGTCGTAGACGTTGGCCACGTCGACTCGGGACAGGTCATGGGCGAGTTGCGGGAGCTTCATGAGCTCGCGAAGGCGCGGCACCTTGAGGGTCAGCTCGCTGGCGCTGCCGAGGAGCATGAGGTCCGCGCGCTCCAGCGTCTGGAACACCACCATGTGGGGGAACACCGCGTGGAACGTGCGCATGAGCGTCTTGACGTGCCGCGGGTGCATGCCGTAGAGCTGCAGCCATTGGCAGAAGATCCCGCCCCCGCGCAGATGGGCACGACCCAGCTCGAATGATTGCTGCGTGAACAGGTTGGAGGTGCCGGTGATCCACGGGTTGGAGGGCTCGGAGATAATCACGTCGAACCGGTCCGGGGTCACCAACAGGTAGTTACGGGCGTCGTTGAGGACGGGCGTCACGCGCGGGTTGAGCCGGGGGCGGTTGTTGACGTGCTCGAAGTACCGCGAAGCCTGGATGATTGCCGGCTCGATCTCGACGGCCTTCACCGTCGTTCCCGGATAGAGTGAGGTGGAACCGACGGTCACGCCGCTGGCCCAGCCGATGACCAGCACGTCCTTGGCGTTACCGTGCAGGAGCATCGGCAGGTGCGCACTGAGCACTTGCGTGGGCATGTCACTCTCGGAGGATGCGTCGATCTTGCCGTTGGTGGCCAGCCAGATGTTGGTGGAGTCCTTCTCCCTGGCGACGGTGACCGTCGTCACCAGCCCCTCCTTGTAGTACAGCAGGTCGTAGTTGCCAACGGTGAACTCGCGGAAGCTCTCCCGGCTGAGCTTGTGCAAGTCTTCCGCATAGTGGTACATCCCGCTGGACATCAGCAGTCGGTTCCAGTGGGGCTGCCAGAGGTAGGCGTTGAGACCGGCCAAGGCGACCAGCCCAATGCAGCCGGCCGTGAGCGTGGGGGTAGGGGAGGGGCGCGCCACCAGCAGCACCGCCACCAGCAGGAGGTTCACCAGGATGCCGGCCATGAGCGTGCGCTGGATTCCCAGCGCGGGGATCAGCACGAACCCGGCAACGAAGGAGCCCACGATCGCGCCGGCCGTGTTGGCGGCATACACCTCACCGATGAAGCGACTGAGGCGGCCCATGTTCCCGGCGCAGACCCGGACGACGACGGGGAAGATGGCGCCCAGAAACAGCGTCGGCAACAGCATCACCGCCGCGCACATCAGCATCTGCACCGCGAAGATCATGCCTGAGGCGGGATCGATCTTCTTGAACAGCACGGTGAACCAGTACGGGAGTTGCCCAAACGCGCACAGTGTCGCGTAGCTCGAAGCGGCGACGCCAACCTGCAGAAGCAGGAAGAGCGTCGCACTGTGCGCTCGTAGTCGGTCGATCAGCAGCGACATTAGTGCGCTACCGGCGGTCAGACCGACGAGGAACGTGGCCAGCATGATCGAGAACGCGTAGACCGACGGCCCAATGATCATCGAGAGAACCCGGGACCAGGCGACCTCGTAGACCATCGCCACGGCGCCCGAAGCCGCGAAGCAGGCGAGCACTGCGATCACTGTGCGCCGCGGAGCGGTTTCGCCGGGAGCGGGTAGGGGAGAGACCGCTGGCGCCGGGGCCGCGTCCCTCTCGGGGAGAGCTGTATCGCCGTCGTCGACTGCAAGCCGGCGGACCACCAGCACGATGGCTGCGAGGAGAAGGTTGACACCCGAAGCAACCCAGATCGTGCGGTGGACGCCGACGCCGGGAATCAGGACAAACCCAGCCCCCAGCGTCCCGACCACGGCGCCGAAGGTGTTCAACGTGTACAGCGTTCCAACGCTGAAGCCCAAGCGTCGCCAGTCCCGGGCGTAGAACTTTGCGAGCACGGGCAGGGTTGCGCCCATGCACGTGGTGGGTAGGACCAGAACCAGGAACGCCAGCGCGAAGCGAACCAGCGAGAACACGTAGAACGACGGCCCGAAGTGCGTTGCCACCAGTTTGTACAACGGCGTCAGACCGTGGAACACGGCCGGCACCAGGAGCGCGTAGACGCCCACCGCTGCCTCCAGAGCAGCGTAGAGAACCAGCGGCGCGCCGTGGCGGTCAACGATCCGTCCGAACACCAGGCTCCCCAGCGCCAGACCGGCCATGAACGCGGTCAGCACGGTGCTGATGGCGAAGGTGGTCGATCCGAAGATCAGCACCAGCATCCGGGTCCAAACAACTTCGTAGGTCAGGCTGCTCGCCCCGGAAAGCACGAAGCACGCGCAGACCACGACGGAGACGAGCGTCAGGCGGCGTTGCGCGGTCATGAGCGGCCCCCTTGGGCCACGGTGTTGCTACAGCAGGACCTACTTGAAGACGAGTGCACCAAATGCCTCCGGGTTCCGGCAGCCGCCCGGACTGGGGTTCCAGAGCGAGCGGACCGGCTCGGTCATGTCGCCCACCCGTCGGTTCCGCGCGACGTTGAGTAGCCACACCGTCCCCATGCGGGGCGGGTTGACACCCAGTTGCTTCAGTGGGAGCGCAACCTCCATGTAGTAGTGGGTCCTGCCTCGCTGCACCGCGACCTTCGCCAGGGATTCCCACTGTCGGTCCGTGACGGGGGGCGTTGTCGCCCCGCCTGCAGACAAGGTGCAGCGCTCGTCCAGGACCACGCCGTCCACGTTCACGCGGAGATGGAAGTAGTCGCGGCGTTTGCCGGCGCAGTCGAGGAAGAACTCCACCGACTCGTCGCGCGCCAACCGCGGGTCGTCGTGCTTTGTGCCGGTAGCCACGAGGGCGTGGATCCGTGGCTCTTCGCAGACCACGGCGAAGTACAGATGCGTGGCATCGTACGCCGCCATCCACTCTGGAGACGGGTCGCAGGGTCTCTCGCCGAACTCGCTCCCGAAGCGACCCAACCGGCGACCGAGAAGCCAGCACTCCTCACTCAAGATGCCGTTCACGGCCACACGCGCCCGGGCGGGCTGTGCCTCGCCCAGCTTCCGCACTAACAGTGGGGAAGCCGTCTCCACCGGCTGGTTGTCGCCAGCCCATGTCGTCCGGACCCGGGGCAGTGGATAGAGACTGCGGGTTAGCCGTCCTTGCCCCGGGAGCACCACCGTCTGTCGCGGTCGCAACGACTCCTCCCCGGTCGTGCGGCCCGCTGCTGTCCGCCACCCGGAGGCGCCGAAGTCGAAGGCGGCCTGCATGGTCTGCGTGGAGTGGTTGGTGAGTGTCAGCGTCGTTGCCACCGGCGAGTCAAGCGCTTGTTCATCGATATCAACAGGCCCAAACGCCGTCAGCAGCAGTCCGGCGAGTGCTGCGGCCGAGTTCAAGGAAAGTGCCTCCCGGACATCAGTGCGAGTCCAGGCTGACAGTGTGCCCGAGGTTCCCCGCTTGGGCAATGGCCCAGGCAAGGAAGAAGGAGACCCCAAAGGCACCGCGAAGACTAAGGGCCATCACACCGGGAGTTGACACGGAGGAGCAAGACCATGAGCGACAAGTACGGAGTAGGCATCGTTGGCATGGGATGGGTGTCAGGCGAGCACTTCAAGGCGTACTCGAACAACGAGCACGCACAGGTGCGAGGCGTCTGCAGCCTGACCGTGGACGAGTCAAAGGCCAAGCTGGCGGAGCTTTCCGCGACGCAGTGCACGGAAGGCGTCGAAGTCTTCGCCACCTACGAGGAGATGTTGGCTTGCCCGGAGATCCAGATCGTCTCCGTCTGCTCGCCCCCGTCCCTCCACCCCGCTCAGGCCATCGCCGCGGCGCGAGCCGGCAAGCATGTCTGCATCGAGAAGCCGTTGGCGCTCAATCTGGCCAACCTACGGCGCATCCAGCAGGCAGTGGATGAAGCCGGCGTGAAGACCATCGTCAGCCTCGAGTGCCACTACAACCCGGAGGTGCAGGTGATCAAGTCCCTACTGGATCAAGGGATGATCGGCGAGGTCTTCCAGTGCGAAGCAGACTACTACCACGGGATTGGGCCGTGGTACGCGCAATGGTCGTGGAACATCACGCCGCAGGAAGGCGGCAGCTCGTACCTGAGCGCCGGTTGCCATGCCCTGGACGCCGTGCGCTACTTTGCCGGCAGCCGCGTAACCGAGGTCTCCGCGTTTGCGAACACCAGCCGCAGCAACAACCTTAAGTACCAGTACCCCCCGAACACCGTCTGCATCCTGAAGTTCGAGAATGGCGTCATCGGGAAATGCGCCTCGTCCATCGAGTACATCGGCCCGTATTACTTCCCCATCACGATCAACGGCGACGCGGGCCACATCCGCAACAACCAGCTCTGGTCCAACAAGATCAAAGGACAGCAGGGGATGGCCACCATCCCGACGATCATGCTGGACAGCGGCGACGTGACGCACCATCCCTTCCAGGGAGAGATGGACGAGCTACTGGACTGCATCGTCAACGATAAGGAGTCCCATCTGTCCGTGAACAACGCCGCCAAGACGTTCGAGGTGGTCTACGCCGCCGACCAATCTGCCAAGGAAGGCCGGACGATCAGGATAGAAGAATTCCTGGCGAAGTAGGACGGTCTGACCGTGCGGTCGCGGCAAAGGGCGGGCCGGCTTCACAGCCGGGGCGCCGGCCCGCTGTGCGCGGACCCGGGCGTCGTCCGATCTGTGTCGGCGGAGGCCTTCGCCCCTCCGCGGCCGGCCTTTCTCCCACCGAACTCAGTGACCCGCCTCGAGTTCGTGGGAGATATGGAGTGAGACCGCGACGGGAATTGCGGAGCGGACCCTAACTGACCGGCGGGGCCGGCTTCTTGTTGGCACGGGCTTCGCGACGACGTTCCCGAAGTCTTTCTTCTCGACGCTTGCGGCGGCGGGCGATTTCTTTCTGGCGAGTGCGATTCCGCTTCATGGACGACCTCCCGAGGGGGCAGCTTGGCTCCGCCTGCACGCCGACGCTCGATAGGAGCGAGCGCCTGGCAGCCTGGCCTGCGCTGCCCATCGTTCGGCGCCCCGCGGTGGGGTGATTGCGGCGAACGAACTCCGGCCGGCGGTGAATCCCTTAGGATACCGCGATGCTGGCGCGAGGTCAATCCGTAGGCGGCGAACGCGGCAAACTCCCGAGGTGGCTGAAGATCGAGTCAGCGAACAAACGCCCTGCCGCGGTATCGCCGCTTCAGCTCCGCGTCGCGGGGCTGGCTGGGCTTGCTCTGGGGTTGTCGCTTGCCGGCGATGCAAGCCTGTACGCTGTGCTCCCGTCTCGGCCCGCGGCCGCCGGTGTGGACCTGGCTGCGGTTGGCCTGCTGCTGAGTCTGAACCGGCTGGTGCGCCTCGGTTTCAACCCGCTCTCGGGCCTGCTGTATGACCGGTTCGGCAGGCGGCGGCTGTACACGCTTGCGCTGGTGTTGGGCACAGCCTCTACGGCGATGTACGCGACAGCACCGGGGCTCGGTCCGTTCTTGGCGGCCCGGGCTGTGTGGGGGGCGTCGTGGGCGCTGATCCTGGTGGGCGCCTACAGCATGTTGATGGACGTCGCCTCGCCGGAGAACCGCGGCCTGCTGAGCGGCACGTTGCAGACAGCCTACTTCCTGGGTGCGGCCTTCGGCATGGTGGGGGCGTGGCTGGCTGACGCGTTCGACTTCAGGACGGCAATGTTCGTCTGCGCCGGAATCACAGCATTGGGCGTGGGGGCCACGCTGGGGTTGCCGGAGACGCACCCGCCCGCGAACCGAGGGGCGCCTCCCCCGCGACCCGCTGGCGCCACGCGTTCCTGGCGCGGCTTGCTGGTGATCAACGTGCTCTACGCCCTTGGGTTCTTCTGTGCGAACGGCGTGTTCTACTCGACCCTCGGCCGGTACCTGAACGAGGGATGGGGCACGGTTGTGACGCTGGGGAATTTGCGGGTAGGTGTGACCACCCTCACTGGGTCTCTGTTGCTGGTGCGGTCACTGATGGGGCTCCTCGCCGGCCCCGTGGCAGGCCGGCTGTCTGACCGGCTTGGGCGCTGGCAGGTCGCGGCCGCCTGCGCCCTCGTCTCGGGGATTGGTTTCCTCGGCCTGGCGTCGCAGCATGTGCTGCTGGCACTTGCCGGAGGCGCGGCGTTGCTGTTGGGGATTCCGGCGATGGTCGCCATCCTGGCGGCGCTGACGGGCGACCGCTCCGATTCGCGCGGCTACGGGGTCGCGTTCGGGGGGCTCGCCACCTTCGGCGACGCCGGCGCCGCAGCCGGCCCGCTGCTGGGGTACGCTCTGCTGGCGAGGAATGTGCCCCTCGGCTGCATCTACACCGGGTGCGGCTGCGCGCTTCTGCTGGGTGCGGTCGTCGCTTGGCGAACGGGCGCCCGCCGCACCCACAGCGGTCGTGGGCACGATTGCCGACGGGCGGACTGACGCTACAACCACCGTGGCGGCGCCGCAAGCAACGCAAAGGCGGCGCTGAAACCTGCCACAGGATCGGGTACCATTGGCTCCCAGTCGCCGGTCGCGACAGACCCGGCGATGACCGGTGTGGTGGCTGTCCCGGTGCCGTTCCTCGGGACTACCGGCTCGCCATGGTAGCGAACGCGGCGTCCGCCTGGAGCGGTGAGTGCCGCGCTCCGCGTTCCTTTCAAGGAGGTGGTTGTGTTGCATGGTGGCATTGCCGAAGCTGTGCTGTTCGTGGCGATTCTCCTGGCGGTCGCCTCGGTAGTCGGCATCGCGCTGCATCGAGTGAGCTTCCCGTTCACCGTGGCGCTGGTGCTGGTCGGCATCGTGGTCGGTCAGGTTTCTCACGCCCACGGGTTCGAGGTCATCTCCCATTTCGAGTTGTCGCCCGACTTGGTGTTCTTCGTGTTGCTGCCGGCGCTGCTCTTTGAGTCGGCGCTCAACCTGGAGGTCCGGCGGCTCCTGCGCGACGTGATTCCCATTGCCGTGCTCGCGATTGTGGGGCTGTTGGTGTGCGTGGCTGTGGTGGGGGCGGCAATGTGGCTGGGCGCCGGGGTGGCGGTGCCACTGGCACTCCTTTGCGGCGCGTTGGTGTCCGCCACCGACCCGGTGGCTGTGCTGGCCATGTTCAAGGAACTGGGCGCCCCCAAACGGCTCAATGTGCTCATCGAGGGCGAGAGCCTGTTCAATGACGGCACCGCCCTCGTGGTGTTCGCCATCATCTGGAAGGTCGTGGACGAGGGCGGCGCGTTCGGCTTTGCCGCAGCACTTGGCGGAGTCGGGCGGTTCCTCGTAGTCTGCGTCGGTGGAACGGCGTTTGGGCTGCTGATGGGGGCATTCTTCGCCAAGCTGGTGTCCTGGGTGGAGGACCAACCCGCCATCGAGGTGACGCTGACTGTTCTGACGGCGTACACCACGTTCCTGATCGCGGAGCACTTCCTCCACGTGTCCGGGGTGATCGCGACAGTGATCGCCGCCCTGGTGATGGGCAGTTACGGCCGCGCGAAGTTCTCGCCCGAAACTCGGGAGTTCCTACCGGAGTTCTGGGAGTACGTGGCGTTCGTCGCCAACGCGCTGATCTTCCTGTTGGTCGGGTTGTCGGTTCAGCCGGCGGGGCTGCTCCACAACCTGCCTGCCATCATCTGGGGCGTGCTGGGCGTGCTGGTCGCCCGGGCGGCGGCGGCCTACGGGCTGATCCCCGCGGTGAACCGCCGCGTCAAGAGCCCCGACATCGACCGACCCTACCAAACGGTGATCTTCTGGGGCGATCTGCGCGGCGCGCTGGCTCTGGCTATGGCCCTGACCTTGCCGGCCTCTTTCGAGTACCGCTCGTTCGTGCTGGACTTCGCCGTCGGCATCGTGCTCTTCACGCTCCTGGCCAAAGGGCTGACGCTGGGCATGATGAGCCGATGCCCCTGCCGGACCCGTTGACTCGCGGGGAGTTGTGGCTGCTGCAGCAGTCGGCCAAGTGGGAAGCGAGGTCGTTCGTTGCCGACCGGCTCACCTGGAAGCGGGCGGCACGGCTGCACGACGTTTGCCGCGCCGTGGTGTTCGCTTGTCGGGCTGTCGTGGAGGAGATCGGGGTTCTTGAGGAGAGCGGGGCGCTGACAACCGGAACCGCCGAACACGCGAAACAGCGCTACCACGAGGAGGAGCAGGAGGCGGTGCGCCAGCTCGAAGAGATCGGTCGGGAGCACCCGCGCTACGTGGCGCAGGCCGAGACTGCGCTGGCCGCCAACTTCGCGCTTCGAACAGAGAAGGCACTGTTGGAGGAGTTGTACGAGAAGGGAGTCGTGTCAGACAAGGTGTTGGCAGGTCTCGAACGAGAGATCGCCGGCAAGCTGCATCGCGTGCGACACCTGAAACCGGCCGAGTCTGCGAGCGAGACTCCCCCCGAGGCAGACGAAGGCAAGCGCTCCTCTGGCGCGGAAGGGGAGACGCTGTCGGACTTGGGGCGCCTCGGTGAGGAAGGCCCGGGGGTAGACGCGGCGCCGGAGGACCCGGACGAGGAGTGAAGGCGTTGCCGCTAACAGTTGAGCCGGCGGACCGTGACCGCAGGAGACCGCAGGAGACCGCAATGAACCTTGAGTTCCGACTGATGCGGCAGAGCGACCTCGACGTTGCGCGGCGGCTCGACCGCGACTCGTTTGGCGCGCTGTTTCACGAGTTGACCGGCCAGCCGGATACGCTTGCGCCCCGGGAGCCGGAGTTCTTCGCTCACTGGCTGCGCACGGATCCGGGCGGCGCCTGGGTGGCTGAGCTGAACGGCGAGGTGGTCGGCGTCAATTTCAACCACGCCCGCGGGCGCAACGCGTGGATCGGGCCGCTGGCGATGAAACCGGGTGTACAGCTCCGCGGCGGCGGGCGGAGGCTGTGCGAGAAGGGCATCGAGTACTTGGAGGCGCAAGGGTGCTCGGCCATCGGGCTTGACACGTATGCGAACAACCCCGTGTCGGTGAGCCTGTACTTGAAGCTCGGGT
>PEVN01000057.1:0-39759 GCA_002779825.1 Armatimonadetes bacterium CG06_land_8_20_14_3_00_66_21 | reverse complement strand
ACTGCAGGCCCTTCCCGCCACTGAAGCCGACATGCCGACGCTTGTGCGGCTGGACGAGAATGAGTCCGGGTTCCGGCGCGAGCCAGATTTCCGCTTTGCCCTTGATTGGGAGGCGGCGACCCTACTCAAGCTGTGTGGGGACGGCGACAGCACCCACGGCATGGCCGTGTGCTGCCAGAAGCGCGGCGCTGGTTTGCTTGGCTCTCTCTATGTGAGCGCAGAAGCCGCTGGGCGCGGCGGGCTCACGGCGCTGCTCGAAGGCGCGCGCGCCTTCTATCTTGCCCGGGGCCTCCACGAGCTGCAGGTCACGCTGACTGCGAGCGACTTGCGCCTGACGGAGGCGCTGTTCGACCTGGGGTTCAAGACGCGAACGGCGATGGTCCGGATGGTCCGCGAACGCAAGCTGCGAAGCGGACCGTTGCGTGGACCGCTATGCTCCGAGAAGGGGTAGGCTGCTTGCGGCGGGCCAGGCTACAGGCGGCGCCCGGGGTTCGGCTTGACAGCCCCGCGGAAGCCCCGTACCATGGTGGCTGGTTTCGTGCGCACGGGCACCGAAGCCCCCACAACACCGGGAAGGTGACGTAGAGGAAGTGAGAATTGAACACACTGTGTGAAGCAGCACGTCGAGCGCTGCAAGTTTCGCCTGACGACAATGTGGCCACCTTGTTGGCACGCGCGGAAGTCGGTGAGGAGGTCCGCGTCCAGGGGCCCGCGGCTGGCCCGCGGCTGGAAGCTTTGTCAGCGATCCCGTTTGGGCACAAAATCGCGCTGGTGGACATTGCCGCCGGCCAGCAGGTAGTGAAGTACGGCCAACGGATCGGCCGGGCGACCGCCGACATCCCTCGGGGGGATCATGCGCACGTCCACAACGTCGTTGGTGAGCGCGGGCGCAAAGACAAGCAGCGCCTGGAAGATGACCGAGACGGCGCTATCGTCGGGGGAGGCGATCACTGTTGAAACTGACCGGCTATCGGCGGACCGACGGACGAATCGGCTGCCGCAACCACATTCTCGTCATCCCTACGGTTCAGTGCGCAAACCGCGTTGTCGAGTTGATCGGCGAGCAGGTCCCGGAAGCTGTCGGCGTTCCCCACGTGTGGGGGTGCACCTTTGGCGTTGCCGATAATCACGTCATCGAGCGCACGCTGGTCGGCTTTGGCAGCCACCCAAACGTGTACGCAACGTTGCTGGTCAGCCTCGGGTGTGAGACCATCTCGGGCGAACAGGTGGCCGCGCGCATCGCTGCCACCGGCAAGCCCGTCGAGTTGCTGACGATCCAGGAGTGCGGCGGCACGGCGAAGACCACCGAGCGAGGCCTGGAGATCGCCCGCCGCTGGGCTGCTGAAGCAGCGGCTGTCGAGCGCGAGGCGTTCGGCGCCGAGGAACTGATCGTTGCGCTCGAATGCGGTGGGTCGGATGCGTTCTCCGGCCTGTCGGCGAATCCGGCGGTCGGGGCTGCCAGCGACCGTTTGGTGGAGACCGGTGGCACGGTGATCCTCTCGGAGACGACGGAGATCATCGGCGCGGAGCACCTGCTCGCAGAGCGCTGCGTCGACGCAGCCGTCCGCAAGGATCTGCTCGACGCCGTGGCGTCGGCCGAAATGCGGTTCGCCACTGCTTCCAGAGAGGCGAGCGGGATCTACATCACTCCCGGCAATATCGAGGGCGGCCTTACCACGATCGCCGAGAAATCGCTGGGATGCATCCACAAGGCCGGGAACTCGCCGGTGCAGGAAGTGCTCACCTACGGCCGCCGGCCGTCGAGGCGCGGTTTGGTGGTGATGGACACCCCCGGCTACGATGTCTCCTCCATCACGGGAATGGTTGCCGGAGGCGCGCAACTCACCTTCTTTACCACCGGTCGCGGAAGCCCCACCGGGTGTCCGATTGCCCCGGTCGTGAAGGTATGCAGCAACTCGGACACCTTCGGCCGTCTGGCCGACAACATGGACGTGAATGCTGGCGCCGTCATCGATGGCAACGCCACTCTCGAAGAGGTCGGCAAGGCAATCTTTGACGAAGCCTGCGCCGTGGTGAACGGGAAGCGGACCAAGTCCGAGGAATACGGCCACCGGGAGTTTGCCATCGCGGCGCCCAGCGTGTACTACTGCCGGCTCGAAGCCAACGAACTCGGCTGAACGCAGTGTTTGGCGGGATGCCTCCGACCTAACCGGTGCCAGCGGCCGCCGTTTGAATTCGAGCCTGCCTATAGTATAATACGGGGGTCCGGATCGCCGTCTGCGCAAAGGGGGCCGCAGCGGGCGTGGATTCGGCGCACCAGTTACGAGGTGAACGCCACTATGCTTCGATTCGCATCCAGAGCACTAGCTGCCGGTTTGGTGCTGCTTGGTGGAGCACTGCTTACGGGCTGTGGGGGCGGGGGGGGGCAGCTAACCGGCGCCGCCGTCCCGAGCGCCGCGGGTTCCGTGAGCGTGCAGATTGGCTCACCGGGGCGGTCTACGCAACCCGCCACGGCGACGGCGGTCCTATGGGGAGAGGGCATGGCGAACGCCGCCAGCAAGACGGTCACCATCGACCCGGACCCGACGAAGAACGTCGTGACGTTCGAGAGCGTGCCGGAAGGGAACAAGCTGGTGCGGGTAGACCTGTTGGACTCGGACGGCGGCATTGCGGCCATGGGCTTCGACAAAGTGGTGGTTTCGCCGGGCACGAGCGTTCCCTCGACGCCAAGCGTCTCCTCCGCGTGGGACTGGCAGACGACGGTCCTCGGAACCACTACCGTCCTGGGAAAGCCGGTCTCTATTCTGTCTGAAGGCTACCCGACCGCCCCGGGGAAGCAGTTCTTCTACAGCACTTCGAAGGGGGGCGTCTTCCTCAACGGCTGGACGGAGTACACCCCGCTCATGGCCAGTACCACCAGAGACCGGTCGCCCGTCTCCTTCGGCGTGCTCCTCCTCGAAGATCCACTTCCAATCATCGTGCCCGGAACGGGCCCTGGCAGCCGCTGGCAGCACAATGCCCGGGTCTTTGCCGTGACCAACTCGACCCTCACCTCCCCGGCAGAGATCAAGCAGAGCGACCTCGTGGCGATCGGCAATCTGACCGTTTTGTCACAGTACGAGAGCGTGCACGGGGTCAGCGTCCCAGCCGGGAACTTCGCCAATGCTTCGCTGCTGACCATGCAGATGCAAGGAGAGGAACTTCTCAACTCGCCGATCCCGTTCTTCATGGGGTTGGACGTGACCACGTATGTTGTCAAGGGCGTCGGCGAGGTGATGAGCCGGACCCGAGACTACTCGTCGCAGTACGTCAGTGAGACGGTGCGCCTGTTGGTTCCCGCTCCAAGCGCGGCGCTCACTTCGACCACCCGCGGAGCGACCCCCTACGCACTCAGCGATGCGCTGTTCCCGCTGGACGTGGGCCGCACTTGGACGTGGAAGGAAGTGGCGCCAGTCTCCTACTCTCTGACCGACAATACCAGCACGCTTCAGTGACGGCCCCGGGTGCCCGAATCTCCGAACGTACACGTCCGACACCGAAGGAGGACATTCCGACGATGAAAAAGATACTGATGATTCGTGCGGCGACGATTCCGGTGGTCGCAGGGCTCACCATGCTGCCCTGGCTGGTCGGCTGTGGCGGCGGCGGGGGCTCGTCGCTGAGCCAGACCGCGGCTGGCACCGGCAGGGGGGCACTGACGGTTTCCGTAGATTTCCCGGCAAGCCGAGCGGCCAACCTCCCCCCTGAGGTGCAGACGGTCCGCATAGCGGTATCGGGTATTGGGTTGGCCACGCCGCTGACGGCGGTGTTGACACCTGACAAGGAGACGACTACGTTCAGCGCTGTGCCGGTGGGTCTGAAGCAGGTACTTGCCACCGGCCACACGACTGCGTCCGACGACACGATTCTCGCTGGCGCGTTCAACGAGGTAGAGATCGTGGAGGATGCGGATGCTGCCACTGCGGGCATCCAATCGGCGTCGGTCGAACTTGTGATGGGGCCGCCGGCGCACGTCAGCAAACTCACGGTTGGCGGAACCAAGGACATTGGTGGCGTTTCCGCCACCGTGATGCTGGGGGATACGCTGCAGGACGAGATGTACTTCTTGCGGGACGACACCGGCCTGCGCCAAGTCGGCGAATCGGAAGCCCATTACGCCGGTGGCGCTGCGCTTCTCACGCAGCAGAGGCTCTACAGCCCCCCGCTTCTGAGGGTGCCCTTTGGCGTGGCCCCCGGGCACATTTCGCAACAGACGAGCAACGTCTTGGTGGACGGACTGCTCAAGGAGCAGGTCGCCTCCACTGTCAAGTTCGTGGGCTTTGAGACCCTCGCCCTTCCGCTGGGCACCTTCCACACGGCCAGGGTCGAGATCGCTCGGGAGGTCACGCCGATCGCCAGGTCGCGACAGACCCCGGGGACAGACACGACGGTCTTCTGGCTGGCGGCCGGAGTGGGGCCGGTGGCAGTGTATGAGGACGATCAGGTTTCTACCCTGCAGGATGGCGGCCTGCCCCGACTGAGTCTACTCACGAGCACCACGTTCCCGCCGCCGACGGCTGGCTCCTCGACCTCGGGCCTGTTGACGCCGGAGTACTTCCCCCTGAACGCCGGCGCCGGCCTGACGTTTGTCGATCTCGTCAAGCGCGAGCTTGGAGGCGTGGTGGTCTCGGGGGGATCTGACCCCGCGATCTGAGTGACCAGACCCCTTACAACAGAAGCGCTCGCAGCCGGGTTTGCCGACTCGCCGTTTGAGGTCCGCCCTTGGGTCAGTTGGCGTTGGCGGACGCTCGAAGTGTCCCTCCTTTCGGCCCAACTTGAGCGATTGAGGCGCGCGAGGGGCGGGCCGGTCGTGGTTGCGGGCTCGGCCGGGAAGGCCGGCCGGTTCGGTAGTCCGGAGTGGCTTGCGGCTTTCCGTGAGGTTGTCCGAGTTGCGGCGGAGATCGAACAGCCGCTGTGGGTCGAAGTGCCGGACTTCCACACGGAAGCACTTCGGCTGGCCTTGATTGGCGATCGGGGGCAGTTCCGCGCACGCGTGCTCCGCTTCGACGACTGGGAGACACGTGCGGGGAAGTGGCGCAAGCGACGAATCAACGATCCGCTCCTGCTCGGACTTGCCTCGCCGCTGAACGAACGGGGGCACTTGAATCTGTCTCACTCCCTGGACGTGACCCAAGCGCTGCAGCGCTTCGAGGTGCCCAGCGGGCTCACTTCGTCGCTGGCGTATCGAGTGCTGACGTTCACGGTTCAGACCTGCGAGTGGGCTGACTGCCTGGTGCGCGAAGCCACCGAGGCGTACGTGAGCGAGGTGTTGGCGCCGCTCCTTCAGGCGGCAGGGGACTGGTTCGGCGAGAGCCTCAAGGGCGTCTTCGTGCCTGCCCCCGCGATCCTGCCACCGGGCGCCGCTGCAGACGCCATTCCGTGGTCTTTCGGCCTCACGGAAGCATTTGGCGAGCAGCGCGACTACGCCCTGATTCCGCAGCTTCCGGCGCTGTCGGTGGATACCGGTGTTGCCCACACGCGCGTGCGCCGCGACTACTGGGAGACTGTCAGTCGCCTGTACGCTGAGAGCTTCCTGCGTCCCGTCCGCGATTGGTGCCATGCGAACAACGCCCAAGTCGGGTTTGTGCCTCCCCGAGCGGTCGACCCGCGCGAGTTGATCCGCGCGTGTGCCGACCCGGCGATCCTGCACCGGCTGTCGGACGTGCGTTGCATTGACGACGGAGAGCCTCTGCACCTGCGGGCACGGACTGCTCTGGCGCTCGAACGGGAGCCCCGAGCGACGCGCTGCTTGCTGCGCCAAACGGACGGCGCGTTCGCCTCCCGTAGAGACGTTGCGTGCAACGTCTCTACAGACGACGCCGTCCGCGCGCGCCGCGCTGTTCTTGCTCGCTGCGCCAGCTTTGGGCTCAACGGCGCGATCGTCGAGTGCCCTCCGAGGGAGGAGGCGCCTGGCGACGACCAGCTTGCCCGGTCGTTGCACGAGTGGCAGGGAGCGGGGCACTGGCTGAGCAACGCGGGCACCCGCCGCTGTCAGGTTGCTGTGCTGTGGCCTGTGCGCTCCCAGTGGGCACACTATGACCCGCGTCGTCAGGACCCGCTGCTTGGCGTTGTGGCTCGCGACCTCCAATATGTGGCTGCGCTGCTGGCCACGCTTGGGCACGAGTTCGACTTGGTGGACGAAGAGGGGCTCGCCTCAGCGACGCTCAGCGACGAGCGACTCCACGTTGGTGGCTCGGCATACGAGATGGTAGTGCTCCCCTCGCTGACCTACCTGCCTGCAGCAACGTGGGATCTCCTGGTGGAGTTCACGCATCTGGGTGGCAAGGTGGCTGCATTCGGTCTTTTGCCGCGGGAATCGGAGTCGGGTCTCGATGCCGACTTTGCGGCAAAGGTGCAGGCGGACACGCTGGTTGATCTGGACTATGTGTACCGCACGTATGAGGCCGAGGCCGTCGATGGCGAGGGCCGAATCGACTCCTTTCCCATCTTCCGCGAGGATTTGTCGGAAGGGCGGTTCTGCTCCTATCAGCCGCGGCTGGTGGAGGACCAAGAGGACGCGCGACTGCGGGTCATGCAGATTATGGTGGAGTCCCTCGATGCGGAGGTGGAGGGGCTCGGCGACGCCGTTCGGTGCGAGCACCGCGGGCTCGACGACGCCAACCTGTATGTGGTGACGAACGCCTCGACTGAGGCGCAGCGGACGAACGTCCGGATTCGGCGGACGGGCGTTCCGGTCAATTGGCGGGTCGACGAACGGGTCTCGGAGGAGTGCCACGCCTACGCCGTCATCGACGCGGCGACGACGTCGCTGATGCTGACGTTGTCGCCCCATGAAGTCGTGGGGATCACGGTGCGACCCGGGACGCACAACCATGTGGACGGCGCGAACTTCGCCGTGACCGACCTGACGGAAGGCACTCGCGGGCTGCTGACGGCCTCCGGCTACTCGCTCAAGGCGGGCAAGGCGGCGGCGCTGTTCGAGCCGCGGTCAGGGAGAACGGACTGGGCGGAGGACTTCGTCTCGGGGCGGCCGGTTGAGCTGCCGCTGTCCGGGCCGTGGCAGGTTCGGTTTTCGGAGCCCAACCGCTACCGGCTCGCCGCGTGGCAGTGCAAGGCGGGCGTGCAATTGCCGACGCTCTCCTCACGGCTACTGAGGCGCTGGGAGCGAGATTGGCAACCCCTCCCGTCGGCTGCCAGTCCTCCGCCCGCTGGGAGCACTCTGCGGACGAGCTTCCTTGCGACCAGCCCTGTGCCTCAGACGGTGCTGTGCTTTGCCGAGGAGGCGCGACTGCTCCGTGTCTTTCTCAACGGGGACGAGTTGCTGCTCGGCGGAACCACGGGGGGCGTCGAGGTATCCAGCATGCTGCGCGCGGGCGAGAACCAGCTTGTGGTGCTCCCCCCGGCGGACGGCGATGGAGAGCCGCTGCCTGCGGTCGCCCGGTGCCTGTGGTTGGAGGGGCGGTTCGAGGTGGGCGCCACCCCGACGCTGGACACGCTCAGCCTCGCTGCTGACGAGTACGCACTCGACCTGGCCGACCTCCTGCTGAAGCACTCGTACTACCGCGGGCCCCTGGTCGCAGCAACGACGCTCGAAGTGCCGCGGGAGCTCGAGCACGCATACCTCTTCCTTGCACTGGAGGAGTGCGCCTACCCGGTCGAGGCTGAAGTCAACGGCGCGCCCGCCGGTCTCTGCTGGCGGCCGCCCCACCGCTTCCACGTCACGGACAGACTCCGCCCGGGCACCAACGCCGTGAGCCTCCAGCTTCACGTCACCAGCCAGTGCACCGGCCCGCCCTTGGCGGGAGTGAGCTTGTTGGCCTTCCCGGCTGTCCACCTAACCTTCGACCCGGCCGGCATCCGCACAGCAGAGACCTCTCCCAGAACGGCCGGCGTCCGCCTCGCGCCCCCTGCCACCGTCATCGAGCTGAACTGACCAAGCACGTGACACGTGACACCTGACACTTGACACTGCGGAGCAACGTATGAACCACACCGTCGGAGTAGGCATTGTCGGTTACGGCTACGCAGGCAGGAAGTTCCACGCCTACCTCCTCGGGCTGGCCGACGGCCTGGAGTTGCGCGCCGTATCCAGTCGCGCGCCAGAGCGGCGCGCGCAGGCGGAAGCCGACTACGGCGTGAAGACATATGCGACCGTCGATGAACTCGTGGCGGACGACTCGGTCGACTTGGTCGTTGTCGCCACGCCCCATGACAGCCACGCCGCACTGGTGTGCAAGTCGCTGGAGGCAGGCAAACACACGGTGTGTGACAAGGTGATGGCGCTCACCGTTGAACAAGCCGATGCGATGGTCAGGGCCCGCGACCGCAGCGGGAAGGTGTTGAGCGTCTTCCACAACCGCCGCTGGGACGGCGACTACCTGACCGTCAAGAGGCTCCTGGCAGACGGGCAGATCGGGCCAGCCTACGCCATCGAGTCGACCGTGATGAGCTACGGCGAGCCCCGGTCGTCGTGGCGCACCAAACTCGATGTTTGTGGCGGGCAGCTCTACGACTGGGGCGCGCATCTGGTTGACCATGCGCTGCTGATTGGCGGCGGGCTGCCGGAGGGGGTGTGCTGCAGCGCGCAGTACCGGAAGTGGGACGTGGAGGTCGACTCCCACCTGAAGCTCATGCTGACGTTCGAGAGCGAGCTGGTCTACCTCATCGAACTCAGCCGCCTCTGCGCCGCCCCCAAGCCGCGTTGGTACGTCCTAGGCGAGTCCGGCGCCTTCACAAAGCATGGGCTTGACCCACAGGAGGGGGCGATGAACGCCGGTCACATCGAGACGGCCGAAGACCCGGAGGCCAACTGGGGGCGGCTGGTCGTGGTGGGCGGCGACGGCGAGAAGACCGAGACGCTGCTGCCCACCGAACGCGGCTGCTGGACGGCGTACTACGACAACATTGCGGCGCACCTGCTGCGCGGGGAGCCCCTTGCCGTCCCCGCAGAGCAAGCGCGGGACGTGGTGCGCGTGATCAACGCCGCCATGGAGTCGGTCCGCACCGGCGCCTCCGTCACGGTGACTTCCTGATGGTGCGGAAGAAGCCGCCGCCGCCTCCGCCTGTCCAGCCGCTTCGACTCGTCGGGGCTGCCAGAGTGATCTTCCTTGCGGGACCGTTCGTGCTGGTCACGCTGATGCCGTTCCACGAGTTGTTGGGTGCGGCGTGCAAGTACCTCGGCGCCTGGGACGAAGCGGTGCTGCTGCTAATGGCGCTATCGTGGGCAGTACTGTGGCGCAACGGGGCGGCGGGGCCGACTCGGTGGCGGTGGTTGAGCGCCACCCTCCTCCTCTTTGCGTTCGCCTGCCTCGCCTCGGCGGCGGCCAACGGGCTGCCGGGCGATTGGTTCACCCAGGCGCGGAAGCTGCTTCCGTACCCAGTGCTCTGCCTGCTGATCGTCAACTCCCGCGAACTGATGGACGAGACGTGGCGGCGTCGGGTGCTCGTCTCGGTGGTCGTGGCCGGGGCCGTCGCAGCACTCTGGGCAATCGCGTCGTACGCGTTGTTCTACCACGGCCACCTCGACGATGGCGGGCGGCTCTCCAAGTCATCGGCGGTGGGGCGCGTGTTGCTCTATCCGTACACCCGCCGCGTGGAGTTGGGCCGGATTGACCGCGCCGTCGGGTCGTTCCTCAACCCCAATGTCCTCGGCAGCTACCTCGTCGTTGTCGCCACGCTCTGTGTCGGCTTGCTGCTGAGCCAGACCCGAAAGCTGCCGCAGGTACTCCTCGGCTCGACGGCGTTCGTCGCAGTCACGGCGCTGGCCCTGACGAACTCCCGAGGCGCCATGGTCGGTTTGCTGGCTGCCTCAGTCGTCGTGGCCCTGCTCCGCGACCGGCGCGTCCTCGCCGTGCCGGTGGTGCTGCTGGTGCTGGTGGCAGGGCTGACCCCCATGGGCCGGACGGCGGAGCGCGTCAGCCACGTCTCGCAAGGAGACAGGACGCGCCTGACAAAGCCGGTGCAAGCGTTCCAGGCAATCCGCGACTGCCGCTGGCTGGGGAAGGGGCTGGGGACCACTGGCTACGGCGACATGCAGTACGCCACGCTGCTCTTTGAGACAGGTCTCGTCGGTCTGGGGTGCTTTCTCGCCCTGCTAATCGCCGCGTTCGCAAGCTGCGTGCAAGCGGCGCGCCGCCCCGGGCAGCCGCTTGTGCAGAACGTCAACGCCTCCATTGCCGGCGTCTGCCTCGCTGGCGGCGTCCAAGGGCTGGCGGCCGACTACTTCGCCACCCCGCAGCGCGCCTGTCTGTTCTGGCTCCTGATCGCCCTGGCCGCCCGCAGCGCCCAGGAGCCGCTGAAGCAGTTGCCGCCGTTAGCGGGGGAGGACGAGGGGTAGTCGCGCGGGCGTCGCCGTCTCAGGCATCCCGTGAGGCGGGGAGCCCGATGCCTGCCCGGTAGCTGCCGAGGACGGCGCCAGTTGAGGGGGTGTTGTGCCGTGGGCCTACGCCTCGCCGACCCGGTGCAACTTCATCAGGTTGGTTGAGCCGCGGGCAGCGATAGGGGAGCCGGTTACAACCACGATTGTGTCGCCTGGATCCACGAGACTCTCGGCAAGCAGGGCGCGGGTGGTGGGTCATCGACTCCAGCATCTGCGTCGCGGTGATAACCGGAACCTTGGCGCGGTTTGCGGCGCGGATGAGTTCCTTCTGGACGACCGGTACTCGCTCGGGCGACAGCTCGACGCCCAAGTCTCCGCGCGCTACCATCAGCCCGTCGGCCACAGTCAGGATCTCGTCCAGGTGATCCAGGGCTTCCGGCTTCTCCAACTTGGCGATGACCGGGATTGTGGCACCCAACGCCCGCACCCTCTGCTGCGCGAGCCGGACATCGTCGGCGCGGCGCACGAAGGAGAGGGCGATCCAGTCGACGCCCAGTTCGACGCCAAACACCAAGTCGGCCATGTCCTTCTCGGTTAGCGCGGGAGCCGACACGGCCACGCCGGGGAGGTTCAGCCCTTTGTGCGCACTGAGTGTCCCGCCGTCGACGACCTCGCACACAACGTCGGTCGCGGTAACCTCCAGCGCGCGCAGCCGAATCGCCCCATCATCCAGCAGCAGCGTGTCGCCGGGCCGGACGTCCTTGGCGAGGTCGGCATACGTCGTCGACACGCAGGCAGCGTCGCCAGGTACGGCGCGAGCAGTCAAGGTGAACCGCTGCCCGCAGTCGAGGTGAACGGGGCCGGCGGCGATCGAGCCGAGGCGGATCTTGGGTCCCTGGAGGTCCAGCAGCACGGCGACGTTGGCACCCAGCTTCTCCGCCGCCTGACGCACCGTCTGGCAAACGACTCGGTGGTCGTCGTGGGTGCCATGGGAGAAGTTCAGTCGAGCGACATTCATACCGGCCTCGATCAGTCGCTCGATTGTCGTCTGGTCGGACGAAGCAGGACCGAGGGTGCAGACGATCTTGACTCTATGCACGGATGGGGGCTCCGGGTGGTGGAGTAGGGGAGTGATGGAGTGATGCCGGGAGGCCCCAGCACTCGACAAAAGGGGGGCGTCACGGGAAGCGTCCATGCAGGTCTGCCCCCCGTCAGGGCGGGCACGCGGGCACCGCTCTGACGGTCCGCATTCCCGCAGGAATCACTCGTGTTCGCGCTTCTGCTGAACGCCCTGGCAGGTGAAGACGTACGCCCATCCGATCAAACCCCTGGGGTTTGATCGCGACGATGACGGAGCGCGTGAGCCGTCGGCGTCGCCGGAGCAGCCAGTGTGGCACACGCTCCGTCACCGTCGCGGCTCGGATTGACGGTGCATTTCCGTAGGAGTGCAACGATGCTGAGGGTTGGTGGTCAGGGCGCGCTTTCGGCGGAGCCGCCGGTGGGCTGTGCTGCCAGCTTGCCCGCTCGAACCTCCTGCAGAATGGCGTCGAACCTCGCGAGTACGTCTTCGTCTACCGGCTTGGCCGGCGCGCCAGGTCCGGTGTCGGCGATTGAGGCGAGGGCGTGGCCGATCCTGCCCTTGGTCTGGTCATAGAGCAGGTTGCCAACGAGCATGAACACGCTGTCGATAAGCCGACCGGCGGGCGGGACAGGAGAGCAGCCGCTCTCGCCTACCGCACAGACCGTGGACCACGCGTTCCAGAGCGCATCGCCGAAGCTGCGGAGGGCACCGCCCTTGTCCTTCTCCGCAACGTACAGCCCTGTGGCGGAAGCCAACACCGTGGCAGCCAGCAACTGGAGTTGCCGGTCGTCTCTGGCAGCTCTGAGAGCGGTCTCAACTACCCCCAGGATGGCGGCGGCGGCGGACTCGGCGAGGGGGTGTGCCAGGGGAAGGCTCCTGGGAACGCGAATGCCACGTGTCGTGTGTCAGGTGTCAGGTCAGTCGTGCTGTCTCCATGTGGCGGTGCTGGGCCAACGGGCGGGGAGGGGCTGCTGCCTGGCTGGGGTCAGGCGTTCTCCAAGCGCAGCTCAGACGTACTCGATTCGGGGCTTCACGCTGAGAATCCACTCGGCGTAGGCGCGGTCCAGCAGCTCGGCGACGGCGCGGCGGCCATCGTCGCCCAAGTCCCGTGTGTAGTCGTTGACGTACATGCCGACGAATTGGTCGGCGCGGCCTTCGTCCATCCCACGTCCATACTGCATCGCCCACTCAAGGGCTTCCTGCCGGTGGGTCAGCCCGTACTCGATGCTCTGGCGGACGAGTTCTCCGGCCTCGCGGATGGCAGTCATGCCCAGGTCTCGCCGGACGGCGTTGATCCCCAAGGGGAGCGGCAGACCCGTCTCCTCCTTCCACCAAGCGCCCAAGTCGGCCACTTTGTGGAGTCCTTCATCGACGTAGGTGAGCTGACCTTCGTGGATGATGACGCCGGCGTCCACCTCGCCCGAAGCAACGGCGGAGAGGATTCTGTCAAAGGGAACCACGACCTCCTCGAACTTCGAGAGGAAGAGCTTCAGCGTCAGCGTCGCGGTTGTGAGCACGCCGGGGATGGCGATCTTGGCGCCCTCCAAGTCGGCGCGACTGAGCGGCCGTCGGGACACGATGATCGGCCCGTACCCGTCACCAACGCTGGCGCCGGTGCTTAGGAGTTGGTAGCTGCCGGCGACGTAGCAGTACGCGTGGAGGGAGAGCGCGGTGATCTCGAATTCGCTCGCGAATGCCCGTTGGTTGAGGCGGTCGATATCTTCGATGTGATGCCGGAACTCGTAGTCGCCGGTGTCGATTCGGTTGTGCGCCAAGGCGTAGAACATGAACGCATCATCCGGGTCCGGGCTGTGCCCGACAGTAAGAATCTTCTTGGACATGACTTCCTCGCTTAGGGAGCTGCTCGGAGCTGCAGCGGCGCCTTTCGGGGTCTCTCGAAGTCTACCACGCTTCTGCCTTCCGGGTCTATTTCGCCTCTGACCGCCCCTGTTGCCAGGAGGTCGGCGTCGGCGTTCTGTTCTCGGGGAATCTGCCGGACTCGGACGCGCTCGAAGCGGTTGAAGAGGCGCTTGACTTCGGCGTGCAGCCCGCGGAGGTGGGGCTGCTTCACCTGGTAGTCGCCTTTGAGTTGCCTAATGATCAGCTCGCTATCGCTGTGGATGGTTACCTGCCGGGCGCCAAAATCGGCGGCCAGGGAGAGCCCTCGAATCCAGGCGGTGTACTCAGCGACATTGTTCGTTGTGCGGCCGATGTTCTCCGCGACCTCGTGTAGTACGGCGCCCTCGGGGTCCGCCAGCACAACGCCCACACCCGCGGGACCGGGGTTGCCACGAGAGGCCCCATCAACGTGTAGAACCGCATGGTCCAACGGCATCAGCGCGAGACCTCTTCGCCGGTGTCGCCGAGGTCAGCCTCATCCGCGCCTGAGTCGTCAACCGGCGCGGGCGGTCGGTAGAGAATGCGGCTGCAGCTATCGCACAGGAGAACGACGTCCGGGGACTGGAGCTTCTTGAGCGAAGCAGGGGTGATCTGCGTGCGACAACCGTCACACACGTCGCTCTGTACAAGGACGATGCCCACGTTCTGGTGCTTCTTGCGGATCTTCTCGTACTTGGTCAACAGCGCGGCGTCGACGGGCTGAGCGGCGGGTCTGCGTTGCGCCGTGAGCCCGGCGATGAGATCGGTGAACCGAGTCGTCGCCTCCTGGAAGCGCTTCTCGACGGCCTCGAGTCGCGTTCGTACCTCGTCGGCAGCTTTGGTTCGCTTCTTGACCTCGGCAGCTTGCGTGGCCACCTCGTCCATCAGAATCAGCCCCCGCTCCTCCAAGTCGCCCTTGTGGCGGGTCAGGGACTTGATCTTGTCCTGGACGTCCTGAAGCTCCTTCGGCATGATGATCGAGCCGCTGTAGAGCTTGGTGTGGAACTTCTTGCGCTCGTCCTCGGTGGACTTCAGCTTCAGCTCCGCGTCGCGAAGATCGGTTTCGAGCGCGTGGAGCTTCTCCTGTTCCGCGGCGAGTTCCGCTTCGAGACCGGCGAGTTGGGCGCGAAGCGTGGTCCCGTCATCGAGCGCAGCCTGCTGAGTCGTGTAGTCTCCAATCAGTGTGTCGAGTTTCTGGACCTCGTATAGTTGGCGTAACTGGTCAATCAATGCTCGGCCCTCCTTGAGGAGTGGGACGGGTGCTGCAAGGTGAGGCACGGACAGCACCCGGTGCGTGCTCAGCGTCGATTAGGTCGGTGCATAGGGTGAACGGTCTCGCTCGGCAACGGTCACTGTAAGTTGGGCGCCGAAGTTCGCCCGCAGGTGGGCGGCAAGGGTGCGCGGCGCCGACTGTTCTGTCTCGTGGTGGCCGGCGTCTACGAGGCACAGCTCGAGGGCGGCGGCCAAGGCTGCCTGGTGGTGCTTCGTGTCGCCGGTTACCAAGACGTCCGCACCGGCCTCGGCAGCTTGCGTGACCGTGTCTCCGCCGCTGCCAGCCATCACCGCGACACGTCGGACCAGTCGGGCGCGCGCGCCAACGACGCGGAGGGGGTGCGGACGGAGCAGGACCGCGACTCGGTCGGCGAACGCGCTTAGCGGCTCCGGATCGGCCAGGGTGCCCACCCGGCCGGGACCGCGGGCGGGTCCCGCGTTGTCCAACCCGTAGAGATCGTAGGCGATCTCCTCGTACGGGTGGTTCGCTCGCAGGGCTTCGACGATAGCAGCGGAGGCAGATTCCGGCAGCACCATCTCCAAGCGGAACTCAGCAGTCTCCTGGATCTCGCCCACTCTGCCGACGGAAGGTGAGGCGCCCGTGAGGGGAAGGAATGTGCCGGTGCCCGCGGAGCGGAAGCTGCAGTGGGAGTAGTTGCCGATCACCCCGGCGCCGGCTTGGGCGAGGACGTCGCGAACCGGGAGCAGCGCCTCTTGCGGCACGAACACCACGAGCTTGAGCAGACGTTCGCGGCTGGTAACCGGGAAGGGGACGGCGTTCGTCAGCCCCAGTTGTTCGGCGAGCTTGGCGCTGGGCCCGTGGGCTGAGTTGTCCAGATTCGTGTGGACCACAATCAGGCCGATCCTGTGGTCATGCAGGGCAAGCGCCAGCCGGACGATGGGTGACTCGGTGGAGAGACTGGACAGCGGCTCGAAGAGGAGTGGGTGATGGCAGACGAGGCCGTCAACTCGGCGGGCAACCGCCTCCTCCAGGACCGCCGGTGTCACCTCGACAGCGGTGAGGACGCTGCGGACGGGAGCCGCCGGGTCGCCCACCTGCAGGCCCACGTTGTCCCACGGTTCCGCCAACCGCGAAGGTGCCAGCTCCTGAACGGCGGCTGCGAGGTCGCCAAGGGTGACCACGCTCACGGCGCTATCTCCTTGCTTGCGGGCGCTTCGGCCTGCTCCGCCAGCGTCTCGAGCACCCGGTCGGCACGGTCGGCGGCGGAGGTCTTCCCTTCCGCCTTGTAGAGGTCGCGGAGCCGAGTCCACAGTGAGACAGACGCCGGAGCGGCGGCCACCAGTCGCTGCGTCAGGCGTTCCGCCTCCGGTAGTGCGCCGCTCTTCTGCTCGGCGGAGCTGAGCGCGTCCAGGATGGCCAACGACTTCTTGCCGGAGTCATAGAGCTGCGTGAGCCCCTCGACGGCCCGCGTTAGTAGTCCGCGCCGCTCGTACAGATCAACGAGCTTCGTCGCCGCAAGTGCATCGGTGGGGTCGAGGCGCAGCCGTTCCCGGGCTGCCTCCGTTGCACCGAGGAGATCGCCGCGGCCCTCGTAGAGCTGCACCAGCCCGTGCTGTGCGGGGGCGCAGTTGGGGTCGCGCTTCAGGGCGTTCTGGTACGCGGCGAGGGCCTTGTCGAGCAGCCCGTTGGCTTCGTAGAGCTGACCAAGCTCGACGTAGGGTCCTGGCCTTTCCAGCAGCTTGTTTGCGAGGGATTCCCAGGCGTCGACAGTGCTGAAGAGAGCGCCCTTCTTGGCGATAGCTCGGGCGCGGTACACCAGGAACAGACGCTTGTCGGGGTTCTCCTGGGCAAGCGCGTCAAACAGTTCCACCACCAAGTCAAGCTTCTTCTCCGCCGCCCCAACCTCCACCGCGGCGTTGCACAGGGCCTCGCTATCAGTCTTGCGGATCCGCCGCTTCAGCTCACTCAGCCCGCTCTCGAACCCGCCTTGCTGGACCAGCGTCTTGACGGCGAGCCCGGCCGCGGGTGCGTAGTTCGGCGCAAGTTGCACGAGCTGAGCGAGCTGCTCCAGTGCGTCCTGCGGCTTGCCGACGGATAGAAGCGATTGGCTCAGCCGCTCGCGGGCGGCGAGGTTGCGCCCTTCGGCCTCAACTGCCTGTCGGTAGGCGGTGAGCGCCTCGGCGCTCTTGCCTTGCCTCTCCAGCAGTTCGCCCCGCTTGAGCTGCGCCAGCGAGAGCATGCCAGGGAGTTTGCCGAGGTCCGCGAGAACCGACAGTGCGTCGTCGGTCCGGCCACGCTTTGCCAGGAAGTCGGCGAGGGCGACGCGCGGCTGCGGGCTTGTCGGCGAGAGGGCGACCGCCTGGCGGAGTTGCTTTGCCGCAGCGTCGACGTCCTCATCCGCGAGGATCTCCGCGAAGGCCAGCCGAAGGCCGGAATTCTTCGGCGCGGAATCCACAGCCCGTTGTGCGTACGCCCTCGCTGCCATGCCGTCGCCTTCACGGCGGCTGAGCCCGGCGAGGGCTAGGAGTGCTTCCGCGTTGCCCTTGTCCAGCGCAAGCACCTGCTTGTGCTCAGCCTCCGCCAAGTCAACGCGGTCCAGGCGCCCATAGACGAGACCGAGGTCCTGATGCAGGTCGGCGCGCTTGGGCTGCTTCTCGATCTTCGCCTGAAGGAGCGCGACGGCTTCCTCGCCGCGACCCACGTGGGTGTACAGAGCGGCCAGACGGCGAGTGGTCTCAACGCTGTCCGGGGTGAGCGCTGACAGGTGTTCGTAGGCCTGAATGGCTGCGTCGGCGTCCCCGAGTCCTTCCAAAACCGAGGCCAGGCGCGCCAACAGCAGCGGGTGGTCGGGGATTGCCTTGAGACCCGCCCGGTATTGGGCAAGGGCGAATGCGGGCTTCCCCACGCGCTCGAAAAGCTCCCCGCGCGCCAGCCTGTGCTGTGGGTTGTTCGGCGCCAGCTCGACGGCACGGGCAAGGTGCTTGTCGGCTTGGGAAGCGTCGCCCAGTTGCAGGTAGGCTTGAGCCGCCATCCCGTGGACGTCCGCATCTCCCGGTTTGAGGTGGAGGTAGGCTTCGAGCTGGTTGGTGGCTTGCCGCCACTCGCGCCGCTCCACATGGTATTGGGCGAGCTGCCTCCGGATCGGCGCCAGGTCGGGCTTCTGCTGGAGCGCCCGGCGCTGATACGCCGCCGCGCGCGCCGGTTGCTTGCAGCGGGCCGCCAGGTCAGCGCAACGGAGCAGCAGTTCCACTTGCTTCGGCTCAGCCCGGCTGGCGGCCTCCAGTTGAGTCAGTGCTCCCGGCAGGTCGCCGCGGTCGCGGAGCATCTCGGCCCAGGCCAATCGCGGGGGGAGGTACTTCGGGTCCAGCCGGCACGCTTGCGCGAAGTGGTAGCGCGCATTGGAGTAGCGGCCGGCCTTCGCGTAGATCAGGCCGAGGTTGAAGTGGACGGGCGGGTTGTTCGGATCGCGGTGGCAGGAGTCGCGGAGAAGCTCGATGCCTTTGTTGGTGTCGCCGGCCATGGCGTAGGCATTGCCCAACTGGAAGAGCACGGCGGGGCTCTCCGGCTTGAGCTGGTGAAGTTGCTCGAAGAGGGCCACTGCCTGCTGGGCGGCGCCGCAGCGCAGCAGGAGTTCGGCCATCTGGTAGAGGGTGTCCGGGTCCTTGGGCAGCAGGCGCGCTGCCTTCTCGAGTTGCCCCAGCGCTTCCTCCCGCTTCCCCTGCTGCGTGAGGACGATCCCCAGTCGGAGGCAAGCCTGGGCGTAGTTCGGGTGCAAGAGCAGGACCGACTGGTACGCCGAGGCAGCCTCGGCTGGAACGCCCGCTTTCTCCGCCGCCATCCCGACTTTGAAGTACGCCTCGCCCAGTTTGCTGAGGGCGACCTCTTCCTTCGCCTTCGCGTCGGTGCCGAGCGTGCGCTGCGCCGCGTGTGCGCCTATGCACCACCAGAGCAGTGCGGCAGCAGCCCAGCGTCTCAAGCGCCTGACCCCCCAGCGACCGTCGCGTGTTGCAGGACTCCTCCGGCGCGGTTGCCGCGCCGACCAGAAACACCAGTTGGAGTTCCGTCTGCAGTGATCATCTCAGCTAGTCGCCGTCGGGCCGACGAGCCACCGGCGACCTTCAGGGTTCGTCTTCCACGCGGCAATTCCTCTTGTGCTTGCGGAGGACTCGCCCTCAGTCGGCGTGCTCCGCGGCCTCCCGAATCACCACTCCCTGGCGCGCCAGTTCGGCTTTGATCTCGCCGAGGGTGTGAATCCCGTAGTGCACGAGGGAGGCGATCAGCGCGGCTTCGGCCTTCCCCTCCACCAGGGCAGCGCGCATGTGCTCGATGGAGCCGGCGCCGCCGGAGGCGATGACCGGGATGCCGACCGAATCGGCCACGCGGCGGGTCAACGGAAGGTCGTAGCCGTCTTTGGTGCCATCGGCGTCCATGCTGGTCAACAGGAGCTCTCCTGCCCCGAGCTGTTCGCAACGCACGGCCCACTCGAGCGCGTCGATGCCGGTGGGGGTGCGTCCGCCGTGTGTGTAGACCTCAAAGGCGTCGGTGTCGTCGTGGATGGAGGTGTACGGCTCGCGTCGGCGGGCGTCGATTGCCACGACGATGCACTGGCTGCCGAAACGCTCCGCGCCCTCGCTGATCAGCTCGGGCCGCTGCACCGCAGCGGTGTTGACCGACACCTTATCCGCGCCGGCGAGGAGGATCTTGCGCATGTCCTCCACGGTGCGCAGGCCGCCGCCGACGGTGTAGGGGATGAACACCTGCTCAGCCACGCGCCGAGCGACGTCGACAATGACCTCGCGCTTGTCGGAAGAAGCCGTGATGTCGAGGAACACGATCTCGTCGGCGCCCTCGCGGTCGTACAGTGCCGCCAACTCAACCGGGTCGCCGGCGTCGCGCAGGTTGACGAACTTCGTCCCCTTGACGACCCGGCCTTCCCTAACGTCAAAACACGGGATGATGCGCTTCGCCAGCATCAGCCGCCACCTCGCCCCAAATCCAAAATCCGAACTCCGAACTCCAAAATCAATGAATCGTCTCCTCGTCCTTCCCCTGGGCACGCTTTCGGACGACGATCCTGATGGGCGTGCCCTCCAACTCGAACGCCTTGCGGAGCTGGTTCTCCAGGTAGCGACGGTAGGAGAAGTGGAGCAGCTCGGGATCGTTCACGAAGAGGATGAACACCGGCGGGCGGGCGGAGGGCTGGGTGCCGTAAAGCACCTTGAGGTTGCGCCCCTTCCTGCTTGAGGGCGGGTTGGCGACCAGGGCCTCGCTCAGGACCCGGTTGACCTGTCCCGTTGTGCACCGGCGGGCGTTGTGCTCGTCGGCCTTCGCGGCCGCTCTCAGCAGCAACTGCACCGCTCGACTGGTGAGCGCGCAGGTGTAGACGATCTCGACATACGCGAGAAAGGGGAGCGTACCGCGCACTTCTCGCTCGAAGTCGGCGTGGAGCGAACTCTCGCCCTTGGCCACGGTGCGCATAGTCTTGATCTCGGGGTTGAGCGAATCGGTGATCACATCCCACTTGTTGACGACCAGCACGAGACCCTTCCCGGCGTCGGCGGCGAGTCCGGCGATGCGTGCATCTTGGGCCGTTACGCCCTCTTTGGCGTCGATGACGATGGCAACGACGCTGGCCCGGTCCAGGGCCCGCATGGCCCGCAGCACGCAGTAGTACTCCAGCGACTCGGTCACCTTTGTCTTGCGGCGGATGCCGGCTGTGTCGATGAGTCGGAACTGGTGTCCCTCCCACTCCAGGTCGGTATCGATGGTATCGCGTGTCGTGCCCGGGAGCTCGCTGACAATCGCCCGCTCCTCACCCAAGAGCGCGTTCAATAGCGACGACTTCCCGACGTTGGGGCGGCCGACGATGGCGATGGTGGTGCGGTCCTCGGCGTCGGGCTCTTCGTCCCAAGGGGGGAGCAGCTTGTCGATGGCATCAACGATGTCGCCGCTTCCATGCCCGTGCATCGCGGAAACGTAGAGCGGCTCGCCGAGGCGCAACGCGAAGAAGTCATCATTGCGCATGTGGGGTTCGTCGCACTTGTTCGCGACGAAGAGCAGCGGCTTGTCGGTTCGCCGGACCATGTCGGCGACCCGGTAGTCCAGGTCGACCGGTCCCGACTGCGCGTCCACCAGGAAGAGCAGGACGTCGGCCTCGTCCATCGCCACCTGCACCTGCCGCGCAACAGACTGCATCAAGTCGGCTTTGTCTTCGGGGTCCAGCCCGCCGGTATCCACCAGCGCGCAGGTGCGGCCGTAGAGCGGCATGGGCGCGTAAAGCCGGTCCCGCGTCACCCCGGGAGTCTCCTCGACGACGCTCATGCGTCGCTCGATGAGCCGGTTGAACAAGGCCGACTTACCGACGTTGGGCCGACCGACAATCGCTACAATTGGTCTGGGCATAGTGTCACAACTTGGGCCTGGCACGGATAAGACGAACAGGCTGGGGGGGACCGACTGAGCCCCCGCAACAGACCGACCCTATTGTACCGGCATTCAGCGCGAGCCGTCCCACTGGACGAGCCATCAGGCTACCAGCCGCAGCCGCCCAAGCGTTGGACTCGGACTCCGGAAGCAGGTAGACTTACAGCCGACACGCGACACCTGCCCCACCAGGAGAGAGACCCTTGAGCAACGCTGAGTCCGCCGATGCCAGACCTGCGCGGCAATTCCTCATCGACGAGATGGACGCCCAGAACTCGTGGCGCATGTTCCGCATCCTCGCCGAGTTCGTTGAGGGCTTCGAGGAGCTGACCGTTCACTCGCCGGCAGTGTCGATCTTCGGCTCGGCCCGGACGCAGCCGGCCGAGCCCGGATACGGGTTGGCGGAGGAGCTGGGTCGCCGGTTCGCTCAGAGCGGGTACGCCGTGCTCACCGGCGGCGGGCCAGGGATCATGGAAGCTGCCAACAAGGGTGCCTACGAGGCGGGCGGCACGTCCATTGGGCTCAATATTGAGCTCCCTTTTGAGCAGAGACCCAATCCCTACGCCAACGTTCAGGTCACCTTCCGCTACTTCTTTGTCCGCAAGTTCATGCTCGTCAGGTACGCCCAGGCGTTCGTGATCCTGCCCGGCGGGTTCGGCACCCTCGACGAGTTCTTCGAAGCCCTCATGCTGATCCAGACGCACAAGATCAAGCCGTTCCCCGTAGTGCTCGTGGGCAAGGACTACTGGACGGGGCTCTTGGACTGGATCCGCGCGCGCCCGCTGGAGCACGGGAACATCGCCCCCACCGATCTCGATCTGTTCGTCGTGCTCGACGAGGCGGAGGCGGTTGTCCGCTACGTCACCGACTGGGATCCGGCGAAGTCGCCCAAGTGCGCGGCGGACAAGGGGTGACGCACGGGAGTTGACGATGAGCGCGAGCCAGTCCGTGCAGGCTGAGCCTGTCTGTGAGGAACCGTTTCCAGGCGGCGAACTGACGGTTGCCCGCGCGGCCAAGCTGCTAAGAGGCACGGAGGCCGAGGTGGAGGCGCTGGTGGCGGCGGGCGCCGTCGAGGCACGGCGGGCGCCGCGACCGGGAGGCGGCGAGCAACTCCTGGTATCTCTGGCGTCAATCCAGGCCGTCCGGACCGCGGAGCCATCGTCGCCCCTTGCCCCGGAACCGTCGACTCAGGCTGGCCCTCCCGATCCCGCGATGGTCCTGGCGCGGCGACCGGGGGCTCCAGTTGCGCCGGCGGAAGTAGTCCTGAGACCGGGCGCCTCCCCGTCGGCTCCGTCGCCGGCAAGTCCCACGAAGACAGAGTTGCTGCAGTTGACGCAGGCGGTGGATCGACTGACCGCAAAGCAGGGGGAGCTGCTGTCGAAGCTCGAAGAACTGATCGAGGTCTTGCGGCCGCCTGGATGAGCGCTCGCCCCGGCACCCTCAGCGGTCAAGGCCCGCTCGAACTGCTGCGTGTACAGCCGGGCGTACAGGCCCCCCTCAGCCAGGAGTTCCGCATGGCGGCCCGACTCGACGAGGCAGCCTTTGTCCAGGACGAGAATTCTGTCGGCGGACAGGACCGTGGATAGGCGGTGGGCGATCACGAGCGACGTGCGGCCGCGCCTCAGCGGCTCCAGGGCTGCCTGAATGGCGGCTTCGGAGTCGGAGTCCAGGGAGCTTGTGGCTTCGTCGAGGATGAGCACTCGCGGGTCTTTCAGGATCGCTCGGGCGATGGAGATGCGTTGCTTCTCGCCGCCCGAGAGACGGAAGCCTCGTTCGCCAACGAGGGTGTCGTACCGGTCGGGCAGCGACTCGATGAACTCGTGGATGTGGGCAGCGACCGTTGCGGCAATCAGTTCGTCTTCCCCGGCGTCAGGGGCGGCGTAGAGCAGGTTCTCCCGGATGGTGGCATGGAACAGGAAGGTCTCCTGGGTGACGATGCCGACCTGGCGTTGGAGCGAGTCGAGCGTGACCGTTCGCAGGTCACGGCCATCCAGCAGGACGGCACCTTCCAGAGGGTCGTAGAACCGTAGCGAGAGGGTCTGCAGATGGCGGTAGAGCGCGTTCCGCAGGTCGTACATGAGGCCCTGCCCCACGCGGATGGTCAGGTAGTTCTGGAGCACGCCGATCAGCCCGGCGACAACCGGGACCCCCACCATGCCGCCGACGAGCAGGCTCAGGAGCTTGAGGTCCTTCCCGGGGATCGCCCGGTCGATGATGAAGCGGACGATCTGCGGCGGGGCCAACCCCAGGAGGCTGCCGAGGACGACGCAGACCACGATGCCGATGCCCCACGTCCAGTACGGCTTGAGGTAGCCCACAACGCGGCGGTAGTCGTCCCGGGTGAACCGCAGGTCGCGGTCGCGGGCATCGGCCTCATCGCGCATCCTCCCCAGCCCGAAGCTGCGTCCAATGCCGCCCACGAGGCGCTCGGAGCCGCCGATGCCGCCGATGCGCGGACCACGGTTTGCCATGCAATCTCCTTTCGGCTCTCACTCGGGCTTGCGCCAGTCAGGCACGTCAACGGGCTTGGTGGTCACGGGCCAGGTGGCACGGCTGGGAGCGCTATAGGGGCCGATCTCCTCGAAGGGAATCGGCTTGAAGCCAACCGTCTCGAACAAGGGGGCGCCCTGGCGTAGGCGGAAGTCGTTGTCCGTGGCGTCCGCGAAGCCGGGGTCTGTGTCCGCGAACACGCCGTTCTCGAACAGGTCCAGATTGCTGGTTCGCGTTGCGGTGGCACCGCAGCGGTAGAACACGTTGCGCCAAACGTGGTTGACGCCGGGGTCTTCCAGCATTGTCCCGATCTGCGGGTAACGGGCGAGGTAGAGGTCATTCTGGTAGAAGTCGTCCGGCTTCTGGCCGTCTTGGAGCATCCGCCACACGCTGTTGCCCGGATTCCAGCCGCCGCTGATCCCCTGCTTGCAGTCGATGAAGAGGTTGTTGTCCATCACGTTGTCGCGGCCGCTGTTCATCTGGATCGCGCCGAAGTTGCCGTTGGCGCTGCGGCAGAAGACGTTCCCATAGACCAGCATCCCGCTGATGGCATCATCGAACCGGATGGCGGCTTGCCCATGCACAGCCGCACCCGTGCCTGTCTTGCCGGTGTTGTGGAAGTAGTTGTAGCGGAAGACGACGCCCCGGTAGGTTGGGTTGCGGAACAGCTCCATGGCGCCCTGATCGTCAGACTCTTGCACCATGCTGTGGACTTCGTTGTACTCGATCAGGTGGTCGTTGCCCTCGATGCGCATGGCGCTGCTGGGCCCGTTGTACATCAGGTTGTGGGCGACGCGGTTGCCGACGCCTTCGAGCTGGATGGCTGGCGTATAGGTCCGGTCGATCCGCCCGAAGTCGTGGATCTGGCAGTTCTCCACGAGGTGTCCCCCCGGGGTGAGCGTCTCGCGGTCGCCGCCGAGGACTTCCGTGGCGCGCCGGCCGATGAAGCCAATGTCGCACCCGATCAGGCTGTCCTGCTCGCCGCCGTGGATCAGGATGCCGTTGCCGGCGAACCGATTGACAGTGCAGCCGGCGACGAGGCAGTTGCTGCTGTCCGTGGCGACGATACAGTCGTACCGTGCCAGGTCGAACGCCAGCCCTTCCAGTCGCACGTAGGACACCCCGTCCATAGTGACCATCGGCGTCGAGAGCATCCCGATCTCGAGGGTCGCCTTAGCCGGGTCCGAGGGCGGATACAGGTAGAGCATGCCGGTGGTGCGCTCCAGGCACCACTCGCCCGGCATGTCGATCTCTTCGAGCAGGTTGAAGGCGTAGTACTGAATGCCCTGGCCGGTGTCCATGCCTCCGCCGTACTGGTAGGGTTCGGCGGTGGTGAGGGTTCTGGTGGCCGGATCGATCTTCCCGATCTTCGCCGTGGCGTCTGCCCAGAGGTAGCGGAAGTACCCGAATAGCCACGCGTCGGTAGCCTCCAACCACCGTTCGTGGCGGTCGGAGTCGTACTCGATCACGGAGGGCTCTCCGCTGTCCTTCGAGCCCGGGGCAACCAGCTTCCTGATGCCGACGAACCCGCTATTCGGCCAACGAGCCAGCGTCATGGGGACCCGATCGACGTACAGCTCCAGCGTGGGCGGCGAGGGCGGCTGTAAGAACCCGCGCACTTTCAGCTCGCCGTAGTCGGTGAGTCCAAGCGCTTTGAGGTCGCACTGCCAGACCTTGCCGGCAGCTTCCGCGGGCAGGCGCTTCAGCACGGCTGGGTCGGTCACCGGGACGAAGCCAGTGAGGCGCTTGCCGCCGTAGAACACGGCCGTTCCCTTCTCTTTGGCGCGGTACACGACGGGCGCGGCCTCCGTTCCCGAGTCTTCGGCGGACAGCGCAAGGGGCCCGGTAACACTGTACTCGCCAGGCAGCGCAGTCACGGCGAGAGGCCCAGCGACACCTCGAGCCCTCAGGGCGCGAGTCTCGTCGCGTGCTCGGGTCAAGGTGGCAAAGGGCCATTGCTCCGAGCCATCGTTTGCATCGTCGCCGTTCGGTGCCACAAACACTTCCGCGGCGAACTTGTCGATTACCGGCGCGTCCGTCCGCGAGGCAGCCGGGTCGCGCGCCGGCTGCCCCTGCGCCACGCGGTCGGTCTCTTCGATCGATTCCTGGGCTTCGTAGCGGTGGACAGCGGGGTAGGACGCCTCGGCAGCAATCGCTTCGTACGCCGACTTCGCCGCCGGCCGGTTGCCTTCCGCCAGGTAGCTCTGCGCAAGCCGCAGGTGCGCATAGCTGCGGAAGTTGGCAGGGGAGTCCTGCGAGGCGACCAATTCCTGGCACAAGCTGCGCACCTCGCCGAATTGCCCTTTCGCCCAGGCGGCATTTACGTCCACGAACGTCCGCGCCAGGCGCTCGCGCTCTCTCGCCGCGATCGCTTCCGCGGACTCCACCACTTTGAACGTGTCCTTCAGTCGTCCGAACTCCATCTCCACCGCCTCCCTGGAAAGCGCGCTCCGGTAGACCAGCACTTCATCCATCAGCCCCCAGTAGTTGTGCCAACCGTTGCCAACGGTCAACTCCCCGCCCAGCGCAAAGTCCCCGTCGAAGTCCTTCGGCATCGCGCCGGGACCGGACGAATAGCCGTTGACGTACATCTCGATCTGGTGCTTTTCACGGTCGCACACCAGCGCAACGTGGGCCCACAGGTCCACCGCCAACGGCACCCCCGACGACCCACCGACCGAGACCGTCTTTCCGGCGGCGTCCTGGTAGCAGAAGTAGCACATCAGCACACCTTTGCCGCCGATGTCGATGACCAGATAGGCGGCGGGGTACGTGCCGAAGGCGAAGATCCGGCGTTGGTTCTGCCGATCGTCGATCTCGAGCTGGGTCGGCTTGAGCATCGCCATGAACGTCCACGAGCCCTTGCCAAAGCGCGAGTCTTCGGGGACCTGCACCGACACGAGACCCGTTGCCGTACCGTCCAGCATGACGGCCTTGCCCGACGGAGACTCCGCCCACGCGGCCGTGACCTTCCCGTCGAGCCGGTTACCCGAGAGATCCTTGGCTATCGCTCCGTCGCCTTCGTCGAAGGTCCAGTGGAGGAGCAGCTTGTCTGCGCCGGCCGCAGCATTCGGCGCTTCGGCGTGCGCGCGCACCGAAGCGAAGAGGACTATGGCAGTCGTCAAGTAGCGGGAAAAGCAGGACATGAAAGCACCTCTCTGCGACGTGGCGGCATCAGGGACCAAGAAAGCTCAGCAGGATCTTCGACAGGATCTGTTCGCCGTACTCGTTGGCATGCACGCGGTCGCGGTAGAACCGAGGCGGGTGCATGCCGCTTGAGCGGAGGTACTCCGCCCACGGGGTCGTCATGTCGAGGTAGGCACAGTGCTCCTGGGCGGCCAGTTCCCTGAGTCTGGCGCCGTAGTCGCTTGTGCCGGAGTAGGGCGCCTTGGCGAGCTCTCGCGGCGCCCGCGGATCGGCCAGCGAGCCGAAGGTGCCGGTGGCCAGTAGAACCTCCACCTCGGGCAGACCGGCGCGGAGTTGCCGGATGACTTCCCGGATATCCTCAATCCCGCCTCCCTGGCTGATGCCACCGATGAAGACCAGCGTCGGCTTCCGCGGCAGGACGTACCTGGCAATGCGGTTCTCTTCCCTGTAGTGCTGGCAGCCACCGCCTCCGCGCACATACACCCACGCCTCAAGAGTTGCCTTCGGGTATGCCTCGCCGAGTTTGGCCACCCATGCCGACCGCATCGTGTCATTGACCATGCTGTCGCCGAGGGCCAACAAGCGCAGCTCGCCACCTTCAGTGAGAATGCGTCGCGTGCGCGACAGGACCGACCAGTCCGCCTTCGGAAGGGCGAAGCTGCCCTGGGGCATCTCGGCCTGGATCTTGGCGATCTGTTCGAGCGAGCGTTCGGGCGTGGTGAACAGGTAGTAGCCTTCTTCCGGCGTCTCGCTGGCGGTTGACGGCCGGTCCGGCGGGAACCTGGCAGGCAGCGCGCCCTCCTCGGGAAACGTGACCGGTGAATCCGCCTGCATGTCGGCCCCAACGACCCGGGTGCAGACGCCTGCGGCGACGACTGTCACCAGCACGCTCGTCACGGTTGTCAGATATACCCGCGAAGGTTGGGAACACACCGAAGTGGAAGTTCGCGGAACTTCCCCGGCAGGCGTGCAGCAGACGTAGGACAGAGGGTATTCTCCCAGACGGAGCCGAAGTCGCACCGGGACTTCGGTGTGTTCCCAACCTTCGCGGGTATACGTGAACGGCAAAGTGTTGCTCTCCTCTCTCGGCGGCCGCTCAAGCCACTTGTTCGGCGCGCTACACCTGGCCCGGCTGCGAGGTGATCTGGTGCTTCTTCATCTTGCCGATGAGAGTGGTCCTGTTGATCTGGAGCGTCTCTGCGGCGCGGCTCTGGTTCCAGTCCTCCTCTACCAGGGCGCGCAGTAGCAGTTCGCGCTCATAGCGGTCCACCGAGTCTGTGAGCCCCTGCCCGGCGGCGCCCGAAGGCATGGTCAGAGACGAGATGCCGCGCACCTCCGCTGGGAGTTCGTCGGGCATCAGCCGTCTGGATTCGCCGAGGACCAGGGCCCGCTCGATGGCGTTCTCCAACTCGCGCACATTGCCGGGCCACTGGTACTGCTGCAGCAGCGCGACTGCCGCGGCGTCGATGCCCTCGACGGGTCGCCCGCACTTGCGGACGTACTTCCCGAGGAAGTGCGTCGCCAGCGCCGGCACGTCGCTGAGCCGGTGGCGAAGCGGCGGCGCGTCGATCCGCACCACGTTGAGGCGGTAGTACAGGTCATCGCGGAACTGCCGGAGCTTGACCAGTTCCTCCATGTCGGCGTTGGTGGCGGCGACGACGCGCACGTCCACCTCTACGGTCATAGTGCCGCCGACGCGCTCGAAGCTCTTCTCCTGGAGTACCCGCAGCAGACTCTGCTGCAGCCCCGTGCTCATGGCGCCGATCTCGTCGAGGAAGATGGTGCCGCGGTGCGCCACCTCGAACTTGCCCAGCCGGCGCTCGCGGGCATCGGTGTAGGCGCCGCGCTCGTGGCCGAACAGCTCGTTCTCCAGCAGCTCGGACGACATTGCGGCGCAGTTCACCACAATGAAGGGGAAGCGCGCGCGGGGGCTGTGCAGGTGAATCGAGCGCGCCACGAGCTCCTTACCGGTGCCGCTCTCGCCGCGGATAAGGACGGTGCTGTCCGCCCGGGCAACCCGCTCAATGAGCTTGTTCAGCTCCTGCATGGTGGGGTGCTCGCCAACGATGCCGTCGTCATCAACGCTGCCGGTCAGCTCTCGGGCGAGCGCCTCGTTGACGTCCATGAGGCGCTGCGCTTCCCTGAGCTTTTCCAGCATCAGCAGGATCTCGTCGGGGTTGGGCGGCTTGGTGATGTAGTCGTAGGCGCCCTTCTTCATTGCGTTCACGGCAGTCTCGATGGTGCCGTACCCGGTCAGCAGGACGACTGCTGTGCGCGGGGTGCGCTCCTTGACCTTTTCCAGTAGCGCGACTCCGTCCATCTTCGGCATCCGCACATCCGAGATGACTACCTCGAAGCTGGACTTCTTCAGCTTCGCCAGGGCGGTTGTGGCGCTGCTGGCGGTCTCGACGGCATAACCTCTGCGCGAAAGCAGCTTGCTGAGCATCGACAGCATGTCGGCGTCGTCGTCTACCAACAGGACATTGAGCTTCGGGGCTTCGGTTTTTGGCATGCGCTGGATCTCCTCCAGCGACAGACCGGTTCCGGGAACTTGGTCTATCGCGCCACGTAGGATGATAGAGTACGCTTGGCGCCCTGTCAAGAATGTGACACTGTTTGGGTCCCGTTGTGCTCACTCCCCAAGCGCGAGCCGCCGCGTCAAGGATGAGAACGGGGCACGCGTGGCGAATGAGTCTCTTTCGCGCGGACCGATGCGCTCGCCGCTCGACAGAGACACCAGATGCAACCAGCAACCATCCTTGCCACCGACTGTGGCAGCACCACCACCAAAGCAATCCTGATCCAGCGGCAGGGCGACGAGTACCGACTCGCAGCGCGAGGGGAGGCGCCGACCACGGTTGAGACCCCCTTCGACGACGTGACCCTCGGCGTGCTCAACGCTGTCCGCGAGGTCGAGGACCTCACCGGACTCCGCCTCGCGACGGAGGACGGTCTCGTGCTTCGGGAGGACTCCGGCGACGGAGCCGACCTCTACGTCTCCACCAGCAGCGCCGGCGGCGGGTTGCAGATGACGGTGGCCGGCGTCGTGAGCGCCATGACGGCCGAGAGCGCCAGTCGCGCGGCGTTGGGGGCGGGGGCCATCGTCATGGACGTGATTGCCGTCGACGACGGCCGGCGCGAGCACGAGCGCATCGAGCGCATCCGGCACATGCGGCCGGACATGATCCTGCTTTCGGGCGGGACCGACGGGGGGACGATCACCCACGTGGTGGAGACTGCTGAGCTGCTGCTGGCGGCCGACCCCAAACCCAGGCTGGGGAGCGGGTACCGGTTGCCGGTGGTCTACGCGGGGAACCGGGATGCGCGCGCGGAGGTGGAGAAGATCCTCTCCCAGTCCATGGACCTGCGGGTGGTAGACAACATCCGCCCGACGCTGGAACTGGAGAACCTCGGCCCCGCCCGCGAAGCCATCCACGAGCTATTCCTCGAACACGTCATGCAGCAGGCGCCGGGCTACTCGAAGCTGACCGGGTGGACGTCCGCCGACATCATGCCGACGCCGCAAGCCGTCGGCATGATGGTGCAGACAGTGGCGCAGCAACGTGGCATCGACGTGCTCGCGGTGGACATTGGCGGAGCGACGACCGATGTGTTCACCATGTTCGGCGGCCAGTTCCATCGGACCGTCAGCGCCAACCTGGGGATGAGCTACAGCATCTGCAACGTCCTCGCGGAGGCCGGCACCGACAACGTGCTCCGTTGGCTGCCCTTCCCGCTGGACCGGGACGAGTTGCGCAACCGCCTGCGCAACAAGATGATCCGGCCCACCACGATTCCGCAGACCATTCAGGACCTGCTGGTCGAGCAGGCGCTGGCACGGGAGGCGCTTCGGCTCGCGCTGGAACACCACCGCTCGCTGGCCGTTGGGCTGAAGGGCATCCAGCAGGAGCGAACCATCGGCGACGCTCTGTCGCAGGCAGGCACGGGGCAGACCGTCGTCAGCATGAGGAACCTCGGTCTCCTCATTGGCAGCGGCGGCGTGCTTTCCCATGCGCCGCAGCGCGCGCAGTCGGCGCTGATGTTGCTCGACGCCTTCCAACCGGAAGGCGTGACCGAACTTGCCGTCGACAGCATCTTCATGATGCCGCAGCTCGGCGTGTTGGCGCAGGTCGTCCCGGAGGCGTCGGTGCAGGTGTTCGAGCGCGACTGCTTGATTCCCCTGGGCACGTGTCTGGCTCCCGTCGGACAGGGGAAGCCCGGTGACACCGTGGCCGAGGTACGCGTCGCGCGTTCGGGAGCGCCGGAGCAGACCGTCACACTGCAGTTCGGTGAGCTGGTGCGGCGCGACCTGCCGCAGGGGGCAACGGCGCGACTGACGGTGACGCCGGAACGTCGGTTCGATTGCGGCGCCGGCTTCGGAAAGGAACTGGACACGGAGGTCGTCGGCGGGGTGGTGGGGCTGCTCCTTGATGCCCGCGGGCGGCCCCTGGTCCGCGCGACTGACCCAAGCGAGCGGCAGCGTCAAGCGGCGAAGTGGCTGGGCGCGCTGGGACTGCCCACGGGAGAGGGGGACTGACCGACATGGCGACCGCGTACACTCCCGGACTGGTTGTGACTGAGCGCACCGTCGTCCGTAAGACGCGGCGGCTGCCGCTAAAGGGCGACGTGTTGGTTGCCGTGGGCGACTGCGTCGAGCCGGACACCGTCGTGGCGCGCACGGAGCTGCCGGGGCCGTTGACCACCGTGCGGGTGGCGGAGAAGCTCGGGCTGGAGCCGCAGGAACTCCGGCCGGCGATGCTCAAGCGCGAGGGGGAGCAGGTCGCATCCGGGGGGCTGCTCGCGCGCACCAAGTCGTTCTTCGGGCTCTTCACGTCTGCCTGTGAGTCACCGGTGTCCGGCGTCCTCGAGTACGTTTCGGAGGTGACAGGCAACGTGGGCGTGCGTCACCCGGCGCGCCCCGTGGAAGTGCTGGCATACCTGCACGGCGAGATCGAGGAGGTCTTGGAAGGAGACGGCGCTGTCGTGCGCGCGGACGCGGCCTACGTGCAGGGCATCTTCGGGGTCGGTGGCGAGCGGCAGGGAGCATTGGCGTGCGTGGCAGCTTCGGCGGACGCGACCGTGAGCGGTGACGCCCTGTCGGCAGTGCACGCCGGGAAGATTGTCGTCTGCGGCGGGCTGGTCACGGCCGACGTGTTGGCGGCAGCCGCGCGCGTCGGCGTCGCCGGCGTAGTCGGCGGCGGCATCCTGGATGCCGACCTGACCCAGCTTCTCGGTTACGAGATCGGCCTCGCCATCACCGGTAACGAGAACCTGCCGTTCACGCTGATTGTCACTGAGGGCTTCGGCGAGATCCCCATGGCTACGCGCACCTTCGACCTGCTTCGGTCGCTGGAGGGGCAGCGCGCGTCGATCAGCGGCGCCACCCAGATCCGCGCCGGCGTGCTGCGCCCCGAGGTCATCGTCCCGCGGGCCGCTGCGCCGGCTGACGACGACGCGGCGGCCCGCGGGCAAACCACCCAGTTGGTGGAGGGCGCGCTGCTGCGGCTGATCCGCGAGCCGTACTTCGGCCGCCTGGCAACCGTCACCGCCTTGCCGCCCGAACTGCAGGAGGTCGAGTCCGGCGCCCGGGTCCGCGTGCTGCAGGCGCGGCTGACCTCGGGCGAAGAAGTAACGGTGCCGCGGGCGAATGTGGAGTTGATTGAGGGGTGAGTGCGTGCCACGGCGAGGCAGGCGTGAGCCGGTCGTCCTCGTGAGCACAATGCAGTAGAATGGCAAACCACACTACGTAGGTCCCAAGGAGGTCTTGCATGTCAGCGCCAACGACAGCGGACACGTATGTGGATATGGAGCGCGCCCAGCAGTTCTGGGAGGTGTACCAGCGGCAGCATGACGTGTCGGCCCGGAAGGGGCAGGCGGCGGGGATTGACCCCGTGACAGGCCGCGTGTGGTTCGGCGAGTCTCTGATCGACATCGCCAACCAGATAAACGCGGCGGGCCAGTTCAGACCGTTCTACGGTGTCCGCGTTGGGTACGACTACTACTTGCGCAAGGGAAGCCTCCGGGTGCCCGTAGCGTGAAGCGGAACGGGAGCTCGCGCCCTATGGACACGCCCGTAATGCTCCGCTCAAAGACACACCTGCACGAAGCCTTGAAACGGCACTTCGCGCAGGCCGGTGGCGAGGTCGAAGCCAAGGTCGGGAGCTACTGGGTGGACGTGCTGTGCGCCGACCGGATCGTTGAGGTGCAGACGACCAACCTGCACGGGCTGCGCAAGAAGCTGCAAGCGTTGTCGCAGCACGGCGAGGTGCAGGTTGTGTACCCGATCCCCGCTGCCAAATTCGTCGTGCGGCGGGCGAAGCGTGGCGGGGAGGTGCTCAGCCGGCGCCGGTCGCCCAAGCGCGGGCGCCCGCTGGACGTGTTCCAGGAACTGGTCAACGTCGCCGGGGTGCTGCCGGGGCCGAACCTGACGCTGTCCCTGCTCATGACGGAGGAAGAGGACCACCGGGTCGACGACGGGAAAGGGAGCTGGCGCCGCAGAGGCGTCAGCCTGGTCGACCGCGTGCTGGTCAACATCGTCGAGCAGCTCGACTTGCGAACGGGCGCCGACTACCTCAACCTCCTGCCCGCCCTGCCGCCGTCGCCGTTCACCAACAAGCAGCTCGCCCGCGCCAGCAAGATGCCCGAGTGGCTGGCGCGACGGGCGACCTACTTCCTTAGCCGGGGCGGTGCGCTGGAGCAGGTCAACCGCACCCAAGAGGGCATTTGGTACAGCGTCGTCACGAAGGAGCGATCACCCATGGCCAAAGCCTCCGGCAAGCAGCGCTGTCCGCACTGCGGCGAGGAACTCGACACCTACCGCAACCCGGTCCCCACCGTCGACCTCGTCATCGAGGTCAAGGACGGCATCGTGTTGGTCGAGCGGAAGAACGACCCCAAAGGCTGGGCGCTCCCCGGCGGCTTCGTGGACTACGGCGAGTCCCTGGAAGCCGCCGCCATCCGCGAAGCAAAGGAAGAGACCGGGCTGAAGGTAGAACTCATCCGGCAGTTCCACACCTACAGCGACCCCCACCGCGACCCGCGCCAGCACAACCTCAGCACCGTCTTCATCGCCCGCGCCCGCGGCAAACCCAAAGGCGGCGACGACGCCAAGCGCGCCGAAGTCTTCACCGAAGGCGACCTGCCTACACTCGTGTTCGACCACCGGTGGATATTGGAGGACTACTTTGCGTACATGCGGCGGATGCGGCCCTTAGTGGAGCGGCGGGCGAAGTGACCGGCGTGTCTTCTCGGGCCCAGGAATGCACTGCCCCCACGGAACGGCGGTCGGGGCAGTGCATCACCCGCGAGTCGGTCCATGTCAGCTTGTGAACGGACCGTCGCCTTGGGAGCTACGAGACCGGGGAACGAAGGGTCACTTAACCCCATTGAACTACCGCATACTGGCACTTGGCGACCCTGTCTGTCAACCACGAACCGGCGTCGGTCACTACCGGCTTCTGGGCGTCGGGCCACTGAGCGGGAATGTGACGATGTTCCCTCACGACGCGTGCTGGTGGTCAGGGCACGCGTAAGGACGCGGGGACCTCCCGGGGGTCTGGAGTACCGAGCCTCCTCTGGGCTTCCCGAAGCTGTTCGCATACGGCACCCGGGGCGCCCTCTTCGCTCGCGTCTGGCGGCCGTCGCAGCAGGCTCTCCGACATGCCCTCTGGCATTGGTCCAGTCCACGCTGGCTTCTCGGAGGTCTTCGTCGGCGCCGGCTGAGTGTTGCTCTGCCCCAGAATGTCAGCAGTCGCTTGGGCAACGGACGCTGCAAACGCCTCCTCCCGATCTGCTCCTGAGAGTGGCTCATCTGACTGGAACACGTTCTCCACCGTGTATCCGACCTCGCCGCCCCTCATGGCTTCTCCCCACGAGAGGTGGGCTTTGGCGCGGTACCGACCCGCGACGCCACTCAGTCCCGTCTGGCGCAACACGTTGAGCCGACTGCGAACGTCGTCCATCTCCCTGAGAAAGCGTGCGGGGAGGACGTCCATAGCCCTCTGCACAGCCATGGGAGTCCTCCCGCTACTCCGTGCTCCCTCAGGCAGTAGCCAAAGTCTGTCTCGTCTCCATGGGTATGGGCGACCATTATGCAATACTGTGGAGAACCTGTCTGTCCGTAAAACTACGGTATTTCTGGCCGCGGGGTCTTTTTCTTGCGTCCCGCCCGCCCTACAACGTCAACTGCCTGTCCGCCTTCGCTTTCGGCGCCGCCTTCAGCCCGACGGTGGCGCCGCGCGGGTGCTCGAAGCCCTGACCGGAGCAGAGGGGGCGAAAAACCATAAGAAAACGCCGCGTGCCAGAGACTGGCAACGCGGCGGAGGACCCTCAAGACGCACGGGGGATCACGTGGTCGAGAGGATATTCGAGTTGACGGTCACGAACAGGTTGCGGACCTTCTGACCGAGGACGGTCAGGATCGCGATGACGACGAGGGCGATCAGGGACACCAGCAGCCCGTACTCCACGAGGGTCTGTCCCTCCTCCTCAACGAACAGACGACGGATCATACAGCAGCACCTCCCTTCGACCGGGGGGCGGGCTCGGTACGTTGGACCGGCCACTTGCCGGACGGCGCCACTGTAACGTAGTTGGCGCCGGCAGCCAACGTTCCCGCCTGAACTTGGTGAGGCATCGGTGCCATGGAACCGCCCCGTTAGATCTCAAGGCGAGCAGCGCGGACGTTCGGCGAGAGCGCCAGGGAAGGGACGGCCGCGCAGACGGCGAATCGGTGAGAACCCCGGAACTGCGCGGGCTGGCGTGTTCGCACGGGAACAGGATCCTGACGGTTAGCAGCACTGAACGCATGCCAAACAGCACCGCCCCCAACTCAGGAAGGCTCCGCGGGCTGCTGCGGCTATCGGGTGAACACCGGTGGCTGCACTTCCTGCTGCTGTCCCTTGTCATTGCCTACAACGCCATCGCGCTGTAGGAGTACAGCCGGACGCGGTTCACTCTCGGCCGGTTCATCGGGCACGAGATGGTCCCCGGCATCATGCACCTGTTCTCCCGGCTGCGGGTGGGCGGGCACGAGGCAGTCGGGACGGCGTTCTTCTGCGACTTGCGCGGGTACACCACCTTGTCCGAGCAACTGCCACCGGAGGAGCTGTCGCGGGTGCTGAACCGCTACACCACCACAGTGGCCGACGTGGTCGCCAAGCACGGGGGGCGCCCGATTGACTACCTGGGCGACGGTGTGTTCGCGCTGTTTGAGGAATCGCGGGCAGTCGCCGCCCATCCTGTGCGAGCGGTGCGGGCAGCGTTGGAGGCGTGGCAGGCGGTGGCGGGACCCTCCCGGCTTGACGCCGACGACACGCCGCTCGACCTGGGGATCGGCCTCCATACCGGGCGGATGGTCATCGGCGTCGTCGGGGCGGAGCGCCTCATGAGGCTCGGCGCGGGGGGGATGTCGTCAACGTTGCTTCGCGCGTTTAGGGATTGTCCGGGCAGTGCGGCTACTCGGTGTTGGTCACCCGCGGAGGCGCATACCGGGCTGGGGTTGGCGCTGCAACTGCAAGGGCGCGAAACGGACGCTCTGGCAGAACACCAAGCGGCGCTGACGGCTGCCCCGAGGCTTGCCGTCGCCCAGGCGAACCTGGCTGCGCTCTACCTCCAGCAGGGCAAGCTGGCCGAGGCGCAGCGCACGTTGGCGGAGGGGCTTAGGGACGACCCCGACCTCGGCTACTACTACATTCTGTTCTCGGAAGCGCTGCTGTACAGGCAGCAGTTGATGCCGGCTCAGGAGTGTGCGCCCAACACGGAGGGGCTGCTGTGACGGGTCGTTGCCGCACGGTCTCTGATCGCGAACTGGCGCCAGCACCGCAATCGCAGTAGAATGGCGCCGCGTTCTTGCCCTCAAACAACGACGAGCTTGCAGACCCCTGCGGAGGTGCTCCATGTCGGACCCGTGCTTTGGTGAAGTGGAACTGGCGTTTCTCGGTGAGGTGATCGACAGGCAAGAGCTCTGGCGCGGAACGAGGGGGAACTTCGTGGCGCGTCTTGAGGAGGCATTCGGGCAGCGCCTTGGGCGGGACTACGTGCTGGGCGTGACGTCGGGCACGTGCGCCAACGAGACAGCGCTGGCGGGCCTCGGCCTCGAACCGGGCGACGAGGTGATCTGTCCGGCGACGGCGCCGCTGTTTGTGTCGATGCCGGTGGTGTCGTTGGGGTGCATTCCCGTGTTCGCGGAGACAGACCCGCGGACACTCATCCTCTCCCCGGAAGGGATCGAGGCGCGAGTGACGCCGAAGACCCGCGCGATTGTCGTGGTGCATCTCTTTGGGCAGCCGGCGCCGATGGACGAGATATTGGCTGTGGCGCGGCGACACAACCTGAAGGTCGTCGAGGACTGCGCGCAGGCGTACGACTGCTACTACAAAGCCCGCAAGGCCGGGACGCTGGGCGACGTAGTCTGCTTCAGCATGCAGCAGTCCAAGCACCTCACCAGCGGCGAAGGCGGTCTCGTCGCCACAGACGACCCGGAGGTCTACAAACGGGCGGCGATGTACGCCAACTGCGGCATGCCCTGGTTCCAGTACGGGCTTGAGGCGCCCCGGGCGGAGCCGCTGGCTGGGCTGCGCACGCGCGGGCATTACACCTTTGGGCACAACTACCGCATGAGCGAGCTGCAGGGCGCGGTCGCCCTGGCGCAGTTGGGCAAGCTCGACGCGTTCAACGCTCGGCGGCGGGAACATGCGGCGATCATCGAGTCGGAGTTGCGTGGGGCGGCGGCTATCGAGCTTCCGTACGTCTACCCGGATACGACGCCCAACTACTGGTTCTATCCGGTGCGCGTGCCGGTGGCGCTGGGGACGTACTCGGAGATCAACTACTTGGAGGTCGTCTACCAGCGGATGCAGCAGGAGCGGCGCACCTCTGTGGGGTACCCGCTGCCGGACTACGTGCAGTACGTTCCGGGAAGCTGCCCGCAGGCCGAAGCCGCCGCCCCGCGGTTTCGCAATCTTAGCGTGCACCCCAGCCTCCCGTCGGAGGCCGTGCGGGAGGGCGCGAGAAGCCTCCGCGAGGCGGTGCAGACGCACTGCGAAGCGAGGGGTGAATGAGCAAGGTGAGTGTCGATGTCAGGTCGTGTTGAGGGAAAGGTCGCCATCGTCACCGGGGCTGGCTCGGGAATCGGCCGTGGCATTGCGTGTCTGCTGGCACAGGAAGGCGCGTCAGTCGTCGTCGCCAACCGGAACGAAGAGAACGGCCACGAGACTGTCAGCCAGATCCGCGACGCAGGCGGCACCGCCGTGTTCAGCCGAACCGACGTCATCGAAGAGGCGAGCTGCGCCGCGACCGTCGCCCTTGCAGTCAGCGAGTTCGGCGGGCTCGACGCCCTGGTCAACTGCGCTGGCATCTTCCCCCGAGCCACGCTGGTCGACACCACGCGGGAGTTGTGGGACCGCGTCCTGGGCACCAACGTCCGCGGGCCGTTCTTCATGTGCAAACATGCGGCGCCCCACCTGTTGGCGCGGGGCGGTGGGAGCATCGTGAACATCGGCTCCGGGCACAGCTACCAGGGCTTCCCCAATCTGGTCGCCTACGCTGCCTCCAAAGGCGCGCTGCTCAACCTGACGAAGACCCTCGCCAATGCCTACACGCGCGACCACATCCGAGTCAACATGGTGCTGCCTGGTTGGGTGATGAGCGACAACGAGCTGAGCGTGCTTGCAGAAGAGGGACTGGTTGGGGAGGCGCTTCAGGAAGCCATCCAACGCACCCCCATGGCGCGCTGCCAGACGCCCAACGACGCTGGCTGGGCGGTGGTCTATCTTGCCTCAGACGAATCGATCAATGTGACCGGCACCGTGATCAACGCCAACGGCGGCTGGATGATCGTCGGCTGAACAACCCGCGGAGGACCGGCGTCAGTACCCACTATGGTGCCGGACAAGAACCGATCAAACGGAGGGAAAGCGGATGACCTATCGAGCAAGTAGTGAATCGTGGAGAGGGTTGGCAAGGCTGGGGGTGCTGGCGTTGCTGGGCGTAGCTGCCGCCGCCGGGAACCTGCTGGCGCAAGCGGCGACAGAGAAGCCGGACATGGTGGGCAACATCGCGCTGAACGAGCAGACCTACCAGAAGCTGCTCGAAACGGCCAAAGCGCAAGGCCGGAACGACCTGGCGGCTGACCTGCAAGACCCCGCCAAGCGCAAGGAAGCGGCGATCAAGATGATCGCCCAACTGAGAGAGCGCCGAGGCGCGCAAGGCGGCCCCGACGCGCAGCAGCCTGGCGGTCCGGGGGGCATGCCGGGCCAGCCTGCCGGTCCCGACGGCGGGCAACGCGACCCGCGGCAGTGGATGCAGCGCATGGGCGGCATGATGGCGACGCCGGCGGTCACCACGACGGAGAAGTACCTCTTCATCGTCCGCGGCGACACCGTGTACCAGTTGGATATCGACACCCTCGAGGTCATCAAGCAGGTGCGTTTGCCTCAGCCCGAGGGAATGCGCGGTCCGGGCGGTCCCGGTGGTCCTGGCGGATTCGGCCGGCCGCAGCAGCCGCAAGGTCAGCAGCAGCAGTAGAGTCGCACGGGGTGCAGCACATTCGCGCGGCGCGCTCTCAGGAGCGCGCGGCGTTTGTGCGTCTGAGACCTCCTCCTCACGCCAAAGCCGGAAGGCAGGCGTCAGCCGGTCCCGTTCGCACCTCGTCGGCGGAGACCGACCGGCTTACGCCTACCTTCCCGTCGGCAGGGGGTGTTCCCGTCCTGTGATAGGGCGAGCACGAGCGCCCTGTCACGGCACCAACTCCCGCTCCCACCGCTCCGCCCAGTCGCACTGCTCGCCCCGCAGGAGTGCCGCGAACGCCTCCACCGTGCGTCGCGCATCGCCCAGTAGGCACGGGAACGCCGCCCAGTTCTCGCTGTCCTCGCCGTCGTGATTGGGGAGCACTGCGTCGAACTTCCACGCCACGCGCAACTCGTCGTACGCGGTTGCCGCGCGGGTCTCGATGTCTTCCGCGTCGGTCGGCGACAGGGAGCCCTTCTGTCGCTTCTTCCGCCAAAACAGCTTGCGCCGCATGAGGTCGGTCACAAACGTCCGCACGTCCGCGCCGGACTCGGGCGACTTCAGGCTGAGGATTTCGTCCCGCGACAGCGGGCTGACGAACACCCGGAGCGTCTCGACGTGCGCCAACGCCCCCGCTTGCTCCAGGGCGTCGATGACTGCCGGGTTCCCTTCCCAGAAGGCCGTGCTACCGGCGGCGAAGATAGCCTGAAGCTGGGCAGG
>PEVN01000284.1 GCA_002779825.1 Armatimonadetes bacterium CG06_land_8_20_14_3_00_66_21 | reverse complement strand
CCCTCGCCCCCCGCCCCAACGTAGCACTCACCTCTTCCGTCGTCTCGCGGAACAGGTACCTGGGTAGTTACCACTGACCAAAGGAACGCGTCCGCTGACTGGCGAAGCTTTTTGACTGACCAGCGGAACCCGTCCACTGATCGGCGGAACCCCCTCACCGAGTGGTGGAACCACCCGGCTGACCGGGAGGAGGTGTGTACTGACAGGAATTGGAAGCGTGCAGGGGCGGACAATCGTTCACTTGGAAGGGTTGGCATGAACCTGACTTGCGGAAGAGTGTTGGCCCGGGCGGATACCACCTATGCGACGCAGGTGACGCTGAGCGCGGAGTGGGTATGGGCGGGGCGAGCGGTGGCTGACTGACCGGCAGTGATCGACGGTCTCCGCGCCCTGCGGCAGGGGTTGGTCGGGCATCGGCGGGCGCTGGCGGTGGCACGGAACGAGCTGGATGCCGCCCTGGCCGATCTGCGCGCCTGGATGCGGCAAGGGCTGGATATGGCGCGGTCGAAGTACCGGCGCGACGATCCCGTCGCCCACTAGACGCTGCGCGTGCTTCGTTCCGCCGGCGGCAGCCGCGCCAAGATCATGGAGCAAGCGGCCGCCTGGTACGAGGCGTGGGGTCTGCTCCCCGACGCCGACTGGAACCCAACTGCAGAGAACACCCGCGCGGCGTTTCTGACGCTGCTGCAAGAGGGGACAACCAAGGTCCAGGCGCGACTGGAGGCTGAGGACGGTGGGGACGGTTGAGGACGTCGCCGCCCAGCCCCGCGTCCCGAAGGGACGCAATGAGAATGGCCCAATGGCTTCAGCCTTGGGACTCGAGGCCGCGCGCGCCCCTCCGCAGTCCTGCAAGGACGGCTGACCGCCCAACCTCGCCGTCTTCAGTCGTCCCTGTAGGACTTGGGGTGGTGGGACGATGCCCTGAACCCGGAGCTGAAGCCGCCGGGCTATTCTCACTCCGCCCCTTCAGGGCGCCCGCGCTGTGCAACGCGTGGCATGGGGTCCGGCAGGAGGGCGGAGTGGCGGCAGACCCGGTTCCAGGATCTCATCGACGATGGCGTCCAAGCCGCTGTCCGCCTCGTACTGCGGAAGAAGAAGGTCAGGCACGCCGACTTCGAGCCGTTCTTTGAGCGGATCATGGAGCAGGCAGAAGCGCAGTACGAGGATTGGCCGCAGGTGGCGTGAGCGGAGGCAAGAGACCGGACCGGGGTGCCTCGGAGTGACCTCCGGAGTGCGTCGGCGCGCCCGTTGGTTGGCTGCCAGCGCTGTCGCGCCAACGGCCATCCTCGTCGTTCCTTCGATCTCGGGCCCCGCAGGGCTCTACCGCAGCGTATCGAGGCACACGTCCTGCACCTCAAACGCGTGCGGCTTGTCCGCCTTGTCGCCGAACAGCCAGGCGCCGAAGCAGAAGTTGACTTGGCGTACCTCTGCCGGGCGGAGGTGATCGCCTTCGCCCCCGCGATCTCCTTGGGGCGGGCGCCAGTGGGCGAAGTAGCGGAACGCGGTGACGGGGAGGCGGATTGTCTGCCAGTCGCGGGTCAACGACACGGTGGTGCCCCACGGCGAGCCGTCCTGTTCTATGAGCACCAGTTCCACCTGGGTTGTGTCGGGCTGAGCGGCGCGGGCGGTGAGGAGGACGGCCATTGCGTTTGGTAGTTCGTCGCGGTAGAGGTCGGTGCTGGGATCGACCTCCAGGCGGAAGGAACTCGAGTCCGGCTGACCGGCAAAACTCGCGACTGAGGCGCGAAGGGCCTGGCGGCCGGCGGCCGCGCCTCGCACAGTCTGGACGGTGCCCGCGTGTCCGTTCAGGCGGACCGCCTCCCCGACCGGGTCTACGAGGCGGATCGGGTCTGCGTCCGAGGCAACCTCCAACGTCCACACGTTCGGCGTGCTGCTGAGGCGCACCGATTGCACTTCAACGAAGTGGGGACGGTCCTTCGCCTCAGGGAAGAGCCAACTGCCGAAAATGAGTGACACCTCCGTCAGCTTCGACAAGTCGGGCGCTGCCGTCTTGGTGTCCCACAGCGCGTGAAGGCTGCGCAGCGGCATAGTGACTTCGCCCCAGGTGGGGCCGAGCGGCACTTCGGCACCGAAGGTATTGCCATCGCTCTGGACCAGGCCAAGCTCCACTGCGCTGGTCTCCGGGCCGCCGCGCGCCACGACGGTGATCGAGTGGTACCGGCTGAGGTCGCCTGTCGGCCGCACGGCGGGAACGCGGATCCCAGCGCAGCTCGGCGGGTCGCCGAACCGGTCGGCTTCAAGCCGAATGGCGAGGTGCTCCGGCGTCTGTCCCGGCACGAACTCGGCACGTGCGGAAGCGCCCGCGGGACCGCCGTAGGTGGGCTTGGGCACGGGGGTGCCTTCCTTCACGGCAACCAGGTCAGCCGCGGGGACGGCCGCCGGCTCAGCGCCGCTCCACAGGGCGCCGCCCGGGAACCGGTAGGCGCCCTGTTTGGTGCGAACGGTGACGAAGTACCGCAGCTTGCCGGCCTTCACCGACTCCGCGGGCACGGTGGTCTGGTAGCGGTACGCGCCGGTGGCTGTCAGGGGAAGTGCGCTGTACCCGTCGGCGCCCGCGGGCCGGACGTGGAGCGTGCATGCATCCACGTCGGTGGCGGCTACCGAGGCGGTGAGGGCCAATGGGCGCCTCTCTCGCCACCGTTTCGGTGTGGCGAGGTAGACAGCCGGGTCTGCCGCGCTGGCTGGCGGCGCGACGAATGCCGGGAGTTCGGTCGGCGGGAGGTTGGCAGGCAGGCGGCCGCTGCTGAGCAGGTATTGCCCGGGCGCCACCACGATCTTCCCGTCGGCCGCCTGCCGCTCCGGCCCCTCGCTGGCCGCCGGCCGTACGAAGAACTGACTGCCCAGGTCCGGCAAACGCACCTGCATCTCCCAGTCGTGGTAGAGGGCGCGCACCTTCTCGTTGGTGCCGCCGACGTACGGGTCGGCGACCATCACGGCATCGGGGTAGACCTGCATCTCCCAGACGCCCGGCGCAACGCGGTCGAGGAAGTACGCGCCTGTCCCCTCGTACCGCACAACCGACGAGGAGCCGCGACCCCACACGCGGGTGAGCCGCTCCGGGGCGGGCGGGTCCGTTTTCGTGTTGTTCGAGTAGCAGAATGCCTCCGGCGTGACCCATTCGCTCAAGTCTTCCTCGTAGCTCACGCGGAAGTCGCCGAACTTGGCGCTGTCGGGATACGACCCGAACTGCTTCAGCCGCGGCGTGCTATGGAACGCCTGGGAGGCGATGGCGAAGCTCAGCGCCTTGCCCGGCGTGTAGACCAAGTTGAGGTAGTGGGTCTGCCAGTTGGGGTTGCCGGCGGCAATGCACAACGGCTCGTACTGGAACTGCGTTGCGGTCTGCGCGCCGCCGCTGCGGAACGCCCGCGCCATCGCGGGGTACATGTACGCGCCGGGCACGTCGGCGGCGTCGAACTCGTAGACGATCTTCGCTTTGGCGGCGAGCTGTGGGTCGCGCATACTCGGGTAGTCGTCGAGCTGCGGCAGGTAGTTCCGGGTCAGCATGTGCCCCGCCACCAACCCCGTTGGGTACCAGCCGAAGGTCGCGCCGTTCAGCTCGGCCTTCCCGACGGCAGCGGCATGGTTTCCCCAGCAGTTGTAGAACACGGGTTTGGTGCAGCCTGTCTCGCGGGCGGCGCGGGTCAGCGCGTTGACATGTTCGGTGATCTGCTCGTCGGTGATTCCCGGCGGGTACAGCGGCTCATTGATCAACTCGAGCGCCACAATGGCAGGATCGTCCTTGTACGCCAGCCCGGTGTAGCGGTTCACGTGGTTGAGGTACTGCTTGAGGTAGGTGCACTGGGCTTGCCGGGCCGCCGGGTCGGTGGTCATCTGGGGCATCGTGTAGAGATCGGAGAAGCCGCCCTTCTCCGGGCTGCCCCACCAGGCGACGGGCGTCATGACCGAGTAGATCCCTCGCTGCTTGCACTCGTTGAGGAGGTAGTCCAGCAGGCGGAGATGCTCGTTGTCGCGCAGGTTGCCCGCGTGGTCGCTGATCTCGCGGTCGAAGCAGTGCAGTCGGATGGCGTCAAGCCCCAGCCGCTGGAAATGCGTCACGTCCTCCCGGATTGCGCGGTCGTGGTCGAGCCCACGGTCGGTCAGCACCTTGTAGTCGATGGAGAACGGCACGTAGTAGTTGACCCCGAACAAGGCAACCTCGCTGTTGTCGTCCTGCCAACGGAGGACGCCGGTGGCGTCGACGGCTGCCAACCGCGTTGCCGGCGCGCAGTACGCACACGCTTGGAGGGTCAGGCAGAGGAGCAGGCTGGAGGTGATTCGAGTCATGGTGCGCTGGGGCTCACTTCCCATAGAACCAGTCGATCCCAATCCGCGCCACGTGCAAGCCGTCGCGGGCGTGGTAGCTCAGGATCGCCAAGTCGTTCCCGAGGAAGTCGACGCTCTGGTACCCGTAGTCGTCCTCGGGGTCGCGGGCAATATTGCGGAGGGGTTCGAAGGTCTGACCGTCGTCTTTGGAAACGCAGGCCGACAGCGCGCAACGCCGTTGGATCTTGGGGTTGTCCTTGTCCACTGACCGCTCACTGATCCAGACGAACAGCAGGTCGCCTGTCGACGGAATGCGCCGCACCGTCGGCAGGCCGGCGTACGGCATCTCCATCCCCTCGACCTTCTCGCCCGCCGACCACGTCTCGCCGCCATCGCTGGAGTACGCGCGGACGGGGTAGCCGCTGTAGGTGCGGGCAAACATCATCACCCGGCCGTCCTTCAGCTCAACGCCGTCTGCCTCCTGCACCTCCACCGGCTGCATGTCCACTATGTTCTTGCTGGGGTGCCAACTGCAGCCGTTGTCGTCGGAGTAGAACGACATCCCTGCGTAGCCGCTGTGATCCTGATCGGTGGGGAAGTGGGCTTTGTACTCCGCCAGGGCGAGGATCCGGCCGGTGGACAGGATTGACAGCCTGTCGTTGTGCACAAGCACGTAGCCGGGGTAGGCAGTCAAAATGAACTGATCGGTCCACGTCTCGCCCTCGTCAGCCGACTTGCGGTAGTACGTGTTGGCATAGTAGGGCGTCGTCGGGTGGGTGCTGTGGATGTAGGACAGCAGGATCTCGCCGGTCGGTAGCCGCAGGAACCCGGGGTTGGTGAAGTAGCCACTGGCGGGTGGCTCGGGCCCACGCACCAGCACGAACGGCGCGCCCCAGCTCTTCCCCTGATCGGTGGACTTGCTGCCCATGAGGTTGCTGTCTTTCGTGTAGGACATGAGCAGCGTCCCGTCTTTCAGCTCAATGAGGTCGCCGGGCATGCCGCGTGGGCCGTGTGGACCTTTCTGAATGGGCACGGCAAGCACGTCCTCGAAGAGCGCCTCGGCGGAAGCGGTGAGTGCGGAGCCGAGGAGCGCGACGACTACCAGAAGCGAGACTATCGTGGTCATGTCGGACCTCCAGGTGAGGGATCGGCCGGGACGAGGGACCGACTCCGGGGTACGTTGGCGCACGTCTTCGCCTCGAACGCTCTCAGTACCTTCTCCCGGAAGGTGACTCACGCAGACCCAAAGGAAGCGCCCCGCACGGGCTTTCCGTGCGGGGCGCAGTTGCCAGAGGCCGTCGTTACCGATTGCCCGAAGGAACGTGAAAGACAGGCTCAGAGCGACTGTTGGACAACGACATTCGCGGCACGCTTGCCTTTGCCACGCGGATCGTCTTCGACGTCGAAGGATACTTTGTCGCCTTCGTACAGCGTCCGACGGCCGCTCGCTTGGATGGCGCTGAAGTGGACAAAGAGGTCGCTGCCGCCATCGTCCGGCTCGACGAAGCCGTAGCCCTTCCCGTCGTTAAACCACTTGACGGTTCCGGTAGCCATGAGGAATGCCTCCCTTCTTCTGGAATTGTTCGCCGGACCTAACGTACGCAATGTTTCTTGTCGGGCGAACAACCCGAAGGAAAGCATTGGGGCCAGGGCCTATCGAACGGACTCTCGCTGTTGCTGCAAAGCTGCGCCTGCGCCCGTCCCCATGCCAGGAGACCAGAGCGCCTCGATTAATCAACGAAAATCGGACCGAGTGTAGCGCAGTTTGGGGTCGGATGCAATAGAGGAACGCACAAGAGTTTCGGCCGCTGAAGTGGAGGGGGCACGGCACCTCGGAGCAGACGCCAGGGAGATTCCGCACCCGCAAGGCAAGGCGGCCTCTCCACTCGCTCGATAACGGACTGACCGGAGCGATAGAAGAGCGACCTCCACCCCTTGGCGGCAGTCGCCGGATCGCGGACAATCGCACTGACTGCACCTCGGGAGGCATTGAGTCATGCTCAACCAACCATTCCAGTTCGGCTTAGGCGGCGTCCACTTGCTGACGGATGCGAAGACGCGCTCAATCTGCGCGGAGAATCCAGACGGCGCCAAAGGCGGTGGCGCGAAGGCTGTCCCGGAGGGGGGCGCGGCGCGGATGCTGGGCGAGGGGTGGAAGGTGCGCCCGTGCATTACGCTGCCAAAGGGCGAGACTACCGTCCTTGCCGACATTGCCGGCGCGGGTGTCATTCAGCACATCTGGATCACCTGCGCCGAGACGGCATATCGCGACTGCATTCTGCGGATGTACTGGGACGGCGAGGAGACGCCCTCTGTCGAAGTGCCGCTGGGCGACTTGTTCTGCTGCGGGCATGCGCGGCGGGCGAAGATCAACTCCCTGCCCATCGCGGTCAACCCGTCGGGCGGCTTCAACAGCTACTGGCCGATGCCTTTCCGCAACGGTGCCAGAATCACCGTTGAGAACCAGCGCTGGGAGGACATTGGCGGGTTCTTCTACCAGATCACTTGGGCGGAGACGGCCGTGCCTGTCGAAGCTGCCTACCTGCACGCGCAGTGGCGGCGCTCCATGGGCACGCGCGAAGTGCCGGAGCACGTGATTCTCGACGGCATCGAGGGCAAGGGCCAGTACGTCGGCACCTACCTGGCGTGGACGCAGTTGTCGGATGGGTGGTGGGGCGAAGGCGAGATCAAGTTCTTCCTCGACGGCGACGCCGACAACCCGACGATCTGCGGCACCGGCACCGAAGACTACTTCGGCGGCGCGTGGGGGTTCGGCGACACCTTCTCGACGCCGTTCCTCGGCTACCCGCTCTGGGAGCGGGTAGAGGGCCAAGTGCCCAAGCACGGCCTGTACCGCTGGCACGTCATGGACCCGATCCGCTTCGACAAGGACCTGCGAGTGACCATCCAGGAACTGGGCTGGTGGCCCAACGGCATCTACCAGCCGCTCACCGATGACATCGCCTCCGTCGGGTACTGGTACCAGGCGGAGCCGCACGCGGCGTTCCCGGCCATGGCCGCGCCGCATGAGCGCTGGAGTCGGTAGGAAGGCGATCAGTCTGAGCGGTCTGCGCGGTCGTGTGCCCGCCCGCTACCGCCGTAGCGGCGCGGGCATTGCCGCCAGCCACCCCACTTCCAGCACGCCCCACAACCCCACCAGAATTGCCTCCGCAGCATCATGCCGGAGCGAAGTGGGGCGGGGCGCGCCCGACCACTCGATCACGCGGCGGGCGAGCCCGTCGGCCGTGTGCTTCGCCTGCGCGCCGCTTCGTCGCTCGCGTTGGTACAGCAGCTTCGGCCGCCAGACCTCGGCGGTGGTCTGCAGCGTGTCGACCTCGCGGCGGTCCGCTTCGTGTTGCCACACCTCGGCCAGCGGCCCGGTGCCTTCGAAGACGAGACACTCCAGGTCGGGCACGTCGGCCAGCACGGCCGGAACGCCGCGCCGGAGCCGCGCGCGTGACCCGAAGTTCTGCGACCGATACCGGCGTAGCTTCCCGTCCCAACCATAGAGCGCGAAGCCGCAGCGCAACCCGACGTCGACGGCGAGCAGGGAACCGATCAGCAGGTACCTCCGACAGACACGAGTGGCGCTGGCGCCGCGTCTATGACACATAGTCCCGGATCAGCAGGATGTTCCCGGGCGGGGTCTCGTAGGGGACGGCGCCGGTTCCCAGCAGGACGTTGGGACGCCCGGCGGCGAGGCCAATGATCTCATCGACGCCGGCCAGGAGCCGCTGCCGGGAGCCGCGGGCAACCAGCAGCGGGTGCAGGTTGATCCGCACCTGCACCTCGGTACGGTCGCCCAGCTCGCGCATGAACGCGTACTTGTCCGTCTCTGCCGGACAGATCACGAAGCTGGCTCCAGTGGACAGGATGTCGCCGAGAATGGGCTCGGTGTTGCCGCCGATGATGCAGGGGAGACGCTGCCCGGTGGTCTCCTCCACGCCGGCAACCAGTGCCCGTAGCGGAGGCAACTCCACTTCGTGGAACTGCGCCGGCGAGAGCAACGGCGGCGCTGCGGCCGACTCGAACAGAGCGATGCTCAGGCCGGCGTCAGCCACGAGGCGGCAGAACGCGATCTGCCCCGCAACCAGTGCCAAGAGGAAGTCCCGTACTTCCCCGGGTCGCTCCGCAACCTCCAGCAGCAGGTTGCCGCCCAGCAGGCTGGTGGCGATGGAGAACGGTCCGCTGACCGGGACGCACACCTTTGCTTCCGGGAGCAGTCGCTTGAGGCGCCCAGCGGCCTCGATCATCAGGGGAATTCGCCCCGCCCTTGCAGGCTCGAACTCGGGGAGCCGGGCGCCGCTGGCGACGGAAGCAAGCAGCGGCTGGAGGAAGGCAGGAATCCCGTTCCCCTTGGGCTCTTGAATGACACACCCGTAGGCTTCCGCTTCGAGATTGTAGATATCGATGCCGACGACGACAGGGGCGTGGCGATACAGCTCGTAGGCAGTCCGGTGGGCCTGGACCAGCAGATCGAGGTCGCGCGAAACGCGCCACGGCGTCTCGCCGATGAGAGCGGCGGCGTGTTCGTAGATGGAGGGGGAGAAGGAGATCTTCATGGGGGCGGAGGAACGTCGATCACTGAAGAACGAACATCGAACATCGAAGAACGAACATCGAACATCGAAGAACGAACGATGAAGGACGAACGCGGACCGGGGAACGCCCGGCGTCTGGCGTGCACGCACCGGCGTGGGTTTTCGCCTCGGGTGGCGCAGTGGCCGCCGCGGCTAAGTTGCTGCGTCGCGGTTCTTCTCCGCGGTCTTGACGCTCGCCACGAAGATGCGGATGAGTTGGTCGGTCTCGTCAAGGAGTGCGTCGAGGTGTGTCGTCGTCTTGAGCAGCGGAACCTCCTTGATGAGGCGGAGGCTGCGGTGCGATTCGCGGAGTTCCTTGAGGCAGATTCTGAGTTTATGCGCAAAGTCCTTCGGCGACTCGGCTGCTTGCGCCTCTCCGTGGTTCAGCAGCGGCGAAGTGCCAGACCGCAGGAGTTGCCCACCAAGGTGGCTTCCAGCCCGCGTCTTCGGGAGCGACTCTACGAGCCGGATGATCGCCGCAGCGTACCTCAACAGCCGGTCCTCCAAGTCGTACTTCCGCGTCGCCACAATGTTCACCTCCCGCCCTCGCAGTTCGCCGTTGGATGTTCAGTCTTCGATGTTCGATGTTCGGCCTACTTGTCCAGCCTCGCCCCCACTACCGGCGAGTCCATCAG
>PEVN01000418.1 GCA_002779825.1 Armatimonadetes bacterium CG06_land_8_20_14_3_00_66_21 | reverse complement strand
CTGGGACTCAGGGAGCAGCGGGACCCTCGCCTCCGCTGTCGACCGCCCGGAGGACCTCGCCCGGTCTCAACTCGCCTTCCACGACCACCTTTGCCATGAAGCCGCACCGCTCGACGACCACCTCTTTGAGCTTGGGGTCGATGGGGTCGAGCACGAAGCAGGGCTTGCGGACCTCGGTCAGCTCCAGAACAACGCCACCGGACAGGGCCAGTTGCGTGCCGGGCGTCAGGTGCTGCACGTCCAGCCCCCGCACGGTGAGGTTCTCGCCCATAGAGCCGTGATCCACCGGGTAGCCTTCGGCGCGAAGCTCCGCCAGGAGTTCGTCGTCTTGTATGCTGAGCGCGCGCGTCGGCTTGGCGTGCTTGGCATGGTCTCGGCCGTCGCCGACAATGCCGTCCACGGTCACCCGCGCCGACTCGACGGGGAGCTTGGGGATGCCTCCCTTCGAAATACAGACGGCCAGTACGGTCCCTTCTCTCATCTCACTTCCTCCAGCAATCAGCGTCGCCCAGAGCCCTCACGCGCACCGGTTCATTCCTCATCGTGACGCGCGGGCGTCGCGCAGTCCGTGGGATCGCCGCGGAGTTTCTTCAGTCCGTGGCTCAGGGCCGGCAGGATTGCGCTCAGGTTCTCTGTGGCCGCCTCGCGAGAGCCCGGCAGGTTGACGGCGAGGGTGGAGCCTCGGATGCCGCTCACCCCACGGGACAGCAGGGCCTGGGGCAGGCTCCGCAGGGAGGCGGCGCGCATGGCTTCGTCCAATCCCGGCGTAAGCCGCTCAAGGAGGGGCCGCGTGGCCTCGGGCGTGACATCGCGCGGGCTGAAGCCCGTTCCGCCGACAGTAAGGACCAAGTCAATAGAGTGCCCGTCGCAGTAGTGTTTCAGCCTTTCGGCGATTGTGTCCGTCTCGTCGGGGACAACCTCGACTCGGTAGGTGTGGGCACCCAGCGCCTGCTCGATTGCCGCCGCCGCAGCCGGGCCGGCGGTATCTTCGGCCGAACCTGCAGCGCAGCGGTCGGACACAGTCAGCACGACGACTTGGAAGCGCTCGCGCGCCACGAGTTCGACAACTTCGACCGGATCGCCGATGGCGACCGACCCTCCCGTGAGCACCCGAGCAAACAGCCCGAGGCGGGGCATGATACAGTCGCCGGTCTGGTGGTAGATGGCGCACCGCGAGTGGCACACTTTGCCAAGCTGCGAAATGCGGAGTTCCGCCCGCGCACCCAGTCGGAGACGCGTCCCCAGCCCAAATGACGAGCAGTCGAGCCCCTCGACGGTCAGGTTCTCGCCGAACGCGCCAGGGCTGATCTCGGGCAGTTGCTGCTGCATTGCCGCGAAGTCGGCGCAGTCCAGCAGGCTGACTTGGCGGTGCCACGGGCCGGCGTGCGCATCGCCCCGCAACCCGTGGTCGGCGACAAACTCGGCAGCCTGCGCCGCCGTCTTGGGCGTGCCCTTCTCCTGGCTGGTACAGAGGGTCCGGAGGATGCCTCTCACGTCGCGTCTCCCTGCAGCCGTCGCCAGTGGCCGGACTTGCCGCCCCGCTTCTCCAGCAGCCTGACGCTCCGAATCTCGGCGTCCCGGCCGACTGCCTTGACCATGTCATACACGGTCAGCGCTGCGACTGCGGCGGCAGTCATCGCTTCCATCTCCACTCCCGTGCGGCTGGTGCAGCGCGCAGTCGTCTCAATCGTCACGGTCGAGGCAGTCAGCTCAAGCGCCACGTCCACATGGTCCAAGCTGAGTGGGTGGCACAGCGGGATCAGTTCCCCCGTGCGCTTCGCCGCCTGGATTCCCGCGATCCGGGCCGTTTCCAGCACGGGCCCTTTGCCGACGCTGCCTGTCTCGGCGATCAGCGAGCAGACCTCCGCGCCAAGCCAGACGGTTGCGCCCGCGCGCGCCTCGCGCTGGGTGATCGGCTTCGCCGACACGTCCACCATCCTGGCGGAGCCATCGTCGCCGACGTGAGATAGGTCTCCCGACATACTCAACCTCCGATCTCCGCCATGAGGGAACGGTTCAGGGGCGGCGGCGTGCCGCTGACCGCCTTCGCGCTCAGCGCCTCCTGCACCGCCGTCACAAGTGCCGCCTCGCCGCCGCCGTTCCGCAGGAGCGCCCGCAGGTCGCGTCCCTGCTCGTGCATGAGGCAGCTCCGCAGTTCGCCGCGGCTGGTGAGACGCAGGCGCCGACAGCCTTCGCAGAACGGGTGCGTTCGCGGGGAGATGAAGCCGAGGGTGCCACGCCGGCCGCTGAGCCGGCATTGGACCGGGAACACGGTCGCCGGTCCGCGCGCGTCGGACAGCCGGGGCTCGAATCGGAATGCGGTCTCCAACCGCGCTCGAACCTCAGCCGTCGGCACGAACCTGTCGGCATGTCCGACAAGGGCTTCGCCGATGGCCATCAGCTCGATGAAGCGCAGTTGGCAGCCACGTTCGAGCGCGAATCGCGCAAGACCGACGCTCTCGTCGTCGTTGACTCCCTGCATGAGGACAGCGTTCAGCTTCACCGGAGTCAGCCTGCACTCAAGGGCCGCCTCAATTCCGGCGAGGGTCTTTGACAGATCGCCGCTGCGGCTGATCTGAACGAAGCGCTTGGGGTCAAGCGTGTCAAGACTGAGGTTGACGCGCCGCAAGCCTGCCGACTTCAGCTCTGCTGCAGCGTCGGCCAGCAGTTGCCCGTTGGTCGTCAGCGCGAGGTCGCAAACTCCTTCGGCGCTGAGCATGGCGACCAACTGCGCCAGCCCCTTCCGCAGGAGTGGTTCCCCGCCGGTGAACCGGACCGCCACCGGACTTGCCGCTTGCTGGATCGCGCGGACCACCTCCACGATCTCCTCAAACGACAGGAGTTCCTCCCGTGAGACTGGCGCCACGCCGGCCGCCGGCATGCAGTAGCGGCACCGCAGATCGCAGCGGTCGGTGACAGAGAGCCGAAGCGTCAGCGCCGGTGATGGACTTGGGTTCACCAGAGCGGCCTCCACGGACGGAACGAGACAACCTGACCGGCGGGCACCTCGGTTAGTCCGGCAGGAACCTGCACGACCCCGTCGGCGAGCGCCGCCGAGGCCACGTCCGCCGAGTGCGCAGCGACCAACGGCTCCGCCAGCCACTGGCCGTCTTCGTCCTGGCTGACTCGCGCCAGCACCCAGTGGTGTCGGTCTCGATCCCCGGGCGCCGCGGTGGTCAGCCGCACGGGGAACGTCGGCGCCCACGGTTCGGGACGGCCGGCCATCTTGCGCAAGGCGGGCGCAACGAAGCCAAAGAAGGAGGCCAGCACCGAGAGCGGGTTACCGGGCAGCCCGAAGATTGGCTTGCCGTCGCGGCTGAGCGCGAACAGGAACGGCTTCCCCGGCTTGACTGCGACCTTGTGCAAGAGGACCCGGGCGCCCAGCGACTCGAGCGCTTGGGGAACCAGATCGTAGTCGCCAACCGACACGCCGCCGATGGTGACGACTGCGTCAACGGCCTCGTCGTGCAGGCTCGCGTCCAAGATCGCGGCGGTCTCTGGTAACTGGTCCGTAGCGTGCGAAGTGCCTGCCACGTGGCAGCCGATACTCAGGATCGCTGCAGACAGGGCCGGCCCGTTGGAGTCGCGCGTCTGATGCGGCAGAGGTCGCGCCCCATACGGCACAAGCTCTCGCCCCGTGGCGACGATCGCGATCCGGGGCACAGGACGCGCCACCGGCGCGCATCCCGCCGCGGCCGCCAGGCTCACTTGGACAGGTCCCAACGGCGCCCCCGCCGGCAACACCTCAGCCCCAGCCCGAGCGACTGCGCCGCGCTGGGTCACGTAGTCGCCCAGCGCCACGGGACGCTGGAGTTGGACGCACGACGTGTCGCTGCACCGCGTCACAGCCTCCTGCTCGACAACCGCATTGGCGGCCGGCGGCAGCACCGCTCCGGTAAACACGCGCACGCACTGCCCCTCCGAGACCGGCTGGGCGGAAGGGGAGCCAGCGGGCGTCTCGCCAACGATTTCGAGTCTGGTCCCGGCCGCCAGCGGGCCGATGACTGCGTACCCATCCATCCTGGAGAGCGCGGCTTGGGGCATGTCGTGGTCCACACAGACCCGCTCGCCGAGGACCCCGTGCCCGGCCAGGCACTCTGGCGCCGGAGAGCGTGGTCGATCGGCCAATACTGAGACGTGTTCGAGCACTGCTTGCAGTGCGTGCTGTGGCTGGAGCATGGAGTGCCCTGTACGATAACCGCCAGGAGCTTGCTTTCCTACGGAGACTCCGCAGGAGGGAGTGAGGGAATACCGGAGTGGTTGAGTCAGGTCACGCGTATTGTGACGAAGGGGTCAACTCCTGTCAACGAATGGCTCGGAGTGCCACGGCAGGCGTGGAGAGCGTGATCGGCGCCGTGGCACAAGAGGACGGTCTCAGGCGAGCCGGGCTGCACGCTTCACGTCCTCCGGCGTGTTGAGGTTGGCGAACAGCTGGGAGGGTTCCCCGAACCGGGCCAACTCCTGCTCTCCTAGGGCCAGGATCTCGTCGCAGTGGTTCTCGAGGAAGCCTCTGACGGCGGCGTGTTCGCCAGCGCACTCCCGCTCAACCAGCGCCCCGCACTCGGTCGAGTAGACCGCGCACAGCGGCTCCCAGCGGCCCGCCGACCTGGGCGCCACCGCGAGCCACCCTTCGGCGGCGCGCGTCAGCAGGTGACGAAGGAGCGCCTCGGTCACAAAGGGCATGTCGCACGCCAGCACCAGCGCGCGGGGGGAGGAGATGGCCTGCAGCCCGGCGGCGATGCCGGCAGCGGGCCCTCGCAGACCTGGGCAGTCATCGACGCAGCGCACGTTCGGCGGACGGAGGTCGGGTGGAAGCCGGCCGACCATGACGACCTCGCTGCAGACGCGACGCGCGCTGTGCAACGCGGTCTCGAGAAGTGTGTGCGGTCCCAACTCAAGGCGCCGCTTGTCAACACCCATGCGCCGGCTCTGTCCGCCGGCGAGGATGATCACGGAGCCTCTGGTGGCTGGACCCATGGTCGTTTGCGCTCAGGTGCGCTCCACCCGCACCGCCGAGACTTTGTACTCCGGGATCGCCGAGATCGGGTCGAGGAATGCTCCGAGCACGCGGTTCGTCGGCACTTGTGGGAAGTGGAAGGAAGTGAACAGCACGCCGGGGGGCGACTTCTCGGTGACACACACGCGCGACTGCATTTCGCCGCGGCGCGAGATGACGGTGATAGTGTCGCCGTCGGTCAGCTCGAGGCGGGAGGCGTCTTCGGGGTTCATCTCGACGCGTTCCTCGGGGTAGAGGGTGAGCAGCCCGGGCGTGCGGCGGGTCATGGAGCCGGAGTTGTAGTGCTCCAGGCGGCGACCGGTGGTGAGCATGAGCGGGTACTCGTCGTCGGGCATCTCCGCCGACGGCGAGTAGAGGAGATCCTGAAAGGTCGCCTTGCCGCGAGGGAAGTCGGTGACGTAGAGGTTCTCGGTGCCGGGATCACTCTCGTCGAGGCAGGGCCAGCGGAGCGGTCCGTTCGCCAGGCGCTTGTAGGAAATGCCCCCCATGGACGGGGTGAGGGAGGCGATCTCGTCCATCACGTCGGCCGGCTCCTGATTTGCCATCGGGCTGCCCATCCGCTCGGCGAGCAGGCAGACGATCTCCGCGTCGGTCTTGGTGCCGGGCAACGGGTCGATACACCGGCGCACCAGTTGCACGCGCCGGTCGGCGTTGGTGAAGGTGCCGTCTTTCTCGGCGAAGCTGGCCGCCGGGAAGACCACGTGGGCGAGCTTGGCGGTCTCGGTCAGGAAGATCTCCTGCACGACCAGCAGATCCAACGCCCGCAGCCCCCCCTCCACGTGCCCGGTGTGTGGATCGGTCACCATCGGGTTCTCGGCGATGACGTAGATGGCGCGCAAGTCGCCGGTCTTCGCCTTGCCCCACATCTCGGTGGACTTGAGCCCGGGTCTCGGGCAGAGGTCGACGCCCCACGCTGCCGAGAACTTCGCCCGGGCCGCTTCGTCGTCCACCTTCTGGTAGCCGGGATAGACGTTTGGCAGGGCGCCCATGTCGCACGAGCCCTGAACGTTGTTCTGTCCGCGCAGCGGGTTGATGCCGCACCCAGGCTTGCCCAGGTTGCCGGTCAGCAGCACCAGGTTGGCGCACGCCATCACCGAGTGCGTGCCGCTGATGTGCTCGGTAACGCCGAGCCCGTACAGCATCATCGCCTTGTCGGCGGTGGCGTACAGGCGCGCGGCCGCTTCGAGCGTCGCCGCGGGAACGCCGGTGATCTCTTCCACCTTCTCCGGCGTGTAGTGCGACACGACATCGCGGAAGAACTCGAAGTTCTCCGTTCGACCGTCGATGAATGGTTGGTCCTGCAGCCCGTCCCGCAGGATGACGTGTGCCAGGCCGTTGAGCAGCGCGATGTTGGTGCCGGGCTTCAGTTGCACGTGGAGGTCGGCGATCTGCGTCAGCCAGATCTTGCGGGGGTCGATGACGATGAGCTTGACCCCGTATTTGAGGACGGCACGTTTCACCTTCATGCCTAACACGGGGTGCGCTTCGGTGACATTGGCGCCGACGACGATCAGGCAATCGGTCTGCTCGATCTCCTCCAGCGAGTTGCTGGCGGCGCTCCCGCCCAGCGAAGCCGCCAGCCCGGTGGCCGAGGGCGCGTGGCAGACCCGGGCGCAGTTGTCCACGTTGTTGGTGCCGATGACGGCCCGCATGAACTTCTGGATCAGGAAGTTCTCTTCGTTCGTGGACCGCGCCGAGCTGAAGGAGGCGACGCTGTCAGGCCCGCTCTCCGCCTTGATCGACTTGAGTCGGTCCGCCACGTAGGCGAGCGCCTCGTCCCAGGTGGCTTCGCGGAACCCCGGGTACTTCCCCGATTCCTGCGCCGGGTCGTCGGTGCGGATCAACGGCGCCGTCAACCGGTCGGGGTGGTTGACAAAGTCAAACGCCATCCGCCCTTTGACGCACAGGTGCCCCCGGTTCACGGACCCCTCCGGGTCGGGCGTGACGCCGATGATCTTGCCGTCCTTCACGTGGACGTACATGGAGCACCCTGTGCCGCAGTACGGGCAGATGGTCGGGCCGCGCACCTCGCCTAACCCGTGTTCGACCTTCCACTTTTCGAGAATGGCGCCGGTAGGGCAGACTGTCAGGCAGCCGCCGCAGTGCTGGCAAGCCTTGTCGGCGTACTCGGCGCGTGGGGCGGACTGGACGCGGACCTCGCTACCGCGTCCGAACGGAGTCAGCGCGTTGGCGCGCTGGTTCCTGGCGCAGTATGTGACACACCGTTCGCAACGAATGCAGAGCCCGGGGCGGCGAACGATGAGGGGGTCTTCGTCGATCTCCTGAAAATGGGGCCGGCGCGCCACGGTACCTTCGTCCGGATCGACGCCATACTCGCGCGCCAACTCCTGTAGCTTCGTGGTGTAGTCTCGCTCGCCGGCGAGGAACTCGGCGCGCTGGCCGAGCGCCAACTGCAGCAGGTTCCGCCGGGTCTCGCGAACGGTCGGTGAGTCCGTGCGAACGACCATCCCGTCGGCCGCCGGCGTGTGACAGGACGCGGGCAGCGTCCTCGCTCCCTCGACCTCCACAATGCACAGCCGGCACGCGCCGACCGGCTGTTCCCCCTCGGTGTAGCAGAGGTGAGGGATCTCGACGCCAACCGCGCTGGCCGCCTGGAGGAGAGACGTCCCTGTCGGGACCTCGACTTCCTGACCATTCACAGTGAGCCGGCAGGTTCCATTCAAGCTCATGCAATCACCTGTTCAGGGAAAGTGCTCAGCGCCTCTTCCAGCAATCGGGGGGCCGTCTGACCCAGGCCGCAGCGCGATGCGAGTCGGATGCCTCGGGAGAGCTCCAGTAGCTTCTCTGGTGAGTATGTCCCGGTCTGCTCTGGTTGGAGCGCTTGGTGGAGTTCGTAGACGCCCTCTCGGCAGGGCAAGCAGGCGCCGCAGGATTCCCGATGGAAGAACCGGAGTACGCTGCGGATGGTCTCCAGCAGCGGGCGCTCCGCATGGCACACGATGAGTGAGCCGTTTCCGGCCCCCGCCTCGAACGTGAGCGGGAGGGTCAGGTTGCTCGGGCCGAGGAAGCGCCCGCCGGCGCCGCCCAGGACCGCGACGCCGAAGGCCGCCTCGGAAGCCATTCCTCCGGCTGTCTCGATCAGTTGGCCGAGAGTCGTCCCAAAGGGAGCCTCGATGAGACCGGGATGCTCTACGTCGCCGGCGAGGCAGAAGAGCTTCGTGCCAAAGCCGCTCCCCAGCGCCGCCAAGTCGGCGGCCCTCCCGCGCTCTGTGAAGATCAGCGGGACGTTCGCCAGCGTCTCCACGTTGTTGACCACGGTGGGCTTGCCGAAGAGCCCCTTGGCGGTGGGGTAGGGAGGCCGGAATCGCGATTCACCGCGGCGCCCTTCCAGCGCCTGGATCAGCGCCGTCTCTTCGCCGCAGAGGTAGCCGCCGGGGCTTGTGCGGAGGACGATCTCCACGGAACCCTCCGGCAGCGACTCGCGCAAGGCGCTAACTGCCTGGGTCAACGGCTCGACCAGCGGGCTGTACGCGGCCCGCAGGAAGAGGTAGGCGCGCTTCGCGCCGATCGCGTGGGCGGCAATCGCCATGCCGCTTAGGACCAGCATCGGTCGTCTTGTCAGCAGGTAGCGGTCCTTGAAGGTCCCGATCTCGCTCTCATCGGCGTTGGCGATCAGGAACTTCGGCTCGTCTGCAGAGCCCGCCACAGAGCGCCACTTGGCGCCAGCGGGGAAACCCGCTCCACCGCGCCCTCGCAACCCCGAGGCACACACCGCTTCGAGGACTTCGGCAGGCGGCTTTGCCAGGACGGCCTTGAGCGCTTGATACTGGCCGCCGCACTCCGGCAGCGTTAGCGCCCGCGGATTGCCAAGAACGGGGGGCAGACCCTCGGCCGGCGCAGGCTCCAGCGCGAGCGACTGCAGGGCAGTGTCGAGGCGCTCGCCGCCGCGCAGGGCGTCGAGGAGCTGCTTGACTGCTGACGGGGTAAGTCGAGCAACGAGGTGCCCATTGATCGAGAGGCTGGGACAAGCATGGCACTGCCCAAGGCACCCGACGGTCTCCAGAGTGAACAGCCCGTCGGGCGTTGATTGCCCCGCGCCGATGCCGAGCTGCTCCGACAGCTCCTTGAGCAGGAGCTGGCAGCCGCCCATCTCGCAAGGCAGCGAGTCGCACACCTCGATCACAAACCGGCCAACCGGTTCCAGGCGGAACTCGGGGTAGAAGGAGGCAGTGCCGTGGACGTCGTTCTCGGGGAGGCCCAACCCCGCGCTCGCGACGATAATCGCCTCCTCTGGCAAGTACCCCAGTCGGTGTTGCACTGCTTGCAGGAATGGTACGAGCAACTCCCGCTCAGAGAACGGCTGGCACGAGCGTGCTTTCACGTCGTTCAGGCAGTCGGCAAGGGTGGACTGGAGCGACGAAGCAGGCTTCATTCGGGTACCGCCTTGTGGAAGTGGCTTGGCAGTCGGGCCGTGCCAAGGGGAAGCTGGTCGGAACTTGACAGCCGGGAGGCGCAGGGGCAAGTGCGACGACGACGGATGGCAGAAGCAATGCATTTGCCTGCACTCATCACGAGCGACCCGCCTGCCCCAGCGGACCCCAATAAGGGTGCCGTGCTTCGGGGGTGCCGTCAACCCCCCTCGCGCACTGGGGATCGCGATTGCGGCTGTGCGCACGGTGCTGCATCCGGCCGGCACAGGCGAATCGCGGACCTAGGAGGGTCGCAGTTCGCGATCCCGACGAAAACCCAAACAGGTGCAGACAACCATGGCAGAACGAGAGATCGGTTTCGGCGTTTTGGGACTTGGCATGGGGCAGCATCATGCCAGGGCAGTCACCGACGTAGAGGGCGCGCGGCTGATCGCGGTGTGCGACCACGACCCGACGCGGTGCGACCCCGTTGCCGAGCAGTACGGCGTCAAAGGCTATCACGCCTTCGCAGACCTGCTGGCCGATCCCGAGGTCGAAGTGGTGAGCATTGCCACCGAGAGCGGTACCCACATGGACCGCGGGCTGGAGGCAGTTGCCGCCGGCAAGCATCTGCTGGTCGAGAAACCCGTAGACGTGCGGCCTGAGCGCGTGCGAATGCTCATCGACGGAGTCGGGGCGGCCGGCGTGAAAGCTGCCGCTGTGTTCCAGTCGCGCACGACCCCACTGAACAAGCGCGTGAAGGAAGCCCTCGACTCCGGGCGGCTGGGACGGCTGATCGGCATCCACGCACTGCTGCCGTGGTATCGCGCCCAGTCGTACTACCAGGGCCCCCACGGCGAGTGGAAGGGCACCTGGGACTTGGACGGCGGCGGCTCATTGGCGAACCAAGGTGTGCACACTGTCGACCTCGTTCAGTGGTTCGGCGGGCGGGTGAAGTCGGTGTTTGGTCAGTTCGGCACGTTCGCCCACGAGATCGAGTCCGAAGATGCCTCTTCGGCCGTGCTGCGGTTCGAGAACGGCGCCATTGCCACCATTACCACTACCACCTGCGCCTATCCCGGGTTGCCGCAGTTCATCACCATTTTCGGTGACCGCGGCACCATCCAGAAAGAAGACGAGACGCTCCGAACCTGGACGATGGTGGACGAGACCGAAGAAGACGCCAAGGTGAGGGCGTACTACGGGCCGAGAGACGGCGCGGAAGGCTCCGCCATCGCCTCCGACCCGATGGCTGTCGGCGCGGCCGGCCATCATGCCCACATCAAGGACCTCTGCCAAGCCATTCTCGAGGACCGCGACCCGGAGGTCACGCTGGAGAGCGCGCTCCACGCAGTGGAGATCTTCAACGCGATCTTCGAATCGGGCAGAACGGGGAAGGAAGTGACACTCGCCTGATTGCGGCCGGCCGCCGGCGCGGCTATACTGGTCTGTCGTCGGGCGAGAGGCGAGGTTCCGACGCGTTGCCCTATCCAGTTGCTGACTGCCCCCCTCAGCGCGAAGAAGATCCGTCAGAAGGCCCACGGCTGAGGGCTGGCGTATGTGGGAGACCGTCCATGGTGGCGTCTGAGAGCCTCAGGTCAATAAGTGGCAGAACGTGGCCGCGACTGCACGGCCAGAGCGAGGGCGAAGCATGAAACACCTCTACTGGATCATCCCGGGGGTCCTGGCCGGTCGTACGGGCCCTGACGAAGAGCCCTGGAATCTCGAGGAACTCAGCGACGGCGGGATCGGCTGCATTGTCTCACTGAACGATGACCCGCTCGACTCCAGCAAGGTCATGGAATGCGGGATCGTGCACGAGACCATGCACCTCCCCGAAGGGCGGATCCGCTCCAACGACATGCGGCGGGTGTTCCGGAGGGCCGCGCGCGGCTTCGTGAAACTGGTGGACAAGCAGCGAGCGAAGGGCCGGGCGGTGGTAGTGCACTGCCTGTGGGGGAACGACCGTACCGGGATCATGTTGGCCGCCTACCTGATCGCCCGCCAGGGGATGTCCCCCGAGGAGGCCATCCGGGCCATCCGCAGGCACCGCCCCGACGCCCTACGCCTGCCAGGATACGAAGAGACCGTCCAGTCGCTGGCGCGGTGAGCCGGCGAGCACGTCTGCACGAGACCCACTCCATGGCCGGTCAGCAATCAGCCCAGCAGGAGCGCTCCGTCAGCCGAGTGTGCTGGCAGCGGGCGCGGCGGACCGCCCTGCTGTGCGTTCTCGGCGGTCTGCTCCTCTGGTCGTTCAGCGAAAGACATCTCTGGGAGTGGTGCTTCTGCCACGGGCTGCCGGCTTGGCACAACCTGAGGCCGATCCGGGATGATCGGGGCCGCCAACGGGAGGTGTGGCGGTGGGCGAACGGACGCCGCCTCGTGGTGTACGGGCAGTCCGGCGTTCGCCGGAAGGATGTCGCTGAGGTGGCCGCCGGGGTGCGCAGCCTGGTGTCGGCTGCGGGGGAAGCCCTCGCGAACGGGACTGATGGTGCTGCTCGGCACGGACGACCGGGTGCTGCTTCGAACGCGCGGGGTCCTCCGCAGTTTCTGGGAACGGCTGGACTCAGAGCTGGCCGGCGGGTGAGCCCCTGGCGTCGTCGTGTGCTACAATGCCCTCCCTTGCCGGGCTGCCGGTCTGTGGCCGCGTTGACAGGACTTGGGCGACAGACCACCCTTATCGTGAATCACCTTCTCCCGGCGTCCGGGCGAGCACCACCCATTTGCCCTGGCGCCCAACGTAGACAATCGTATGATAAGTCGTATTGGCATTGACCTCGGATCGCAGACGCTGAAGGCCGTCGAACTGGTTCAGGCACGCTCGAAGGGCTGGGAGATTCGGGCGTGCCCGATCGTGGAGACTCGCGGGAGACCCCTCGACCGCGTCCTCGATGTCCTCGCCCAACTGGCCGGAGGCGAGAACGGAGCGAGTGCACTGGTCGGGCTCACCGGAGCCGGCGCTGCTGCGGTGGCGGAGATACTGGGCATCCGGCCGCTCGACGAGTCGCTCTGCCTGACGTCTGCCGTCGGCGAGTTGCAGCCAGGGCTGCGCACGCTGATCGAGATGGGGCGGGAGAGTCAGAAGTTCATCCTCCTGGAACGGGACGTTGAGAGCGGCCAGGTCCTGCTGAAGGACGCCGCCTTCGGCCACAAGTGCGCGGCTGGGACCGGGTCGTTCTTCGACCACATGTACCGCCGGCTGAACTACGCGTCCCTTGAGGAGTTCGCCCAGGTCGCCTACGAGACGGAGAGCCCTGCCACCCTCTCGGGTCGCTGTGCCGTGTTCACCGAGTCGGACATCGTGCACCTGTACCAGAAAGGCACCCCCCGTGAGCGCATCGCCGCCGGGATCCATCAGGCGATCTGCCGCAATTACCGCGCCGCGATTGCGCGGGGGCGCGAGCCGAGGCCGGCCATCGGTTTTGTGGGCGGCGTGTCGTGCAACCCCGCGGTACGCAAGTACCTCGCTGAGGCGTTCGGGATCGAGGAACAGCAGATCCTCGTGCCGGAGCACAACCGCACGCTGGGAGCGATCGGCGCCGCGCTCCGGGCCGAAATCGAGGTGCCCCTGGGTGAAGCCCGCTCTCGCTTGGCGGCCAGTGCGTCCGCCCGGTTCGAGTACCCCACCACGCCGCCGCTGCGGCTTGTCCGCTCGATCTGTCTTACCCCGCCGCCGCAGAACGGCGTTCCGCGGCGACTTAGGCTGGCGGCGCTCGGCGTCGATATCGGGTCGGTCAGCACCAAGGCGGCGCTCATCACCCAGGACGAGGGCGAATGGCGCGTTCTGGCGAGTCACTACCGGCGGACGGATGGCGACCCCCTGGAGGCGGTTCGGGATACCGTCAGCCAGATCCACCGGCAAGCCCTCGCCCAAGGGCTCGAGCTGGAGCGCGTCGTCTGTGCGACAACCGGCTCGGGTCGGTACCTGACTGCCGACTACCTTGGGGCCGACCTGATCAAGAACGAGATCACGGCGCAGGCAAACGGCGCCTTGTGCTTTGCCACCAGCGCCGACTCGATCTTCGAGATTGGGGGGCAGGACTCCAAGTTCATCCGGATGGAAGGGGAGGTCATCACCGACTTCGAGATGAACAAGGCTTGCGCAGCCGGCACGGGCGCGTTCCTTGAGAAGCAGGCGGCGAACTTGGGGCTGCCCATCGAGGAGTTTGGCGAACACGCCCTGCGGGGGGAGGCACCACCCGATCTGGACTGGCAGTGCACTGTGTTCTCCGAGTCCGCGATGGTGTACTACCAGCAGAACAGCGTCCCCCTCGACGACCTGTGCGCCGGGATCTGTCTGGCGTCTGCGAAGAACTACCTCAGCAAGAACGTCGGCGGCCGGAGCTACGGTGACCGGATCGCGTTTCAGGGCGCGGTGGCATTCAACAAGGGGATGGTGGCAGCGTTCGAGACGCTCACGGGCAAGACTGTCGTCGTGCCCCCGTACCCCCACCTCACCGGGGCCGTCGGCGCCGCCAAACTGGCGTATGAACAGGCGCCGACAGGCGAGGCGTTTCGCGGCTTCGACGCCGTAGCCCGCGGCGGCTACTCCATCTCGTCGTTTGAGTGCAAGACCTGCGAGAACCGCTGCGATGTCAACGTGTTCGAGATGGACGACGGGCAGAAGTACTACTACAACGACCGCTGCGAGCGCTTCAGCGGCCTGCAGAAGGAGGACCTGAGCGAAGGGCTGCCCGATCTCTTCGCGGAGCGGGAGGCGTTTCTCCTTGCCTGTCATCAGCCAGGTCTCAACGGCGGGCCTCGCGTGGGCATTCCGCGGACGCTCATGTTCAGCGAATACTTCCCGCTCTTCTGCACGTTCTTCCAGGAGTTGGGTTGTGAGGTCGTCCTGTCGGACGCCACCAACAAGCGACTCGCGAAGGCCGGCGTCGCAGCGACGGCCGGCGAGCCGTGCTTCCCGCTCAAGGTGGCACATGGGCATTTCGCCGATGTCCTGGAGAAGGGCGTCGACTACCTGTTCGCGCCGGGCATCTGCGATTCCGAGCAGCCGAACTCAAGCTACGCTTCCAGCAAGACCTGTCCCTACGTGGCGTCGGCGCCCGAGGTCATCGCGGCGGCGCTGGACCTACCCAAGCCCGGCGTCACGTGCCTGGCGCCGCGTTTGTACTTCTCCCGCGGTGAACGCCACGTCGGTCAGGTGCTCACCGACGTGGGCGCGAAGTTGGGGCGGCCCCGCGAGCAGTGCCGGCAGGCACTCGACGCCGCGTTCCGGGCGCAGCAGTCGTTCACGGACCAGTGCCTGCACCGCGGCAAGGAGGCCTACGACGCTCTTCGGGGCGACCAGACGGCATTCGTAGTGATCGGCCGACCGTACGCCCTGCATGACCGCGCGGTCAACATGGATATCGGCCGGAAGATCCAGGAGATGGGGCTGCTTGCGCTCCCGTTCGACATGCTGCCCGTCGACGACGAGGATGTCTCCGACAACTGGTCCAACCTCTACGCCCGGCAGGTTCAGCGAAAGATGTCGGCGGCGCGCATGATTGGGGAAGATGCGCGACTGCGGGCTGTTGTGCTCACGTACTACGGCTGCGGGCCGGATGCGTTCTCGAACCCGTTCTTCAAGGACGAGTTGAACGAGCCGTGCTACGTAATGCAGATTGACGCCCACACGGCGGACGCCGGGGTGGTCACCCGCTTGGAGGCCTTTGCGGACACGGTTCGACTGCACGAGACGAGCAAACAGCGGCCGTCGTTCGACACGCGGCCGACGCGGATCGATGAACTGGCCGGCCGACGACTCTGGGTCCCCTATGGTTCTGAATCAGCGCACATCTTCGCCGCAACGCTCCGCGCCTATGGCATCGACGCGGCGGTGCTCCCGAGATCGCCGGACCCGGGCATGAACCTGGCGCGCGCGCAGATCACCGAGGATGTCTGCCTGCCGGCCCTGGTGACCACCGAAGACTATCTGGCGCGGGCCAACGCACCCGACTTCGACCCCGAACGAGAAGCGTTCATGCAGGGGGGCTCACAAGGGCCCTGCCGGCTCGGAATGTACTTCATGCTGCAGAAGCGCATTCTCGATCAGCTCGGCTACGGGCAAGTGCCCATCGTGCCCTTTGGCGGCGACAACCCGCTGACGGGACTGGGCATCACCTGGGCCATCTGCACGTGGGACCTGCTGATCGCCCACGACCTCTTGGAGAAGCTCCTGCTGCACGCCCGGCCCTACGAACGAGACCCCGGCCGATCCGACGCCCTCTTCCAACGATACCTGCGGCAGCTCTGTGACCTGGCCCCCTCCCAGAAGGCGCTCTTGGGATCGCGGTCGGGCCAGGTGCTTACCACACTGGGACTGCACTTGGAGAGAGTGAAGGCGACGCTCGCCGAGGCGGCGGAGGCGTTCGCTGCCGTCCCGCGAACAGGGGAGGCGCGGCCGGGGATCGGCTTGCTGGGCGAATGGTACGTCCGCATCCACTCCGACTCGAACCAGGACATCGTCCGGAAGCTCGAGGCCGAGGGCGCTGAGGTGCTACAAGCCCCGATGACGGAGTTCGCTGCATACAGCAACCGGATCACCTACTCGCTCCAGATGCAGGAATGGCGGGACACCAACTGCGGCGGCCTCCTCCGCGCCGGCTTGGGGCGCAAGCTGCACGACAGGATCGCTACCCGCGACGAGCATCTGTTGTTCGAGGCGGTGGCGGCGTACCTGCCCGGTTTGGGAGAAACGTCCGCTCAGGAGCTGATCAACCTGGGTTCCCGCTGGGTCCATCCCGCCTTCGGGGGGGAAGCCATCTGCAGCATGGGCCGCGCCGAGGAGTTGCTGACCCGGGGCATGGATGGCTTTGTCAACGTCATTCCCTTCAACTGCATGCCCGGGATCGTGGTCACGCAGCTCAGCGAGGCCTTCCGGAAGGAACATGGCGGCGTCCCCTTCCTGAACCTCGACTACGACGGCTTCCAGGACAGCAGCCGGGAAACCAAGATCCGGGCGTTCATGGCGCAGGTGAAGGAACGGCACCGGCTGCGGGCTGCGCGGCAGCAGGCTGCCGCGTAACCTCGCTGTCTGCGTCCCCCGAGTCGCCTGGTTTCAGCGGCAAGCCCTGCGCCGCCCGCCGCTCCCCTCCGGCGAGACCTCGCTCACACGACAATTGAGACGAGGACTTGGGTCCCCTCCCCGTTCCCTTCGGTCCACTGCCCTCTGTCGGAGTCGCTTGCCGGTGTGGGCGCGGGTTCCCGCCAATGGAGTCCATAGCCGACCACTTGACGCCAGAACTTCCCGAGCGTATAATATGCACTCCACTTTCGTCCAAAGCGCGGAGTGCCTCCCACGATGGCGATCAGCCGATCCACAAGCGGCAACGACGACGTGAGTCCCCAGTGTTGCGAACTCGCGTCCTTGGACCAGCTTTCGGCAGGCGGCGGGGAGCTTACGCCAACGCATCTGTTTCTAGGCAAGTTCCGGCGTAGCATTGCAGGTACGCGGTTTCTCCTGCCGCCGCCTTGGGTGCCGGTGGTGGGATCTTCTGCGCGCTGGCTCTATGCCTTCGACCTCTTGGAGTTGCCCGAGGTGATCTGCCTGACAACGGAGCAGTTTGTCGCCCAACGACTGCTGCCGGTTCTGAGCATTCCGAGGGATGAACCGGGCGCGCTGCTGGTGACCGCCAACCGCGCCTCGAAGTACCGGCCGGTTCCCTTGGATGCTCAACATCGGGTGAACTTGACCGAAGCCAGTGAGACCTTTCTTGGGGCCGATCCCGGCTGCCCGGTGTCTGTCGTCTTGTACGGCGGCGGAGACCATCTGGGCATGTGCGAGGAATCGAAGTTCGGCACCGTTGAGCGACGTTTGGAGCAGGAGGAGGCGAAGCTATCGAGGTGGCTTCAGCGCGGAGCTGCGGGACCCGAAGCTGACTGATCGTGGCTGACCGTCGCGCGCAGTGCGCAGTCCATTGGGAGGTCGTCCAGATGCAGTACGTGAATTACGCCATCACGGAGACTGGGGCCCCACTCACTACGACGGCGGCACTGGGCCGCAGCCCGCGGCCGCGGCGGCAGGCCCGGCCCGCCACTGCGAGCGACCCGCTCTCCGCCGGCGCCGGGAGCGCCACCGTGGTCGAGTCGCCGATCGACCCTCACCTGCGCGCTGTCTGCCAGCAGTTTGCGTTACGACAAGTGCGGCTACCGCAAGGAGAGGTTGACTTGGACGCCCTGGTGGGGAGTGTTGTGGAGACCTCGGTGGACTCTGTCCTGCGCATTCTCCGGCACCTCTTGCGAGAGACGCTGCCGGTCGCTGCGCCGCCCCCCATCGCCGTGGTCCGCGACGCGGCCGGGCAGCCAAGTGAGTACCGCTGCAGAGGATTCGCGTTGCCGAGGGGGCGCGCCGGAGATCAGTGGGAGATCATGCGCGTCCTCGTCGACAGCCGGGGCGCGCCTCGAACTGTCAAGGACCTGCAGCAGGCTGTAGATGGGAGCCGGATCCCTGGCCGGGAGAAGGTGATCCGGACGCGCCTGGCCGAACTCAGCCGTCGCTTCCCCAACGCGATCATCGCGGAGACGGTGTCGGGCGAACGCGAGAAACGCTACCGGCTCGTAGCCGAGGTTGTAGAGACACAGACCGGGACTCGCCATTCCGCGGCGGGTACTCAACACGCTGGGAGAGAGGGACAGGCATGAAGATCGCTTTGCAGTTAGGGCTGATTCCGGGCGCTACCGTCGCCGACAAGCAGGAGTGGGCAGCAGACAACGGCGTGGAAGGGATCGAGATCAGCGCCGGCGGCTATCCGCCCGATAGGCTTGATGACGCTCGGCGTGATTTCGAGGACAGCCCCGTGCCAATGACCACGGTCTGCGGCAACCCTTCGTTCGACTTCCTCGACCCGGATCCGGCCAAGCGCCGCGCGAGCCTCGATCAGTGCAAGCAGTACCTGAGGCTGTGTGGCGAGATGGGCGCCGTCGGGCAGATCGTCCCGCCGATCTTCGGCCCGCCCAGAATCCCGGACCTCTCGCCGCTGGCAGATCCGCTCAAGCTGGAGAAGGACCTGCTGGTCCTGCTGTGCAAGGAACTCGGCGACGTGGCCCAGGAAGCTGGCACGTTGCTGCTCCTGGAACCTCTGAACCGCTACGAGCAGCACCTGCTGCGGAAGCAGTCCGACGGTGTGGAGATCATCGAGCGGTGCGGCCATCCGGCCGTGGCGCTGATCTCCGACTTCTTTCACATGCACATCGAGGAGACCTCGACCCCTGACGCCCTCCGGGCTGCGGGTGCGCACGTCAAGCACATGCACCTGGCCGACAACACCCGCCTCGAGCCGGGCACCGGCGATATTGACTACGTCGCCGCGTTCAAGGCACTAAAGGAGATCGGCTTCGACGGGTACATGGCGTACGAGTGCGGGATCTCCGGTCCCGATCCGGAAGCCTCCGTGAAGAAGAGCTTGGCGTACCTGCGAGAGTGTCTCGCCAAGGCATAGGCCCTCACTGCCCGCTTCCCGGATCTGCTCCGCTCGCCTACGGCTATCGTGGCGTGACCCGTGGCCAGTGTAGTTCGAGACCTTGGGCTGTCAACTCCCGCTGGAAGTCTGTCCGGAGCTCGGGCGTGTTCCGCACTTGCCGCGGGCGGAGGTCCCGTCGGTGGCAGAACGCCGCCAGCGCCCCTGCCGCTTCGCCGAGGTTCCACTCGACCGGATGGAGGCGGTAGCAGCCGTTGGTGAGGTGGGTGACCCCGAGGTTCTTGCAGGCAGGGAGGAGGTTCTCCGCGCGGACGGGGATCAGCGCGCCCAGGGGGATCTGGAAGGGCAGGGAGCTGAAGTCGATGTAGTTGTCGCCGCCGGTGCTGGGGTGGAGGTCGAGGCGGTAGCTGCCGACGCCGACAGTGTCGGCGAAGCATGTCGCGCGGACCTCCTCGCGGCCCAGTCCCGTTTGCTCCATTCGAGCGTCGGTGCCGACGTGCAACTCGGTTACGGTCACCTCGGCGCGGATTCGCCGTGACTCACGGACGTAGGGGTACTTCGCCAAGCCGTCGGCTGTGCCGACCACGTCCGGCCGCAGGTGCAGACCCGGCCAGCCGCTGCCACCGTCGGGGCGCGGCGCCTCGGTCTGAAGCCAGTACAGGAAGCTCAGGCTCAATTGCTTCGCGCGACGGAGATGTGCCGCGGCTTCTTCTTCGCCGACCTCGCACAGGTTCCCGAGCCAGTAGTCGGTCTGCGGCCAGTTGACGAGGCAGAGGTCGCTGGCGCGTTCGCCCGCGCTGAAGTTCGCGCAGGCGGCGATTCGCCGGTACGTCCAGAGGTTGAGACCCGCGGTGGCGCCGCCCTCGGGGTCGAACACCAGGTCACGCGGCTCCAGCGTCTGCGGGTGCGACATGACCCAACTGAACAGCTTGCCCGGCCAGGCCGGAGTCAACTCCGGGAGGTAGTCGCGCCAGAAGTCGTACTCGGCCGGCTTGTCGAGGGTGTGGTCCTCGCCGGGCAGGTGCTCGACGGCGAAGCAACAGGTGAACGCCTGCACGTTGTCCGGCTGGGATTCCGTCGGCGCGTGCGGCTCGCCGGTGTCAAACTGAGCCTCGAAGCCGGTCACGTACTCGGTTCCGGTGAGCGGCAGCAGGTCGCCGAGTTCGGTGGCGTCGAGGAAGCAGGGCGCGGTCAGGCCAAGGCGCTCGGGGGAAGCGGCGAGGGCGTGACCGGAAAGCGCACCCGGTGCGCCGCTGCACCGCACCGTAACGGAGCGGACATAGTCGCTCTCGGTCTCGGCGGCGATCGCCTTGACGTTATGCATGAGGGTGATCCGCCCGTCGCTGACGTAAGGCGCCAGCATCTCGTGCAGCACTGCCAGCCCGACGCGCGGCTCGTGGCAGAGCCGAGAGACGGAGCCGTTGCCGGGATTGAGGTCCCAGCGCGCGGCAGCTTCGGCCGTCAGTGGGTAGTTGCGGCGGTAGTAGTCGCGCACGCGGTTGCGGTACTCGCGGTAGGTTCGCGTGCAGCCGAACTGTTCGATCCACGGGTGCTCGTCGGGCGGCACGGCCTGCTGGGTGAGCTGGCCGCCGATCCACTCGGTCTCTTCGGTCAGCACAACCTTGAGCCCTTGCTTGGCCGCGGCCAGCGCTGCAGCGCACCCTCCAACCCCGCCTCCGATGACCGCGACGTCGCAAGCCAGTTCCTTCACGTGAGTTCCCTTCAGTTACAGGATCGTGCGGCTCAGCAGCGGCCACAGCAAGCGCAGACCGAGAAAGATGGTGACGAACCCGCCCAGATCAAACAGCACTCCGGCGCGAATCATCTTGCGGATGGGCACCAGCCCGGAACCGTAGACGATAGCATTGGGGGGCGTCGACACCGGTAGCATGAAGCCGAAACTGGCGCCGAAGCACGCCCCCAGCGCGGGCGGCAGTGGATCGATGCCGGCGGTATTGGCGATAGCGATCACCACGGGAATCACCATGTTAGCCGAGGCAGTGTTAGACGCCGCCTCGCTGACGATGATGCCCATCGCGATGGCCGCTGCGGTGATGCCCCACAGGCCTTCGGCACCCGTCAGGTGCATGATCCCCTTGCCCAGTGCCTCGGCGAGCCCCGTCTGGAACATGAGCGTGCCCATGGTCAGTCCGCCGCCGAAGAGCAGGATCGTGCCCCAGTCGATGCAGGCCGCCTCTTTCCAGTCCAGCGTGAACTCGCGCCGGCGCCAGCAGATGGGCAAGGCGAAGAGCAGCGACGCGGCCAACACGGCGCTGACAGCTTCCGGGAAGCTCGACTCGAACCACTTGTGTGGTGGCGAGTTGTTACCGCATACCAAGGCGACGCCGCCGGGCACAACCCACAGCGTCACCGCCACAAGAAAGGCGACTAAGGTGTTGCGTTGTCCGGGCGTCCAGCGCCCCAGGTTGGCGCGTTGCTGCCGAACGAACTCCGCCATGCCGATCAGCTTCCCCGCTCCGGTGGGATGCAGCCAGTTCATGATCACGAACAGGTACACGAACATCAACAGCACCAACGGCATCGCCAGTATCATCCAGTGGACGAAGTCAATGTTGGTGCCGGTGTACTCCCGCAGCATGGCGATGCCGATGAGGTTGGGCGGCGTCCCGACAGGCGTGGCAATGCCGCCGACCGAAGCGCCGTAAGCAACCATGAGCAGCAGCCCCGTGGCGTAAGGGCGGGAGGTGAGTGGCCCGGAGTCGTCCTCGTGCCGCCCGCGGGCCTGCTCGATGGCGGCCAGCAGCCCAACCGCGATGGGCAGCATCATCGCCGTAGTTGCGGTGTTGCTCACCCACATGGACAGGACGACGCACGCCAGACCCAAAGCGAGGAGCACGCGCTTTGGGTCGCCCCGGAGTGACCTCAAGGAGAGGATCGCCAGCGCGAACCGCCGGTCGAGGCCGTGCACAACCATCGCGCGGGCAATCAGGAAGCTGCCGATGAACAGGAAGATGAGCGGGTGCGCAAACGGAGCGAACGCCTCCTTGGCACCTGCTACCTGGAACACGGCGCAGAGCGCGGCACCGAGAACGGCGGTCACGGGCAGCGGAATCGCCTCGGTGACCCAGTAGACAAGCACAAAGACCAGGATCCCGGAGAGCCGGGCGGCGTCGCTCGGCAACCGGCCGGCCACCAGCGCCCAGACGACGATGCCGGCGACTGGGCCGAGGAACAGCCCGACGGTGTGGCGCCTGCGCTCGAACTGCTCTTTGCGGGCGGAGAGGACTTCGAGGGGTTCGGAGTTGTGGGACTGGGGCATTTCCACTCTCCCTGAGAGGGCGGCGCGGACCGTGGCCCCCTCAACTGCGTGGCCGCCGGGCAAGCCTTGACGCCATAGAGTATTCGCAGCGGGAGGCCGGTCTCCTTGCGTCGGATGGGCTAAAATCTGGGGCAGATGGTGCGAGCTGATGACGGAATGAAACTGGGAGTTCTATGAGCGCTGGGAAGACAAGTGCCCCGTTCGGGGGAATGCGCTGACGTGGCTCTCATGACCACCATGGGGTCGTCCGGCCAGCGCGTGTCCCTCCGCGCCGTCCTCCTCGGGCTACTGCTGATCCCCCCCCACCGACTGGTGGCTCCAGCAGATCGAGTATGTCCGCTACTCCGACACGCCGACGATTCCGGCATTGTTCTTCCACTGTGTGGCATTGCTCTTCGTGCTGGTTGGGCTGAACCGCGTGCTGCAACGCCTCGTGCCGCGGTGGGCATTCAGCCGTGGCGAACTGCTGACGATCTACTCGGTCCAGGTGCTCGGGAGCAACCTGGCGGGGCACGATCAACTGCAGATCCTGTTCACTACACTCATCTGGGTCCGGCATGGCGCGCGGACGGAGAACCGGTGGAACGAGCTGATCGAGCCGTATCTGCCGTCGCGAGTGATGCCGCCGGAGTCCACCGTGCGCCCGGCGCTGCAGGGCGGCTTTTCGCTCTACGAAGACGGCAACGTCTGGGCGTGGCTGCCCTCGCTCGCCATGTGGACGTTGTTCGTGGTCGGGATTGCGCTGGCGATGTTCTGCCTTGTCTCGATTATGCGCAAGCAGTGGGATAACGAGCGGCTGGCCTACCCGCTCTCGGAGATCCCGCTGACGATCACCGACGAGGGGGCGCCGGTTTGGCGGCACACGCCGTTCAAGGTGGCATTCGGGATCGCCTTCGGTCTGCAGATGCTGAACTTGGCGCACGTGCTGGTGCCGGCCTTCCCGCACCTGGACTTGGGGGTCAAGTACTACAGCTCCCAGTTGCCGCCCTGGAACGCCGCTGGCTCGATCCCGATCTGCTACTACCCGTTCGCCGTCGGGATCACGTTCTTGCTGCCGCTGGAGCTGGGGCTGTCCTGCTGGCTCTTCTTCCTGCTGGCCAAGCTCGAGTTGGTGCTGGCCAGCATGGCGGGGTACCGGTCGTGGGACGCGTTCCCGTACGTGTACCAGCAACACACCGGGGCGTACTTCGGCTATGCGCTCTTCGCAGTGTGGGCGGCGCGGCCGCACCTGCAGCGGGCCGGGCGGTGTGCGTTTGGCTCCGGCGACAACGGATACGACTCAGGCGAGCCGCTCCCCTACCGCGTCGCAATGCCAGGGCTGGTTGCCGGGTTGACCTTCATGGTGTGCTTCCTGGCGCTGATCCTGGAGATGCAGTGGTGGGTGGCGGTGGCATACACCCTCATGCTGTTTGCCATCATCCTGACGGTGACGCGCTTGCGGGCAGAGGTTGGGCTGCCAACCATCGAGCTGTATCAGCGCGGCGGCGACGATCTGCTGCGGCGCGTGTTCGGCACGAAGGCGCTTACTTCCCACGACCACGTGGCCAATGCGCTGCTGTTCTTTCTCCACCGAACCCACCGGCAGTTCCCCGCCCAGCACCAGACCCACACGCTCCGGTTGGCGCAGCAGTCGAACGTGTCGCTGCGCGGCTTCGCCTGGGTGATCGTCATCGCGACGGTGGTGGGCACTGTCTGCGCTTTCTGGATGATGCTTCACGTCACCTACGCGACCGGGCTGGGCAGCGCCAAGTTCACCGGCCCGGCGCGGTGGGCGTTCGGCAACGATCCCTGGGCCCGCTGCGCGAACCTGCTGGCCGTCCCTCAGCCGCCCAATGTCTCGATGGGGATCGCCTACGTTGCCGGCGCGGCAATCACCCTGGTCTTTGTCGTGTTGAGGGCAAACTTCCTGTGGTGGCCGCTGCATCCTGCCGGCTACGTTGTCGCGACCAGCACTGCGCTCCAGCGGCTGTGGCTGCCGCTGTTCGCAAGCTGGAGCGTGAAGACGCTGATCCTGCGCTACGGCGGGTTGCGGGCCTACCAGCGCGCCCTGCCATTCTTCGTCGGGTTGGTGTATGGTGAATTCAGCGCGGGGCTGCTGCGGACGCTGATCGATTTGGCGTTCAAGCTCTACCTGCCGGTGGATTCGGGGATCGGGGGGCTGTGAGCGGGGCGGCGAACATCGAGCAGCGAACAGTGAACATCGAGGGCTGAAGGGCGAACGGCCAACTAACAAGTCGCAACGCTCAACTGCCAGCTCTCAACTGCGAACCCTCAATATGCAAGGCTCTGCGTTCCGCCGGTCACGCCGGCTGTTTCTGTCGTCCCTGGGGTCCTTTGTTGTCCTTGCGTCCTGCTGCTCTGTGCCGCTGCAGGCTGCGCCTGTGGCCAGCTTGGTGGTCATCATCAGCTTCGACGGGCTGCGGCCGGATGCCATCGCCAAGGCCAGCACGCCGGTCCTTGACTTGCTCGTGAAGGAGGGAGCGCACACCTGGAATGCGCAGACGGTGCTCCCGAGCATCACCCTGGTCTCGCATGCGTCCATGCTCACCGGGGTGGAGCCCTCACGCCACGGAATCACTTCGGACACGGGGACGATCCGGCCGCTCCGGGTACCGACGTGCTTCGAGCTGGCGAAACAGGTCGGCTATCCCACGGCCATGGTTGTTGGCAAGCCCAAGTTCAAGCACTTGGCGAAGCCGGGCACTATCGACTACTTCTCCAACCCCGGCTACTGGGCGAAGGACGTTGCGCGGGTGGCAGTGAAGCGGCTGGCTCAGCAACAGACGGGGCTGATGTTCCTCCACCTCCCCGACCCGGACAGCACGGGCCACAAGTACGGCTGGATGTCCCCGAAGCAGCTCAAGTCCGTCAGTGACTGTGACTCCGCCCTCGGCACCGTGCTGAAAGCCTTGGACGGATACGGCTTGCGCGGGCGCACACTGGTCATTGTGACTGCGGACCACGGCGGGCACGACCGGAAGCACGGCTCCAAGGACCCGCGCGACAGGACCATCCCGTGGATCTGCGCTGGTCCCGGGGTTGGGACCGCCTGCAAGATCCAGGGTCCGGT
>PEVN01000218.1 GCA_002779825.1 Armatimonadetes bacterium CG06_land_8_20_14_3_00_66_21 | reverse complement strand
CACGGGATTCGAGGAGACCTGTCGGTCCGGGGAGCGGCGGGGTCAGGAGACCCTCGCCGAGCACATTCGCGCTAAGTACGGTTGTAGTATTAGATCGAGAGGGTTCCCGGCACGGGCGGCTCCACGCGCGCTGGTGTCGACCACCAGGTCGCCCACCAGGATCGTCGGGGACTGCACGGAATACCGTCGCCGCACCAATGCCTTGACACGAGCCAGCAGCTCCTCGAACGCGAAGGGCTTCACCAGGTAGTCGTCTGCGCCCGCTTCCAGGCCGGCGACACGATCGGCAACGGTGTCCTTTGCGGTGAGAATCAGGATTCGGGGGGGGTGCTGCGCCCGACGCAACCGACGCAGAACGGTGAGCCCGTCCACGCGCGGGAGCATGAGGTCCAGCACGAGCACGTCGTAGTCAACGGCTCCCGCGCTGCGCAGAGCTTGGTCGCCATCGGCTGCGCCGTCCACCGCGAACCCAACTTCCCGAAGCCGTTGCGCCATGGAACGGCGCAACGGCTCATAGTCTTCGACCAGAAGAACTCGCATCGCTTCCCACTCAAGACGGCGAGCCGACGGCACCCCGTCGGTAGCGCGCGTCGGCTCGCGTCACAGGCTGCAGGCTGTCATTCCGCAGGCGGCTGTCCGTCGGTCGGGTCAGCCGGCCAATTGCGCGACACAGTCCCCACTAATCGGCGTCTTCGTGCTCGCCCTCCTGCTCGTTCTCGTCGTCATCGCCCACTTCTTGCTTGAGGATCTTCCCGTCCGGGGCGATCTTCGCTTCGACTTCCTTGCCGTTGGCGAGCCACTCGGCGCCGTAAGCGACGACCTTGCCGTTCTTAGCCTTGACCTCAACCTCTTTGATCTCGTTGCCGGCGGCCGCCTTGAGGATCGAGGCCTTGACGCAAGCCGGCACCTGGTCGAGTTTGACCTGCTTCTCCGTCTCGCGCTCCAGCACTGTGCCGTCGGCGGCGACTTCGATCTCGACCTCCACGTCCTTGGTCTTCCACTCGGCCTCGTAGATCACTTTGCCGTTCTCCGTCTCTTCGATGATCTTCTTGAGGACAGCATCGCCGGCTTCCTTCTTGATCGTGGCTTGGACGGCTGCCGGCAACTCCTGAAGCGTGACGACGCGCTCCTTCTCGCTCTTCTCGTTCTCCCCGTCCTTGTCGTCCTTCTGGGCCAGCGCCACCAGCAGGACCAAGCCCAGGAGGGCCACCACCAGAACCGCGATCTTACGCCACTGCAACTTGATCATCTCGCTCCACTCCTTTGGTCTTGTGTGAACGGCTGAAGAAGAAGTGTAGCCGCTGAACATGAAGGGAGCATGAACGCGGGGGGGCGGAAACATCCAAGGACCGCAAGGACCTCAACGACTGCCGGGACGCAACACCGTACCCGACGCCCGGAGAGGCGGCTTCGGTGCACAGTCCCAGGTGTCCCTGCAGTCCTTTGCATCCCTCTTTGCGCGTTGCTCTAAAACGCGTACGCCGGCAGCGTCTCGTCCAGCAGGATGATCTCCTCGCGGCTCGGGCCCACGGACACGGCTGAGAGGGGGACGCCGGTCAGCGCGTTGAGGCGCTCGAGGTACCTTCGGGCATTTCCGGGGAGGTCGGCGAGCGTCCGGGCAGCGCTGGTGTCGGCTTCCCAGCCGGGCATGGTCTCGAAGACCGGCTCGCACTTGGCGAGCTGCGAGAGGCTGGCGGGCAGGCGGTCGTAGCGCGTGTCGCCACACTGGTAGGCAACACAGACCTTGATCTCGGCGAAGGCGTCGAGCACGTCCAGTTTCGTGATGACGACACCGTCCAGCCCGTTGATCTCGGCGGAGTGCTTCATAAGGGGGAGGTCGAACCAGCCGCAGTCGCGGGGACGCCCGGTGGTGGCGCCGTATTCGTTCCCTCGCTGGCGCGCGAGCGCTTCGGCTTCCGGCTCCATCTTGGAGGGGAAGGGGCCGAGACCGACCCGGGTCAGGTAGGCCTTGGAGATGCCGATCACCCGGTCGATCTTCGTCGGGCCGATGCCGGAGCCGGTGCAAGCCCCGCCAGCGCTGGCGTTCGAGGACGTGACATACGGGTAGGTGCCGAAGTCGATGTCCAGCCCCGTTCCCTGAGCTCCCTCAAACAGCACGTTCTTGCCGCTGCGGAGCGCCTCGTTGAGCACTGCGGAGACATCGGCGACGTAGGGCTTGAGGCGTTCGGCGTAGACTCGGAACGTCGCGAGGATCTCGTCCAGTTTGGGGCGGTCCGCCTCGGGGACCAGGTTCAGCACCGGCGCCTTGTCGGCCAGGTTCTGCGCGACCCGGCCCCTGAGCAGCTCCTCGTCCAGCACGTCGGCGACGCGGACGCCGAGGCGAGCAATCTTGTCCGTGTAGGTGGGGCCGATGCCGCGCTGCGTTGTGCCGATGCTGCGAGTGCCCGCCTCGCGCGCCTTGTCCATGATCAGGTGGTAGGGCAGCGTGAGGTGCGCCCGTTCGCTGATCAGCAGTCGGTTGGGGACGTCCAGCCCGCGGGCGATCAAGTCGTCGATCTCGTCGAAGAGCGTCTTGGGATCCAAAACGACGCCATTGCCGATGAGGCACGTGGCGTTGGGGTGGATCACCCCGGACGGGATGAGATGCAGGATGAACTTCTCGCCCCCGACGATCACGGTGTGCCCGGCGTTCGCGCCGCCCTGGTAGCGCACAACCAGGTCCGCCTTTGCGGACAGCAGATCCACCACGCGCCCTTTGCCTTCGTCTCCCCACTGCGCTCCAATCACAACCAATGCCGGCATGAAACTAACCTCCTCGTGCTTCCTCGTGTTTCCACGAGCACATTCTCGTGCTCCCTCGAGCACGTTGTCGCGCGTCGCGAGACGCGATCGCGCACAAGAAAGGCTCAACCGGGCAACCCGCTTGAGCCGACGGAACTGGGCCAACGATGTTGCGAAGGGATTTTAGAAAACGTGCCCCCCGTTGTCAAGCGCTGCAGGCAGGTCAGCAACGCTGGGAAGCACCAAGAGCGCGCCGGCTTCGGACAGGGAGGCAGCCGTGGAGTTGCCGGTCAACACGCCGATTGCCCGCATTCCGAGGGCACCAGCGGTGGTCATGTCCATTGGGTGATCGCCTACCATCAGCGCCCGCTCCCCGGTGCAGTTCAGGCGGGCAAGCGCTTCGTCCAGGTGCCGCGGGTCGGGCTTCACGTGAGTGACGTCGTCGCGGGTCAGGGCGAACGCGGAGTTCTCTCGATCCAGGAGCGCGGTCACTGCTCGGCGGCAGTTGCGGGTGACGATGGCGAAGGGCACCCCCGCCTCCGCGAGCCGCTCCAGTGCTTCCCGGGCGCCGGCCACCAGTCGGCCGCGCGAGGCGGCAGTCAGTTCGACTGCCTCGATGGCTGCATGTGCCCGGTCGTGAAACCGCTTGCCTTCGCCGCCGTTCGCGGCGAGGTGAGCGGCCCCCTCGTCGACCAACTCCAGCACGTAGCGTGCCGACAGTGCGGACAGAGGGACGCCGAAGTCCGCCAGCAGGTCCTGCACCCGTTGGCGCATCTCACCGAAGTCGATCGTCAACTCGGCCAGAGTGCCGTCGAAGTCGAACAGCACGGCGTCGACGGTGTCGCGGAGCGTGCATGGGGGTACTGGGCGGGCAGTGCTCAACGGGAGAAACCTTTCGTTTGGGCGGTGCTGGCCGGTTCACTCGGAACGGCCACCACGAGGTGGCGCAGCAGATGGTTGCGGAACAGGTGCGTCTCGCCCGTCTGCGCGCGGACGCGCACTGTGCGCCAGTCCACCGCTTCTACGACCCCGCGGACCCCCTCCAATTCCACGGTGTCGCCGGGGGCGAGGGCATCCTCCAAAAGCAGAGCGTACCCGGCGGCGAGGTCTCGCAAGACGCCCGAGCAACCGGCTACGCCAATCAGTGTCACGAGACCGAGCGCAAAGTAGACCGGCACGACCCGCGCCTGGAACACGTCGAGGATCACCAGCAGGCCCGCCGAGTACAGAACGCCGCGCACCAGCCCGCGCGTCGTTCGGCGCAGGCGTTCCCGCCGTTTCATGCGCCAAGCGGGGTCGCGCCCGGCGTCGGCCGTCAGCGCCGTCGCCAGAGCGCGGCTAAGGCGCTGGTTGGCCAGAAGCGCCAGCAACTCGAACAGGACCGCAACGGCAATGACCTTGGCCGTGCTGATGCCAAAAGCCCACCAGAACGCGCGGCTGGTCAGATCGGGAAACATGGGGTCACCTTTGTGGCGGGCGTGCTGCCAGGAAGTCAGCCACCCATCTGGGCGAGCTTGCGGTAGAGCGTCGCTCGCCCGATGCCGAGGCACTTGGCGGCGGCTTGCTTGTCCTCGTGGGTCCATTGCAGCACGTGCTGGATGTGCTGCCTCTCCACTTCGGCCAGCGATGCCGGCACATAGCCCTCTTCGGTGGGGGCTTCTTCGGCAGCGTTCGACGCCGCCCTCCAGGCGGCAACGGTCAGGAACTGCATCGGCAGGTCCTCCAACCGGACGACCTCGTCGCGACTCAGCACGACGGCGCGCTCGACGACGTTCTCCAACTCCCGGACATTCCCCGGCCAGTCGTAGGAGTAGAGCGCGCGCATGGCGGCCACGGAGAAGTCCCGCACCTGGCGGCCGTGCTCCTCGCTGTACTTCTCGGCGAAGTGCTTGGCCAGCAACGGAATGTCCCTCGACCGTTCGCGCAACGGTGGCATCTCGATCCGGATCACGTTCAGGCGGTAGTAGAGGTCCTCCCGAAAGGTCTCGGCCTTGACGGCCTCCTCGACCTTGCGGTTGGAGGCAGCGATGACGCGCGCATCCACAATCACCGGGTCGTCGGCCCCGATCCGGCGAACCTCGCCGTCCTGCAATGCCCGCAGCAGCTTCGCTTGCAGGTGCGTCGACATCTCGGTGATCTCGTCGAGGAAAATCGTCCCCCCGGAGGCCCGCTCGAACAACCCCTTCCGGTCGGCGATGGCATCGGTGAAGGCGCCTTTGGCATGACCGAATAGTTCTGACTCCAACAGGTCGTCCGGAATGGCAGCGCAGGAGACGGGGACAAACGCCCTTTCGACTCGCGGACTCCGGGCGTGGATCTCCCGAGCGACCAAGTCCTTGCCTGTGCCGCTCTCGCCAGTAAGTAGCACATGGCTCTTACTGGGAGCGAGGCGGGTGATCAGGTCGTAGAGCCGGCGCATCGGCTCGCTTCGGCCGAGGAGCCGCCCAAACCGGTGTGAGCGCTGTTCTTCCTCTTGCCGCTGGCTGACCTGGTCGGTCAGTCGTCGGTGCGTCACTGCGCGGCCCAAGACGATCTCCAGTTGGTCTACGTCGAAGGGCTTGATGACGAAGTCGTACGCACCCGCCTTGATCGCTTTGACGGCGACCTCCACCGACCCATACCCAGTGCACATCACGACGATCAGCCGTTCCTGGGTCTCGTGCAGGCGCTGCATCAACTCCATGCCGTCCATCCCGGGCATGCGGAGGTCGGTCAGCACCACGTCGTAGTCGTGCTCTGCCACCAGTTCGAGGGCCTCGGCACCGCTGGGTGCACTATCGACCGCGTACCCGAATGACTGCGCGAGCGCGGTCAGTGCCTTCAGGATATCCCCATCATCGTCGACGCAGAGCAGTCGGCCCTTCGCTTGTCTTGGCGTGTCTTCCATTGTCGGGACTTCCTCCCCGGCTCAGGAGGTTGGATCGAGGGCCAGGAACAGGCAGGATTGACCGCGCAGAGCCCCCTACTTGGGGACGCGGAACTGCCGGAGCACCAACCCCGACTGGGCGATGAGGTCCTTGTAGACGATTTCGAGCGCCGGGGGGTACCCCATGTCGATCTCGAAGACCGCCTCACGAATGCCTGCCTGGACCATTTCCTTGGCGCAACCGAAGCAGGGACGCAAGGTACTGAAAAGCGTGCCGCCGTCGGTGACTGCCCCGTGTCTGGCAGCCAGGGCAATGGCGTTCTCCTCGGCATGGACGCAGATACACGTGTCATAGGACTGCCCGGGAGGCGCGTCTGAATTGCATCTTGCGCACCCGCCCTCAAAGCAGTTTTTCACGCCGAACGGGGTACCATTGTACCCGGTCGAGACGAGGGCCTTCTCTCGGACAATGACAGCGCCGACTTGCCGGCGGCAGCAGTTCGAGCGTTGGGCAACGTGCCGGGCGAGGGTCATGAAGTACGTATCCCAGTCGGGCCGGGCGTCTCTGGGCATCGGTGTGGCGGCTCCTTCGGCGAGGCTGGCGGGCGGCCAACCCCCGCTTGCACTCCACCGGCTCGGGGTGACAAAGCCGGTGATATGTGGCATCATCAACGGGTCGGGCAATGTGCGCCCGAACGACATCCCCACCCGGACGGCACCCTCTCGAATGGAACTTGCAGTTGGTCTTGGAGCGTTGATCCTGGCGGCACTCGTGATCGTGGCCGTCTTCGCAAACCGGAATCTGATCGAGTAGGGGCGCCCCCGCGAGCTCGAACCGGGGCGTGCCGGGCGGTCACGCTTTGGCGAGCTGGCGCAGGAAGTGGGTCCCTCCCTCGAAGCCGGTGTCTACATGCACTCCATCCGATGTGACCTTGAACTGGCGGACGCCCGTGTCGTGTTCAGTGGCCCGCAACTTCAGGATCGCGAGGGTCTTCCGGATGTGGTCCTGGATCCGGCGTAGCCGCACGGCGATGATGGCGTCGAAGACCATGGACAGGTCGGACTCCACCAACTCCCGCTCGGCCGGCGTCTCCTCTGTTTGGCGGATGAATATGGAGGTGATCCCCTTGGCGCCGAACAGGTCGGTCAGCGCGTACACGTAGTCCCGGAAGCGGTCTTGGTCGGCGATGGCGGGCTCCAGGTCGGTCAGGCTGTCGATCACGACGCGGTCGAACGCCTCTCGTTCGACCAGATCCTTCAGCCGCCAGAACAGCCGATCCGGGTCGAGGCGCACCGGCGACTCGTGAATGAGCGACAACTGGTTTGCCTCCACCATGGGGCGGATATCGAGACCGATGGAGCGGGAGGCGTTGATGATCTTCGCCGCTCCTTCCCGCAGGTCTACCAGCAGCCCGCGTTCGCCACCGCGAATGCCCTCGGCCAGGAAGCAACGCCCGAAGCAGGACTTGCCGGTGCCCGCGTCGCCCGCGATGAGGGCGCTGAAGCCCGAGAGCAGCCCCCCGCCCATCATTCGGTCGAGCCCGTGGATGCCGAAAAGCTGTCGCACCGCAGCCGCTTCCGGAGTCGGCGGATCGGTCTCCGCGCGAGCGGCCGGCCTTGGTCTAGGGTAGATATAGAGCCCGTTGTCCTTGATCTCGCAGGAGTGCTTGCCCGCCTCGAACGCTTGCCCGCGCGACTTCAGCACCTCAATCAGCCGGCGTCGCTCCAACTCGTTGACGGTGGCGAAGTGCATTCGGACAACCGCGTCGGCGATATACTGCTCGTGGGCGACGAACTGCGTGTCCTCCCGGTCGATCTCCTGAGTGAAGAACGTGGTGCAGCCCTGCTGGCGGATGGCGTTCAGCAGGCTGGTGACCAGGTTTCGGAGTTCCACCCGGTCATCCGTCAACCGCTGGAAGTGCGAGATGCTGTCTACGAGCAGCCGCTTGACGCCCAGCGCCTGCACCTGCTCCTGGATCATGCCGTCAGCGGCTTGCATCTCCGAGCGGAACACCTCGGGAGACGTCGAGATCACGCGGACCTTCGACTCCTCCTCCAGCTTCTGGAGATCCAAGCCCATCTGCGCGGCGTCGCGGTAGATCTGCTGAGGCAGTTGCTCGAAGGTGATGACGAGACCGGGCTCGTTGCAGTACTTCGCGCCGTGGTAAATGAACTGCAAGCCAAGGGTTGTCTTCCCCGATCCGGGTGTGCCTTGAATCAAGGCGACGGAGCCCTTCACGATGCCGCCGTGGAAGATATGGTCCAGTCCTGGGGTCCCTGTAGGAGCTAACTCGATCAACCGTAGTCCTCCTTGCCGGCGGCGCGAGGGGCCGCGGCACTACTTGATGGTTTGGCTTTGCTCTGCGTCTGCTCGTTGTCAGTGGGACGGTGCCGAGCTCACCGACCGAGAAGCCCGCACGTCTGCCCGGAGAGGCTTGCGCCCTTCGCCAGCGTGTAGACGGTGCGTTCTGCGCATCCTCGTCTGGCAAGGATCCCCGCGCCCACCAGCGCATCTGCGGCGGAGGTGACCTCGTCGGGGCAGCCGCCAATCCACTGTGACAGCCCCTCGGCCGTGTCCATGGTGAAGCGGTTCCCATAGAAGAAGGCTATCAGTTTCTGTGTCAATGCGGGTTCCATTGGCGTCAGTAGCGATCGCCGTAGATTAGCACGGAATCGTCGGTGATTTCAAGGCTCCGGACATGCACATTGTCGGGAAGGCGGGCGGCTGAGAGGGTTCCCTCCAGCTTCTGGCACAGCTTCTCCCGCACCGGTCCCGCCAGGGGCAACTTCCCGCTCTTGATCTCCGACGGCGCGAACTGCGGCGTCCGGCCGTCCGGGATTGATACCGTGCCGGTTGCCCTCAGATGCAGCTTGCGCCCTGCGTACAGCACTACCCCCGCGAGGCGTACCTGACCGGGCAGCAGGTCTACCTTGAGCCCCTCGACGGGCGGTCCGGCTGACAGCATTTCCGGGTGGCTTGCCAGGTAGTCGTTGATCTCAGTCTCGGTCAAGCTACGGGTGAATGGCTGTCGCGTGCCAAAGGGCCGACTGGAGCGGTCGCGGAGAACGTGGGTGAAGTCCTCTACCGCCTGCTCAGCCTGCTCGGCCTCTTGGCGGGAAGGCGGCGCTGGCGGCGAGTAGTCCTCGGGGATCTCCAGCGCTTCCCGCACCACGACATACGTGCCGACTGCGAGCAGCGCCAAGAGGCAGAGCAGAGCTTTCAGGAACCGATTTTGTATCAAACTGGTGCAGACAGGTCCTGTCGTTGAGCTCGGCCGGCGCCGAGACCCGTTGGCGTCGTATTCTACAAGACGGCGGCCGCCGCCGCAAGCGGCGCTTGCCGACGCGTCTTGA
>PEVN01000404.1 GCA_002779825.1 Armatimonadetes bacterium CG06_land_8_20_14_3_00_66_21 | reverse complement strand
GCGAGGAGGTCGTGGGCCGCGCCGTCAAAGGGCGACGCGACGACGTAGTGCTCTCCACCAAGTGCGGTGTCTGGTGGCAGGATGACCGCGGCGCGCCGTTCTTCGAGGCGGCCGGACGCAAGGTGAAGCGGTGCCTGCGGCCCGAGACCATCTGCGAGGAAGTCGAGCTGAGCCTCCAGCGGCTGGACACTGACAGGATCGACCTCTACTTCACCCACTGGCCGGCTGTCGAGCCCGACCCGACACCCATTGCGGTCACCATGGAATGCCTGATGGACCTGAAGCAGCAGGGCAAGATCCGCGCCATCGGCGCCTCCAACGTCAGCCTCACGCAGATGGACGAGTACCGCGCCGCCGGCGTGTTGGACGCCAACCAGCCGCGTTACAGCATGCTCGACCGAACCATCGAGGCGGAAGTCTTGCCCTATTGCCAGGAGCACGGGATCAGCATTTGCGCCTACACGCCGCTGGAGCAGGGATTGCTCACCGGCAAAATCGGGATGGATCGCCAGCTCTCCGAGGGGGAGGTGCGCAACGGCATCCCGTGGTTCAAACCGGCGAACCGCCAGCGCGTGCTCGACCTCTTGGCCGGTTGGGCGGACTTGACCGAAGCCCACCACTGCACGCTCTCTCAGTTGGTCATCGCCTGGACCGTCGCGCAGCCCGGGCTCACCTTCGCCCTCTGCGGCGCCCGCAAACCCGACCACGTCCGTGAGAACGCCGGAGGCGGCGGGATTCATCTCGCCCCCGACGAGCTTGCCCGGATGCGGGAAGACGTTGAGGCGTTGGGCAAGCCCGTGTAGACCGCCGCTCCCCACGCACTGACCAGCCCGCCAACCGCACACAGTAGTATGGGTGCGGTTGGTACACCGATCACGGCATTCGCCGCCCGCACTCCCGGTACGCCGCAGCGATCATCGCCGCGTGTTCCTCGGCCGGGTTCAGGTGCAGCGTGGTCGTCTTCGGCACGTTGTAGTCCCACGAGTCCCCGGTCTTCTCCATCCAGTCCCGCGTGAGCGCCTCCAGTTCATCGCGCAGGTTGACGGCAGCGACGTCCTCGACCAGGTTCGTCCTCTGGTACGGGTCGTCCTGGTTGTCGAACAACACCCACGGCCGGTCTTCGTAGCGCGCATACGTATTGCGCTTGGTCCGCACGCCACGCCAGCCGCCCTCGACCTTGGTGGGGTAGGGCATGTAGATGGTCAGGTAGGCAGACTCAGGCCCATCGTCGGCGGGGTCGAGCAGCACACTGGACAGGTCCTGCCCCTGAACGCCCGCAGGAACCGGTGCGCCGGACAGCGACAGGAGTGTCGGCATCAGGTCGACCCAGGAGAAGATCGCGTCTTTCGTCCGTCCCGGCCGGATCGCGTTCGGCCAACGGAAGATACCCGGGACCCGGATCGACTCCTCGTGCGGCTTGCGCTTCAGGATGTAGCCGTTGGAGCCGAGCATGTCGCCATGGTCGGAGGTGAAGATGAACAGCGTGTCGTCTGCAATGCCTTCCTCGTCCAGCGCCCGCATGATCCGGCCGACTTGGTCGTCAATGCAGGTGATGGCGGCGTAGTACCCGGAAATGTTGGCTGCGGTGACCTCGCGGCCGCCCGGCCCCATCTGCGTTCCGTGGACGAAGTTCGGGCGGAGCTTGACCTCCTCAGATGGGTACCGCTCCATGTACTCGGGCGGCGCGACGTAAGGGTCGTGCGGTGGGCCGTACCCGACCAACAGGCAGAACGGCGAGACCTTGTGACCGCGGATGAACTCCAGGGCCGCGTCGGTCCACTCGAGGGTCTCATACTGCCCCATAGGGATCGGCTCGGGGTCGTCTCGGAAGTACCAAGTGTCGAAGTAGGCATGCCGACACTCGTTGGCCGCCCACCACTGGAAGCCCAGGCGTCGCTCTCTGGGCACGAAGCCCGGCTCGCGAATCGCCCCGTCCAGATGCCACTTGCCGACGAAGCCGGTGACGTACCCAAGGGCATTCAGCTCCGTGGCCAAACTCGCCTGCTCGATCGGGATCCGCTGGTCGTTGATCCGCAACCCGGCCCGGTGCGGGTACTTGCCCGTCAACAGCACCGCGCGAGCGGGGCAGCATACCGGGCAGTTAGAGAAGGTGTTCGGCAGGTACAGCCCTTCGGCAGCCAACCGGTCGAGGTTGGGGGTCTGGACTTGCGCGTTCCCGGCGACACCGAGGTCCTGGCCGCGGTGCTGGTCGCTGAAGACGAGAACGATGTTCGGTTTCCGTGGAGCTGGCATGTGCGAGGTGACTCCCGAGACGGTTCGTGTTAGCGCCCTGTTCGCCAGCCGTTGCCGCGTTCCTACCGGTGTTGTCCCGCAGTGGCGCCAATGTCAATGCCGAGAGGCGTCCGGCCACTCCAGCTTCTCGTGGCTGACGGCTGACCGCTGACAGCCGATCGCTATCGTGTCGCCGTCGCCCACTCGTCCTTCAGCATCGGCTGGACCAGCCCTCGCGCCACTACAAGACCGCTGCGACGCTGGTTGCCGCCACCACCGTGCCCTGATAGAATGCCCTCGTGTCGTTGCCCGTGCGGACGGCGGCGCCTTGAGAGCACATGCCCGCAAGCAGGGAACGGAGACACCGACATGAGCATCACCGTACTGCACGAACCACGAGTCACGGAACAAGAGCAGCGTGACTTCCGGTGGCTGATGGATCACCTTCCGGATCTCACCGTGCGCTATCCCGACAAGTGGGTAGCTGTCTGCAACGAAGAAGTGGCGGCGACTGCAGCCGGTGGGGAGGAGGCAAGCCGGCTCGCCAGACAGGTGAAGGGCGCCGACTCTCGACCGGTCATCCACTTCGTCGAGGGCGGCGCCTATGTCTATTAGGGTCCCGCTCACGGTCCGCAGTTTGCCCAATCCGCGCATGGCTGGCGTGGGGGGGAATACGTCCATCATGCGAGTGAATCTCGGCGTCGCGTTTGCCATGCCGGACGGTCGCCCAACACCAACATGGACAGCCAGCCTTGATCCGGGCGCCCCTTTCTCCCTTCTCCCCCGGCAGCTCTGGGAGCTCTGTGCCGGGAGTGTTCGCGGGCAGACGACCATCCGCGGCATCGTCCGCAGTCCCGAGGGTGAGTTGCCCGTCCAAGTCGGTGACGTCACCTGCCTGCTGACGGCAGAAACCGGCGACCGCCTCGCCCTCCCGATCCTCTCCTACTTGGCGTACACCGACGAAGTGCCTGTCCTGCTCGGGTACCAGGGAATCCTCACCGAGTTCGGGCTCCGGATCGACGCGGAGCAAGGCGCCGGCTTCCTGGAGGTGGTCAGAGGGTCCTGATCGATTGGTGAGGTGTGCGTCGCCCCCGAGTCGAACACGGCGTTCGCTGGCTTCCCCTCCCTCTCCTTGAGGGTCCTCCCCACGACTCCTCACTCCTTCGCCCCGTGTGATGGAAGAAGCCGGCCCTCTTGGCGGCGCCCTCTCGGGGGTCAACCAGCCCGCCTCTACTCAACCTCAACCTCGCTCAGCATCGTCCAGCCGCGGCCGCCGCGCACGGTGACTCGGACCATGCGGGCAAGGCGCGGAGCAGCGGAAGCAACCTCCAACGGCAGCGCCTTGAGCGCGCCGTCTTCGGTGAGATCGGCGGGGCGCGCAACGCTGCCAGCCTGCTGCCAGGTCACCCCGTCTGCCGACAGCTCGACCAGGACCGATGCCGGCGCGTAGATGCCGTACAGCCCTCCCGCGAGCGTCCACGTCACGACGCGGCGGACGGAGGCTTCCTGCCCAAAGTCGACGGTGAGTGTACGCGGCTCGTCGTCGGTCCAGCCGGTGAGGGCCTTCGGGTCGAACGTCGTGGCGATAGCGCCATCCGTCAGCCGCATCCCGTCGTCGGGATAGCCGCCGTCAGCGTCGGGCGTTGGTGCCGGCCGGAGGGCGTATCGGGCAGCGGGGGCCAGGTTTGCTCCGTCGGACAGAATGCGGACCTCGGAGACCATCAGCCAGCTCTCGGCCTTCAGCAGCAGGTTGGCGTAGCGGGCCTTGAGCTTGGTGCGGGGCGCAAATACGAGGTGGCCGTCTGCCCACTCGGGCGAGCGTTGGCGGTCGAGCACGACTGGCGGTGCGGCAGTCCAGGCAAACCCGGCCGGGGGCGCGCCCGTGCCTGCGGTCCGCGTGGGCAACGGTCCCTCGGTGGCCGTGAGCAGCGCGGCACCCGTCGGCCAATTGATGGCTGCGTACCCGCCCCCCTCGACGAACAGCTCCACGCTGTCCACCTCCGCCACGCGCCCGAGATCGAACACAATTGCCACCTCCTGCCCATACCAGCCCACCGTCTGCCCCGCGGGGAATCCGGTCTCCGGGATGACCCCGTCCGTCAACTCCCGACCGCTGTCGCCGTACTTGGCCGGGGAGGCGGGCGAGAGGGTGCAGGGCAGGCCGCAGGCGAGGTGGCTGGTGGGCGGCGCAAAGGGGATCGAGGCATCGAGGCCGATCTCGGCGACCGAGGGCGGTGGCGTGCCGGTGGCTGTCGTCAGCCGCACCCGCACCGGGCGCGCGAGCCGGTTGACCGGCGCCGTCACGACCTGCCAGCGATCGTCCCCAGTGCTACGGCCGGTGCGGAGCGCCCAGCCGCCCGGTAGCCATGCGTCCGTGCCGTCTTGGCGCACTTCGACAGTCACCACTCCCCGCCAGCTCGCCTGTGGAGCTGGCTCGTTAAGGAAGACGTCGATGGCGGTTACCTGAGTCGGCTTCGCCAATGTTGCTTCCGCCTCGCTCACCGGCCGGCCAGTGGAGAGGTCGCCGTCGCCAAGCGCCGGCGCAAGTTGACCGTCGCTACGCCAGACCGGAGGCGGATCCGGGTCGGTCACCGCCTCCCCGCGGACATACGCTGCCAGGGCCGTGTAGAGTCCGCGCTGCCAGTCGAGTTCGGAGTGACACAGCCGTTCCAGGTTATCGACGCCCAAGTAGTACGCCGTCGCGCCGGCTTGGTAGCCATAGCGCTGCGGCGCGCCGTCGGCAAGGTAGCGGAGGCAGTAGCCTCGCGTCTGCGGGTCGTTGCAGAGCATCGGCAGTTCGATCTCCACTCCCATGCCGCGCTCTCGGGCAAGGTGGGCGTTGACCGAGAGGCGGTTACGCCGCAGGCTGCCCCGATGAACGGAGAAGAACGCGTAGTTTGGCTGCATGATCGCGACATCGAGACCGCACTCGCGCCAGCGATTCCAGCCAGTGGCGCGGTACCACGGAATCCACGAGAGCCGCAAGCCGGCAGCGTGCACCGCCTCCGCCGCTGTGCGCGTTAGCGGCTCGTCGCCGGGCGGAATGGTCTCCTGCATCCAGTAGAAGCCCCACAGCGACAGGTGCTTGTAGCCGGCTGCGTCGAACCGCTGCTTCCCTTCGGTCACGTACCACCCAAGCACGGTACGCAGACCTGCCGCCGTCGACAGGTCCTCCGACGCGCCGTCGCCGTCGACATCGCCGAAGTCTGTGACCGCCCGGCTGGGCCGCGGGATGGAGAGCACCACCTGCCGTTTGGCCGGCAGCGGGCCGAAAGAGACCGCTGCCGCGCTGATCGCCTCATCGAGCGCAGCTAGATCGCGTCCCGGTGCGAACCATGTGTCGAGGTGGTACCGCCAGTCCTCGCGCTGTGTGTCGCCTGCCATCGGGCTCCGGCCTGACGGCACCGAGTACATGAGGAACAGGAACGAGTCGAACAGCCACGCGACCGGCTTGCCTTCGCGAATCTCCGCCACATACGGCAGCAGGTCGGCTGCCGGCCGCTGGTCGCGGTTGTAGATCAGGGCACAGTGATGGAAGCCGGCCGACTGGGGGGAGGGGTAGTCGGCGTAGACGTGGCCGATGGTGGTCAGCAGGATTAGCAGGGATTTCATAGCAGGTCAGGTTCGAGTGGTTGTGCGAGTCCTGCGGCCATGCCCTGCTTGGCGCGGCGGGCCGCGGCCACGAGTGCCCCTTGCGTTCTCTGGAAGGAAATGTCCCACTGCCGTTCATCCTGCAAGTCCAAGATGAACTCGCGAAGTTGCTGGACAACTCGCGTCTGTGTCTCCTCAGGCAGTGTCTCCATCATCTGGGTAACGGTGGCGATGGCTGCAGACGACATGGCGGTGTTCTTCCCCTTGGGCGATCTCCGGGGGGGATGCCACGGCACCACACGACGTGCCCAGTGACGGGGCGTACGGCGCGCGGTTCGGCGCCTACTTGACTCGAAGCAGCCGTACCGAGAGTGGCCGCATGGTGAACGAACCGTTTGCGCCAGCTTCGTCGGTGAGCAGGTCGGTCCACTGCTGCACCGCAGGCTGCACCACGAGCCGAACCTCCATCGCTTCCTTGTTCAGCCCCACCAGCGACACGACAGTCTGCCCTTCGACGGTGACTGCGCGACACTCGACGGGCCAAGCGGGCTTGCCATCCGGCCGGAGGCACCGTACGGGCCTGGCGACGCCGGCCACGGTCTCGGCTTCGTCGATTCCGGCGACCAGCTCCGTCGCCGTGCCTCGGTCGAGCTGGGTGACCTGAGCGCCTGCGGGCAGCAGCCCCGCCGCGTGGTCTCGGCCGTACTCATCGACCTGCAGGCAGTCGCCGATCAGCAGCAGTCTGCCGCCGCCTTGGACGTACGCACCGATCTTCGTCAGCACGTCTGTCTCGACGTACTTCGCCGCCGGGATGACCAGCAGCTTGAGTCCGGCGAGCTTGCCTTCGCGGATCATCTTGTCGGTGATGAAGCCGACGGGCGCATCGAGACCGTTGGCGGCTTCGTAGGCGGCCGCCAGCGTGCCGGGGTAGATTGAGTTGTCCCGATAGAAAGAGGCACGGCAGAAGTAGAGCGCCACTTCGGGCTTGCCGGGGAATGCGGCCACGTACTTGGCCAGCCGTCGCAGGTCGAGCGCGGCGCTTGCAGTGCCCCAGGCGACGCGGGGTTGACTCCAGGCGGTGTGGGTCATGCCGGCGCCGGCTTCACCCGGCCCCAACTGCCCCGTCGCCCACACCCAGAAGTTGCTCCAACGTAGGCCGTGCAGGTAGCTGTGCCAGTAGGTGGCGCGGACGTAGGCTTCGTCTTCAGTGGGCTCGTGGACGTAGTGGTACTCGAAGTCGCCCAATGGCTTGTCGGGCGCAACTGACTTCTGGAAGTCGAAGCACATGGCGGCCTCGCGCCAGCCGAAGGAGTCGGTCGCGTCGTGCGGGCTGCGGCCGGCGTCGCAGCCGGGCCCGTCCCACAGCTCCGCCTCCCGCTCCCAGTCGATGCCGCGCTCGGGTTGCAGCAGCGTCCAGGCCCTCGGCTTATTGGACAGCACCGACTTCGTATCGTGCTGCCGCACCTGCCCCGCGAGCCACTCGAACCAGCCCGCAACTTGGTCCTGGTGGAATGTCAGCCAGTCAAAGTGCTCCGGCGAGTCGCGCTCGGGCACGCTCACCACGTCGAAGCTCTCGTGCTTCGTCCCCCCGCGCTCATTGGCCTGTTGGGCCGTCCCGAACTTGCGTCCCACGTACTCGCGGTAGAGCCGCACGTAGTTGGCGTCCCGGCTCCCAGGCGTAGCTCCTCCCAACTTGCGCGCAGCTTCGGCACGGCTGTCCCGTCGTGCTCGCCCGGTGCCGTCATCATCTGCAGGCATGAGTAGCCGTTGTCGTAGTCGTCGCCAACGGTGTTGAAGCCGAAGTCGCGCATCGTCGGCAAGGCGGCCTTGATCTCGTTGTAGCCCATGCCGCCGACGATCATGACGGGTTCGTCTCCGACCCAGAAGTTGCCGGCCCGGATGGTCGCCTGATCGAGGCGTGGTTCGGGGATGAGCCGATCGGCTGCCGTGCCGGCGATCACCGCGTCGGTGTTCTCTGCGGCCTGTTCGCCGAGCTTCGCCAGGAACTCCAGATCGGTCACCGCTTCGGGAAGGACGTCGGCCGCCAGCTTCTTCTCAGCCAGGTCCACAAACCGCTGTAGCACGGCGCGGGCCGACAGCCCGTAGGGAACGCGCTTGCCCTGCCGCTGCGCTTTCTCGACGCTCTGCGATAGTCGCTCTTGCGCCCGCAGTGCCCCAGCCTTTGCCTGGTTGTAGCTGCTCAGCGTGTACAGCTCGAAGTCGCCAACCTGCTCGGCGAGGATGCCCTTCTCCCCCGCGACTGCCAACGACAACCGACACGGTTGGTGCGCCAGCCCGCGCACTTCCCACGCCAGTCGCACCTCGTGGAGCCCCTTGGGTAGGTCGACGCGCACAGTCTGGGCTGCGAGCTTGGTGTCTCCGTCTCCCGTAACTGCGGCCGACAACCTCGCGCCGGCCGCCGCCTCGGAGGCATACAGGAAACTCCGGAACGACCCGGCATCGGTCTTGGAGGCAATCACCTCCGGCACTTCGCCGAGAAGCTCCACCGTCAGCCCCTCCCGGGCAATGTCGAGAAACGGCGTCGGCTTGTCGCCCGCTTCCAGCTTCACGTCGTCCACCGCAAAGCCTGCGGTCGGTCCGTCCATGTTGATCATCAGCGGGAACCGGACATCGCCGTCGCGGGCGACGAACGTCGTTGTGAGTCGCTGTTACTTGCCGTCGGTGCCCTTCAGTCCAAGCCGCACCCACCACCCGTCCCCTCCGCCGATCCACGCGGGACCGGGGTTAGCGCTGCGGACGTAGCAGCTCAGCGTGTACGGATTGCCCGGCTCCAGCGATAGTGGCTCGGCCAACACGAGTTGACCGTACACGTGCGGCGTGAATGGCGTCCCGTTGGTGAACCGCACCGCCCGCTCCCCCGACCGCGCGTCGGGGGCAAGCGCGAACGTTGCGTCGGTGTTCCGCTGACTGAACCGCCAGCCCTTGGGCTGCCCGTCCTCAACCGCCTCGAAGCTGGAGTTCGGGACGAGGTGCTTGCCGACGGTGGCGGTGTTGGGTTTGAAGGTGAGTTGGAGCGACTGGGCATCCTGACCGAAGACGGCGTGCGCCAGCGGCGGCTGAGGGAAGCAAACGTGCAAGGCGCCATGCCCGCTTCCTCCTCAACGGGCCGCGACATACCTCCCCGTCACCGCCACCGCACTGACCCAGTCAATCCCCACGTCCCACACCAGTGGGAAGTGAACCGCTGTCCGCTTCCACGAGCTGGCGTAGAGCTGGTTCAGCGGCTCGTGCGTGTTCGCCTTGGCGGCGTCGGCGGCAAACCAGCCTTCGTCGAGCTTCTCGGATTCGGAGGCGCCGAGGAAGTGCCAGCCGTTGTCCCAGACCTCGACCCAGGTGTGGTTGCCGCGCTTGCCGGTCCACGCGGCGACGCCGACGAGGCGAGCGGGGAGGCAGCAGGCGCGGCAGGCGT
>PEVN01000087.1 GCA_002779825.1 Armatimonadetes bacterium CG06_land_8_20_14_3_00_66_21 | reverse complement strand
GGCGAAGCTCCTGCTGAGCCACACCTGCCGCAATCGGTTCGGCAGGAGCCTCACCCTCCCCCGCGACTGAGTCCGGAACGGGAGGGCGAAGCTCCCGCTGAGCCGCACCTGTCGCAATCGGTTCGGCAGGAGCCTCACCCTCCCATGTCGGCGCGGGCGGCATCGAAGCGGGAGAAGACAAGAGCGTAGTCGCGACGGCGCTATCCGTCAGCCCGACCCCGACGGACGCTGCAAGGACGGCTATGGCCACCTTCGCCTGCTCGCGGCTAACTCCGGCGAGTTTCGCGAACCGGGCGGCGAGGTACCGCAGGTCGCTGGAACCGAGGCTGGTGGCGCCCTCGGCAACCGTGTCGCGGAGGGCGGCAAACACGTCGTCCACCAAGTCGGCGTTGCCACGGAAGCACGCGTCGACCAGCAGCGCCGCGCACCCGGCAGCCTGCGCCTCCGTCAACCCGGCAGCCCGCAGCGAAGCGGCGACCAACCTCGACGCCGGCGCCGGCGCGACGCCTTCCTCCGCCGATTCCATCAGCAGCTCGACTTCCTCCGTCAGCGCCTGAGCGACGGCGTCCGGCAAGGGCAAGGCGAGGGTGTTCAGGAAGGACCAGTCTATGGCTGTTCTCCTTTCGCGACGTGACGGCTGCGGGTAGGTGGGAGGGCGAAGCTCCCGCTGAGCCGGTTGTACCGTTCTTGGCTCGGGAGGACCCTCGCCCTCCCACCTACCACCACGGCAGCACGTGGACCTCCCCCTGGAATGGCCACTCCTCGGCTCGTTCGGCCAAACCATGACGAACCGGGTTGCCCCGCACGTACTCCCACCTCGCCTCATAGCTCTCCCGGGATCGCAAGCGCGTATCCCAGTGATCTGTCTGCCACCGGCACTCCGGTCTGGCAAAGCGCTTCGTGAACTGCGACTTCCAGTAGCGTACCCAGTTGTCCAATGACAGGTCGATGGCGCCTGGAGAGGCAAACTGATGGACATGATCCGGCATGACGATGTAGCGCCCAACCAACCAAGCAGAGGCGTCCGCCCAAACCGAGCTAAGCAACTCATGCACGTCTACGCTGACAAGCCAGGGCTTACGCTCGTTCGTGCACACCGTCACAAGCACGATGACGGGCTTGTCGCCCTCCGGGAAAACCCCGTGAGCCGGATGCTTGCGCTGCGGAAGTCGCTCGGCTGCCTCGGACGACTGGCCGGCGGTTTGGTCGTGGTGGTTCGCGTCCTTGGGCATGTCCGTTCTCCTGGCAATGTCCGGTTCGGCAGGAGCCTCACCCTCCCCGCGGGGCGACGTGCGCAGGGGAGGGCGAAGCTCCTGCTGAGCCGCGCACAACGGCACCGGTTCGGCGAGAGCCTCACCCTCCCTACCGGACGACGTGCATACGGGAGGGCGAAGCTCTTGCTGAGCCGGCCACGACGGCATCGGTTCGGCAGGAGCCTCACCCTCCCTGTAGGTGTACAAACTGCACCACCGCCGCACGAGCGCTGTCTGCCGGCCCGAGCAATAGGCGGAGGCCGTCCGTCAGCTCCACTCGGTCGCCCGGTCGGCATGGCTGCCGGCCGGGTTGTGTCTGCAAGCCCTGGATCTGCTCATTGCACAGGAACCACTTCCCGGAGGGTTCGCAGGCAAACCGCGCTACGGGCGTCGGGTCAATAGTCGGGCCGGGCGCCTTAGTAGGGTCGGTGTGCCAAGGGTGAAGCGTCTTGTCGGGCCAAACCACAAGAAGGTAGTTGTCGGACTGGAAGTGCCCTGTGCGTCCGCGCACGGGTTGCTGAAGGTGCAGCACGGGCAAGGGGCTTGGGTGGCGAAGCAGCGCGTCGCACCAGGGGCAGCGGACCTGCCCAGTCTGCGGCAACGGGAAGTACTTGCCTTCGCAGCGTGCGTTCGGGCACGTCAGCAGCCGGTCCGCCGTTCTCACGAGCGCCTTCTCCCATGCAGCCGGCATGGGTCGCTTCCCCGGGTCGTGTAGCCCGTCCACGAACGCCTGCCGGGCAACACTTGCCGCCAGCGGCCCCAGCACGTCGCACGACAGGAACGGCCCCTCCGGTCGATTGGCAGCGTTGGTCGGATGCTCGATGAACAGAGCGCGAGAGCCAAGCTCCAGTCGCTCTTCTTCCTCGCCGACGCTGGGCGGGATGTCGCGCCGGCGCTTGGTGCCGCGCCGCAGCAGCGGGTGCTGTCCATAGAACAGCGTCTGATAGATGAGCACCGACAGGGCGTGGCGGTCGGTGTTGCAGGTGGGCGTGGCCTGCCGCATGACCAGCTCCGGGGCCTGGAACCGCGGCGTTCCGTAGACGGTGGCCGGCAACCGGCCTTCCTCCACAAGCCCATCGAGGTCGATCAATGCGACGCGGCCGCTGCGCGGGTCGACGATGAAGTTGTTCTCCGACAGGTCGGCGTGGCAGAGACCCGACATGTGCAATCGCCCGGCAGCGCGGGCCATCTTGATGGCGATCCCCAACCGGCCAGCCCACGTGCCCAGGACCTCCGGCTGCACGGCCGGGTGTCTTCCGGCGCGGATGAGCTTCAGTGTCTTGGGGGACAGGAAGTAGCCCAGCTTGACCAGTTCCCGGTCGGCGCAGGGCATCCGCACACCCAGACAAGGCGAGGTGACGATGCCATCGGGCCAGCAGAAGAGCTGTCGCCAAGTCGTGTCGGCACAGACGCCCTTCCCTTTCTCGATGATGTGCCCCACAGTCTGCCCTCGCCAGTTTTGCGGATTCGCGTAGAGCTTGACCACGTGGGTGCCGCTGGTGGTGAGGTACACCTGCCCTTCGCCGCCCGACGCCAACGGCTTGTCGTGGCAGGTTTCCCGCGTGCCGTCCTGCAACGTGACCATCATGGCTGCGCCCCCAGGTGGAAACCGGGAGGGCGAAGCTCCTGCTGAGCCGCCTCCACCGTACTCGGCTCGGGAGGACCCTCGCCCTCCCGCGGTACGCACGGCGCCTCGGGAGGGCGAAGCTCCTGCTGAGCCGCCCCTGCCGCAATCGGTTCGGCAGGAGCCTCACCCTCCCCCGCGGCTGACGCCGGAAAGGGAGGGCGAAGCTCCCGCTGAGCCGCACCTGCCGCAATCGGTTCGGCGGGAGCCTCGCCCTCCCCCGCGGCCGACGCCAGAACGGGAGGGGAAAGCTCCCGCTGAGCCGCACCTGCCGCAATCGGTTCGGCGGGAGCCTCACCCTCCCCCGGGAACAGCATGACCAGCGTGCGGTCATCAAAGGAACCTCGCTTCTCGTAACGCAGCAGGTCCAGAAGCGCGGTGTCCGCATCCTGCCGCAGTGCCACGCGGTCGAGATGCTCAAGGAGCTTGGGCAGATTTTGCTCCGGCGGGAAGAAGTCGTCCGCAACGCCGTCGGTCATCGCTAACAGCATCCGTGGGGGCGGCTCCATGCGGCGGATCTGCGCTTGAGTGACAGCCCGCTCCGCTGCGCCGTTCTGGGTCAGCGGCACGACCTGCGCACCGTACTCGCCCTGTGCGGCTTCCGCCAAGGTCCGCACCGAACCATCCGCCTGCCACGCGGCGAGGAGACCATCCCCAACCTGAGCGGTGGCTACAAGGTCCGAGCCCCTGTCCACGCGGTGAAGAAGGAGCAGAAGCGTAGTGGCAAGGTCGCGCGGCGCCAGGCCGCGACGTTCCGCCTCGGCGGTCAACTCGACAAGCGCCTGCTCTAAGCCTGCCTGCAACGCGGCGCGGGCAACCGGTTCGGCGTCGCGCCCGGATGGGCGCGCAGCCTCACCCTCCCCGTTCGCACGGCGGAGAGGGGAGGGCGAAGCTCCTGCTGAGCCGCCTCCACTCGGCTCGGGAGGACCCTCGCCCTCCCAAGCGCGGCCGTTCTCGGCGTTGAGGATTCCGGCTACTGCTGCAACTGCGCTCCTCGTGGCCACGGCTGCACCAACCCTCGACCGGGCGCAGGAGCCGAGCCCGTCTGCTACAGCCACGACGTGCCAACCGTTGACACTGGTCAAGTGGAACGAGTCCTCGCGATAGGTCCCGTCATGCGCGTGAGCCTTGCCCCGCAGACTGGCGCCGACCAGCGCCCAGCCAGCGCTGCCGGTGACCCGTAGGCATTCTTCGTGCGGCACCGGGTCGGTGGCGTCCTCGGGTTCGAGCGTGCGCCAGAGCGTCGAGACGCCTTCCGCATTGCGCACCGGCTCTTCCGGTTGTGACGCGGGCTCCGGCTGCGTCACTGGAGGGTTCCGTTCCTCGCCCATCACATCACGATCTCAATGCCCGGCGGGGGCGCTCCGAGCTGCACGCCCGCGCCGTCGGGCGCCCCGGCATCCGCTTTGTCGCTGGCAAGCTGAACGGAATCGGACACCCATTTGAAGAATGCCTGCATAGCTTGGGGAGTGACGTCTCGCATCAGCAGAACGATCTCGGTGATCTGCTTGAGCGTGCTCGTGTTGACGTCGTCGCCACACCCGACCGCAATGATGTTCGCCAGCTTCCTCTCGGTGCGCTTCTTGACAGCCTGCGCGGCGGCTTCCCAGGTATCCGTCGGCTCGCCATCGGTCATCAGGAAGACCAGTGGCTTGTAGTCGCCCTTCCGGTCCGGCGAGTTGGCGACCACTTCGCGCTCAACGGCGTCGTTGAGCAGTTGCAGCGCCTTGCCCATGGCCGTCGTCCCGGCCGCCTGGAGCGTTGGCGCGTTGAACTGGCTCAGCTCGGTCAGGGGCATCAGTTGCCGCGCCTCGCTGTCGAAGGTGATGATGCTCAGCCAAACCGTCTCGAGCGCCCGTGGATTCGACCGAAGCTCGCCCACCAATAGCGACACCCCCTGGTTCACCTGCTCGATGGGCGAGCCGGACATGGAGCCGGAGCAATCGAGTAGCAGGTAGACGGGCAACCGCCGCCCCTCGGAGTCGTCGAATCGCAATGCCATGGCGTGTGTCCTCCTTGCCTTCAGTCAGTCCCAGATTCCTTTGTCTCGCACCTTCCACTCCCCCAGCCAGTTCTTCTCGACGACCTTCTCGTCGCCGAGGCCGACACCGGCCAGGAGACCTTCACACTCCTTCACAACCAGCTTCCGGTTGTCGCCGGAGCGGCGGATGACTTCGTACCGCTTGCCGTCGATGGTAACGTACCTGCCGCCAAGAATGCCGCTGTCCTCCTCGGGTTCCCCCCAGAGGTTGCGCTTGAGTTCGGGCATGGCTCTGGCTACCTCCTACCGTTTGAAGATGTCGGCAATGGCGTCGGTGACGCCGCGGCCCCACTCGCCGAAGGCGTCGCCAATCTGGTCCGGTCGCCGGTGACTCAGGTAGATGGCGCACTGGATCAGGCCGACGACAGTATGCGCCACAATGCGAAACGTCGCCAGGAAGAGCCTGCCAGCGAGTCTGAAGGGGTCGAGCATCGGCGGGGAGTGTTCGCCGCAGGCGTTAGTCTTCCTGCCCGGTTACTGGAGACGATTGCTCTGGCGCCCTGCCACGGCTGGAGCTGCTGTTCCGGTTCCCGATCCAACTCCTGTTCGCGGGCGTGCGGGAGGAGTTCTGGTACCGGGCGCTGCTCCAGACGAAGAGGGAGTGTCTCTTCCGACACGCTTCCACGGCCGGCGTGGCTGGGTCGGTGCTGTTCGCCCTCTAGCACGTGCCGATCGCGCTGTCCGAGGACCCCGGCCTGTCGTGGATTGGCGCCGTGGTGCGCTGCCTGGGGGGACAGGGGGCCAACGGCTTCCTGACGGCTACGTCTATTTCCGCACGCGGTCGCTGCTATCGGCTGCGGTGCTCCACGCCGCGATGAACTCGTATGCGCTGATGCGATGACGCACCTGGCGGGCGGTGTTCACCCCTTGGCAAACGTCAGGACCGTCACCGACCGGGCGGGGAACACGAAGTCGCGAGCCTCGCCGGGCGGCAGGTCTGACTCGCTGATCGCGACCTCCGACGGCTTCCCCAGGGCGTTGGCGGCGTGGACGTGGGGACCCGTCATCTGGGCGACGCGAACCGGCCCGGCAGGCTGGAACCCGGCGAGGTCGAGGGAGCCGCGGACCGCGCGCGTCGGGTGCGAGTTCACGGTCGCTAAGAACAGTGTCCGCCCGTCGGCGGAGAGGGTGGCGGCGACATCCAGCGGCGAGGGTCGGCACGGCTCGACCGGCTCGACGTGGACCGGGACGCAGCGGTCGCCGAGGTGCTCGCCGTACAGGCGGAAGGCCCAGTACACGGGCGTCAGCGCGACCTGGGTCTGGTCGGTTTGGATCACGCCCATGGCGTTGACGAGCAGGGCAATGTTGGCCATGCGGACGCGGTCGCTGAGCCGGAGGAAGACGTTGAACATACGGGCGGCAAAGAGCCCCTCGCGCAGCTTCCCCTCGGGCAGGAGCTGGCCGTTCCAGGCGTCGCGGTTGACGAGGTTCCACTCGTCGACGGCGAGCGGCAACGGCTTCCCGCCGGGCGCGTTCTCGGCGGACGAACGGCGTCCGTTCGCGGCGATTCGCGCTGTTTCCGCCAGCACGCGCTCGAAGCGCTCCGGGGCCTCCATCGCCAGTCGGTAGTTCACCAGCGGGTCGCCCTCCGGCGGCACGTCGTGATAGAGGTGGGCGGACAGGTAGTCCATTGCCTTGCCTGCGCCCTTCGCGACGGTGGCGTTCCAGTCGTTCCAGCCGGCGCCGTCCACGCCGACGCCGACCAGCTTGACGGTAGGATCGACGGCCCGGACCGCCTGCGCGAACTCCGTGGCCTTGCGGGCGTAGTTCGCCGGGGTCAGGTGGCCGAGCTGCCACGAGCCATACAGTTCGTTGCCGAGACCCCAGTACTTCACGGCGAACGGCTGCGCCGACCCGTTTGCCGCCCGGCGCTTCCCCTGTGGGCTATCCGCCGGGCCGTTGCAGTACTCGACCCACGCGGCAGCTTCCTCCGCCAGCGCCTCACCGGCGTTCAGGCAGACGTATGGCTCGCAGCCGACCAGCTCGCAGAACCGGAGGAACTCGTGGGTGCCGAAGTCGTTCGTGTCCCAGGCGCTCCACGCCCGGTCGAACCGGGCCGGGCGGAGGTCGCGGTCACCGAGTCCGTCCTGCCAGTGGTAGCCGGAGGCGAAGTTCCCGCCCGGCCAGCGGATGATCGGCGGCTTCAGCTCGCGGATGGCGGCCACCAGGTCGGCGCGCATCCCGTCCACGTTGTCCGCGGGCATCAGCGAGGCGCAGCCGATCCAGAGCGTGCCGCTCGCCGCGTCGGTGGTGAGGGCAAACGTCGCCGGGCCGCCCGCCGACACGGACAGCTCGAACGGGAACGTCCGCCACTCGCCGCCCACGCCGGACAGGACCTGCTTAGCCAGGACCCGATCGCCGCGCCGCAGGCTCACCCGGACGGGCGCTTCGCTGCCGACCTGCCTCAGCACCACGCGCCCCACGTACCCGATCGGTCGCAGTTCGAGACCGTCCTGCGCCACGCCGTGCTCGCCCTTCGCGTCCCGGCTGGTGCCCCGCTGCGACTGGCTGCCGGTGTAGAACGTCACGTTGTCCCGGGCAAGCTCCACGCCGTTTTCAGACCCGAACCGCCGCCAGTGCTCCAGCGCTCCGTCGGGGCCGGCGTTGTCGGCGTCCGACACGTTGCCGACGAACTTACGGTTGCGGAGCATCTCCGCCCAGAGGCCGCCGTCGTAGATGCAGCGCCCCAGATGCTCGATGAAGTAGCCGAGCAGGTTGCGGTCTACCGACGTGCCCGGGCTGGTCGCCTCCACCCGGAGGCGCGCTCCGAGCGGCCGCCCGTCAGCGGGGCGCGTCTCGAGCGCCAGATAGTCGAGGTCCACCGTCACCGCCGGCCCGTTGCCGAACGTCTTCGCCATGAAGCCGACTAACTTCGGCTCGAACCACGTGTGCCGATGTCCGGCGACCTGCCACTCCGCCCCCGCCGCGCGCTTGAGGGCGAAGGTGTAGACGCCGCCAGTCTTATCGAGCCGCAGCCAGACGTCGCGGGCGTCACCCTCCGCGGCGATCTCCTTTCCCCATCCGGTGCGCTCCAGCCAGACCTGCGGCGCCTGCATCTGCCAGAGCTGCCGCGCGTAGAACGGCCCCCACGCGACGACGCTGCCCTCCGACTCCGCTGCCACCAGCGCCAGGTGGAAGTTGCTGCCCTCGCCGTAGTCCACCAGCTTCACCCGCCCCTCGAACGTGAAGTCGCAGTCCGGCACCTCATGGAGCAGCAACGGCGCGTCTCGCGGAGGCATGACCCAGTGGTTGAACCCGGTCTGCCGCTGCGGCGCCGTGACGCGAAGGTGGCCGGGGTTCGCGGTGAGCGAGTACGTCGGCCCTGCGGCGGGCGTGCGCCATTGCCACCGAGCGTCCAGCGTCGGTTTGTCGAAGTCGTCCCTGAATCCCTGGGCGAGCAGCGGCCCGCCGACTGCGATCACTGACGCGAACATGGTCAAGCCTCGAATGCACATGGAGGTCCTCTGTCGATCTCTTAGGGTTGCCGCATTATACACGCTGACTACAGGCTTGCGCTTCTGGACGGAAGGACGCCGTTGCGTCGAAGGCGAAGTTGTGGCGGGTACCCGCGCGTCCCGAGGAGGATCTGGCATGGTCACACCGGCCGCCCTTTCGTTGTCGCTGTTACTTGGCTCCCTCGCTGCTGCACAAACGACCAACATGATCCGCAACCCCGGCTTCGAGGAGGGCGCGGACCAGCCGGCGGAGTGGCATCTCGGCATGGAAGGCCGCGGCGCCGGGTCGGCGACATGGGTGACCGACAATCCGCGCTCCGGCAAGCGCTGCGTTCGCCTGGAGCTGACGGAGCCTGGCGACTACTGGATGGCGCAGCAGCGCTACGCAGCCGGCACCGCACTCCCGGACCATCCCTATCGTGTCAGCGGCTGGTACCGGAGCACCACGAGCGCCTGCCACCCGTGCCTGTACTTCCTCGGCCGGGACGGCAGCTTCCTTGGCGCCTGGGAGACGGCGCTGCCCGCCAGCGAGGAATGGAAGCCGTTCGACTTCGTGATCCAGTCGAAGGCAGGCACCGACCACTTCGAGCTGCAGCTTCGCGTGCAGAGCGCGCCGGGCGTGTGCTGGTTCGAC
>PEVN01000132.1 GCA_002779825.1 Armatimonadetes bacterium CG06_land_8_20_14_3_00_66_21 | reverse complement strand
AGCTCGGGGCAGGTCTCCGACCGCCCCGAAACGCTTGACCGGAAGGTCTCAAAGGGCTGCGAATCCACGGGATTCGAGGAGACCTGTCGGTCCAGGGAGCGGCGGGGTCAGGAGACCCTCGCCGAGCAAGCCACTCTCCCTCGCCCTCTCCTGCACCGACACTTTCCCAAACGTCGCCCGCAGCATGTTGAGCGTCGCTTCCGGGAAGTTGCACCGCAAATCAACCCGACATGGCAGGCGGCGGCAGCGTCGTGGTCGCCGCTTGTCGAGGTCGTTGCCCACTTGCAGGCAGAGCCCCTTGATGTCGTGGTCGTCTGCGGAGACGATCTCGACTCGGTCGAAGTCGAAGGGCTTCTGTAGCGCGCGCCAGTTGACGCGGAGGATTCCGCTGGCAAGAGCGAACTCGTCGTCCATGCCGCTGTCGAGTCGGGCGGTGGCTTCGGTTACGTCGAGAAGCGCTCCCGCTGACTCCTCGCAGACGCGGCACGCCACAAACCAACAAGTGCCGATGGTCGACACCGTGGCGGGCTGATCTCGAACCGCGTGAAGTGGTGGCGGCAGAAGGTGTGTTGCACCTGCGGATCGGCGCTGTCGGAGAGCCACGGGAGCATCGGTCGCAGCTCTCGAATGGTCGAAGTCTCATCGTCAGCCAGCCGGTCCGCCAGCAGCTTGCTGACCCACGGCCCGAGTGATCGCAGCGCTTCCGCGGCGGCCGAACTCAGCGCCGGGTCAGTGTGCCCCAACAGGGCGATCAGCGGAGCCGCGGATCGGAGGTCGCCTTCGGCGGCAAGGCAACGAAGCTCCTCCCGGCCGGCGACGCATCCGGACATCGCCTTCGCGTATCCGCGCGCCAGTCGCCCCTCTCCGAGTCTCGTCAGCGCGTGCACCAGCGCCTCGGCGACGGAGGCATCCCCGATCGCTGCCAGGGCCTCGCACGCGGCCAGCCGCAGTTCGGCGTCCTGGTCTTCCAGCCGCGCCGCCAGCGGGATGACCGCGCGCGTGTCGCCTTCTTCGGCCAACCGGCGGAGCTCGTGGCGGGCCTCCTGCCTGCCGGCCAGAGCACCGATCACGCTCTCTGCCAGCACCGCTTCACCCAGCTTCCCCAACGCCCCCCCCTGCCGTTTCTCGGATCTCCGCCTCGGTGTAGCCAAGCGCCTCGATCAACTGAGGCACCTCGGCCACACTGCCCACCTCGCCGAGCGCGCGGGACGCTGCGGCGCGCAGTACCGGTTCACTGGAGGACGCTACTTCACGCAGTGCTCTTGCCGCCCGCGGGTCGCCAATGGCTGCCAACGCCTCGACAGCGGCCAACCGGACTCGAGTGCTCGAATCGCCAAGCTGCTCAATCAGCGCCTCAACGCTGTCGGCGTCACCCAGCTTCCCAAGGGCCGCGCAGGCCGCCCTGCGGACAGACCAGTCACCGTCGTCCAGCCGGTCAACCAACGCCAAGCGAGCTTCGCCGGCACACCCCCTCTCTCCGAGCGCAAGACAGGCAGCGCGACGGACAGGGACCTCTGTGTTGCTGAGAGCCGCAATCAACGGCTGGATCGCAGGGGTGCCAAAGGTCACCAGAGCTTCACACGCGGCGCGACGCACCCGGGTGCTTGTGTCTTCCAGGCGCCGGGCGAGTGGTGCTACTCCTTGGCTGTCACCCAGAAACGCCGGTGCGCGACACGCTGCCCTCCGGACGCGCCAGTCGCTGTCGCCCAGAGTCCTGATGAACGTGGGCAGGGCTCCCGCTAACTGCCGCGGTCGTCTCGTCAGGGCCCGAATGGCAGCCGATTCTACCGCGCTGCATCAGCGAGGGACAGGCGTACCTGACACGCCGGGCGAATCGACTACAATATGGGGCCCGCCGCCCGTAGCGGATGTCAGTCGGAGGACCCACTGCCATGCCCCGCCTGCTGAGACTCTGTCTCCTCGCTTCCCTCGCCCTCGCGCCTTCCCACTGCCGTGCGGAGAACGCCGCGCCAGCCGATCCCCCCTACTACCACCGCAAGCCGACTTGGCGCGAGACGATGCTCGCCTCGCGGCCGGCGCTGCAGGAGTACCTGGCGAAGTCGGGTGCCGGTGCGTTCCAGCCGTACGTCTCCGCGGTAATCCACGGGAAGCAGGAGCCGGAGCACATTCAGGTGGACGTGACCGGGGTGCGCGAGCTGTGGCTGATCGCCGAGATCGGCCCGGACACGTACAACTTCGACCAGGCAACGTGGGGAAAGCCCACGCTGACCGACAAGGACGGGAAGCAGACGCCGGTCTCGTCGCTGAAGCCGAAGTCGGCGAAGGTGGGCTGGGGCGAGTTGGCGGTTGACAAGGACAACTGGGGCACGCCGCTTCAGGTCGCGGACCGGAAGTTCAAGCATGGGTTCTGGGCGCACGCACCCAGCGCGCTGTGCTTCCAGCTCGATGGCAAGTACACGAAGTTCGAGGCGTGGGTCGGCGTCGGTGTCCAGGCTGGCGAGAACGGCACAGTGCAGTTCAGCGTGCTGGATCGACCAGACGGCACCGCGACGACGGAAGCGCTCTGGCGGCTGCTGGAACGCGAGTTCACCAGCGACCAAGCGCGGCAGGAGCGGAAGTGGGAACGCCAAGACCGCGTCTGGGAAGACAGCTTCAAGCCCGGCGACTTCGCGACGCTCGCAGCCCGTTACGCCAAAGCCACTCGGAACCTGCGCTCCCTCCCCGCGGAGGCAGCCCGGCTCGCGCAGGACGCAGCCGACGCGCAGGCACTGGCCAAGGTCCAAGCGCTCTACCGAGAATCGCGCGGGATTGAGGAGGCCGTGGCGGAAGCGCAGCAGCGCCTCGCCCAGGTGAACTTCCCGGCTTTGCGGCTGGCCATCGAGGAGCTGACGGCGGCATTCCCGGACCAGTACAGAGGCGGCTCCGGGTACCTGAAGCGGAGCGCTGAGTACGAGAAGCAGTTACCGGGGATCCTGAAGGCCTTGCCGACCGGGGAAGAGCAGGCGCTGAAGCAAGCTCAGGAGGTCGTCGCGTTCCAGCAGCGGGCGCTGCTGTCGAACCCGCTGCTGAACTTCGACCGGCTGCTCCTGGTCAAGCGGACCTCCCGTCAACTCGGCCTGCCGCAGAACTGGCAGGGCAACTGTGCGCTGCCGAAGACGGGCTATGACAACACGCTCGAAGTGCTCTCCCCCGTCAGCCCACAGGGCACACTGACCACGCTGTTCCGCCCGGAAGGCGACCGGTTCGTCGGCGATATCGACCTGAGCTTTGACGCCAAGAAGATGCTCCTGTCGATGCCGGGCAGCCACAACCGGTGGCAGGTGTGGGAGCTGGGCGCTGACGGCACCGGCCTGCACGAGCTGCCGCTGGGCGACCACGCGGATGTGGAGAACTACGATGCCTGCTACCTGCCCGACGGCCGGATTCTCTTCGGGTCGACGCGCTACTTCCAGGGCGTCCCGTGCGTAAATGGCAGCAACCAGGTTGCGAACCTGTTCCAGTACGACCCCGGCGCCGGCGGCATTCGCCAGCTCTGTTTCGAGCAGGATCACGACTGGTGCCCGACAGTGCTGCCCAACGGCCGCGTGCTCTATGCCCGGTGGGAGTACAGCGACCTGCCGCACTCCAACAGCCGGATGCTGTTCGACATGAATCCCGATGGCACCGACCAGAAGGCGTTCTACGGCAGCAACTCGTTCTGGCCCAACGGCGTCTTCTACGCGCGACCGATCCCGGGCTCCTCGACGGAGGTCGTCGGCATTGTGAGCGGCCATCACGGCGTGCCTCGAATGGGCGAGTTGGTCCTCTTCGATCACTCCAAAGGGCGCGAGGAAGCCACCGGCGTCGTCCAGCGAATCCCCGGCTACGGGAAGCGCGTCGAGCCGCTCATCCGCGATCAGCTTGTCGATGCGAGTTGGCCCAAGTTTTTGCACCCCTACCCGCTGAGCGACAAGTACTTCCTCGTGTCTGCCCAACCGTCATCCACGTCCGCGTGGGGGCTCTACCTGGTGGATGTGTTCGACAATATGCTCCTGCTGAAGGAGGCGCCGGGCTACGCGCTCTTCGAGCCGCTGCCGCTTCGGCCGACGTCGCCCCCGCCCGTCGTGCCTGACCGCGTGAACCTGGCCCGCAAGGACGCTGTTGTCTACCTGTCCGACGTGTACGCCGGCAAGGGGCTGGCGGGCATTCCTCGGGGCACCGTCAAGAGCCTGCGTGTGCTCTCCTACCACTTCAGCTACCAGCAAGTCGGCGGGCTGTTGGGCACAGTCGGCATGGACGGACCGTGGGACATCAAGCGAATCCTCGGCACAGTGCCGGTGGCGCCGGATGGCAGCGCCACTTTCCGCGTGCCGGCGAACACGCCGGTTTCGGTCCAGCCGCTGGACGCCGACGGCGAGGCGCTGCAGCTCATGCGGAGTTGGTTCACGGCGATGCCGGGGGAGAAGCTCTCCTGCGTCGGCTGCCACGAGCAACAGAGCGATTCGCCACCGGTGCAACAGAACGTCGCGGCGAGTCAGGCGCCGGTCGAGATTCAGCCCTGGTACGGTCCCGCCCGCGGCTTCGCCTTCGCGCGTGAGGTGCAGCCCGTCCTCGACAAGTACTGCGTAAGCTGCCACAACGGCCAGCCGCGCGCCGAGGGCGCCCCGCTTTTTGACCTGCGGGGCACGGCGCAGCTCACGGACTGGACGAGCGTCACCCCCGGTCACGCCGGCGGCTCCGGCGGGCACTTCTCCGTCGCCTACGCCAACTTGCATGCCTACGTCCGCCGCCCCGGCATCGAGAGCGACATCCACCTGCTGTCGCCCATGGACTTCCACGCCGACACAACCGAGCTCGTCCAAATGCTCCGCAAAGGTCACGGCGGCGTTCACTTGGACCCGGAATCGTGGGACCGCCTGTTCACCTGGATTGACCTCAACGCCCCCTACCACGGCACCTGGACCGAAATCGCCGGCGAGCAAGCTGTGAAGCCCGTCGCCGACCGCCGTCGAGAGATGGTGAAGGTGTACGCGAACCTTGACGAGGACCCGGAAGCGGTGCCGGCAATGGAGGTGCGGCTGGCGGGAGGGGGCAGTATGGGAGCCATGAATCCCATAGGTCCCATAGCTCCCACAGCGGCACCGCCCACGGTCGCGGCCGCTCACCCAGTTGCGCTGGCCCCACGCCGCTTGCCGAGCCGCAGCCTCGACCTGGGGCACGGTCTCAGCCTCGACCTCGTCCAGGTCCCGGCCGGCGAGTTTGTCATGGGCAGCGACAGTGGCCTGCCGGACGAGCAGCCGGCTACGCGCGTGCAGATTGCCAAGCCTTTCTGGAGCGGCAAGTTCGAGGTCACCAATGAGCAATACGCCCTGTTCGACCCGACCCACGACAGCCACTTCGAGAGCAAGCATGCCTACCAGTTCGGCGTCCACGGCTTCCCCCTCAACGAGCCAAAGCAGCCCGTGGTGCGGGTGTCGTGGCAACAGGCGATGGCGTTCTGCCAGTGGCTCAGCAAGCAAACGGGGCTGAAGGTCTCGCTGCCGACGGAGGCCCAGTGGGAGTACGCCTGCCGCGCCGGAACCGACACGCCCTTCTCCTTCGGCGCTGCCGAGGCCGATTTCTCCAAGTGCGCCAACCTGTCCGACGCGAAGATGACTGAGTTTGCCGAGGACCCCTACCAAGTGTTCGCGCCCCTGGCCAACCCGCCCAAGTACGACGACTGGATCCCGAAAGACGCCCGCTTCAACGACGGTCAGCTTGTCGCGGCCGACGTCGGCAAGTACCAGCCCAATGCCTGGGGGGTGCACGACATGCATGGCAACGTGTGGGAATGGACCCGTTCCCCTTACGCCCCCTATCCCTACCGCGCCGCCGCCGCCGCGCCCGGCACCGACGAGGTTGTCCGCGGCGGCTCCTGGTACGACCGCCCGTACCGCGCCACCTCCAGCTACCGGCTGGCGTACCAGCCGTATCAGCGGGTGTTCAACGTGGGGTTCCGAGTGGTGTGCGAGGCGGGTGCCGCGCCGCGCCTGGTGGCGAAGACCGCTGAGGTTGGCTCGCCTGCCCGTTGAACGTCGGCGGGCAGGGAATCCGGCAGCGGCTGGCGAATCTGTGTCGCTCATGAACTCGATGACAGGAGTCTGTGAATGGACCGCCCAACCCCTCGGGCACGGCTGCTGACGGGAGCCGTTGGCGCCGTGGCCGTCACCGTCTCTCTGCTCAGTCCCTGCGAAGGAGCCCCCAGAATGTCCGTTGAGAAAGCCCCGTTCGGCACGACCAAAGACGGCGCCGCCGTCGAGCTGTACACACTTGCCAACAAACACGGTCTCGTGGCCAAGGTGATGACCTACGGGGCGATTCTGGTTGAGATGCACGCTCCCGACAAACGGGGGCAAATGGCCGACGTCACCCTCGGCTTCGACAGCCTCGCCGGCTATGAGTCGGAGAACGACCAGTACTTCGGCGCCACCGTCGGCCGGGTGGCGAACCGCATTGCGAAGGGCAAGTTTGCGCTGGACGGCAAGGAGTACCAGCTCGCCATCAACAACGAACCCAACGCGCTCCACGGCGGCGTGAAGCGGAGCCTCAGCAAGGTGGTGTGGCAGGCGACGCCCAAGGAAACCGGTGATGGGCCGGCGGTGGCCTTCGCGTACACCAGCCCCGCTGGCGAAGAGGGGGTTCCGGGCACGGTGGCCGTCACCGTGACCTACACGCTCACCAACAGCAACGAGCTGCGGATCGACTACACAGCCACCACCGACGCGGCGACGCCGCTCAACCTCACCAACCACTCCTACTGGAACTTGGCGGGCGCCGGCTCGGGGACGGCACTCGACCACGAGCTGAAGCTGGCAGCGTACAACTACACGCCCACCGACGACACGCTAATCCCGACCGGTCAGATCGCCGCGGTCAAGGGGACGCCGCTCGACTTCACAACGACGAAACGAGTCGGTCGAGACATCAGCGAGTTAGTGGATACCGCTTGGCTCGGGTACGACCACAACTTCATCCTCAAAGAAAAGCCCAGCGCCGCCCCCGAGTTCGCCGCCCGGCTGACCGACCCCGGGTCCGGCCGCGTCATGGAAGTCTGGACGACGGAGCCGGGTGTGCAGCTCTACTCGGGGAACTTCCTCTTCGGCCAGCAGGGCAAGGGCGGCAAGGTCTACGAGAAGCGCGGTGCCCTTTGCCTGGAGTGCCAGCACTTCCCCGACTCTGTCAACCACCCCGACTTCCCGACCACGATCCTGCAGCCCGGGGAGACGTACCGGCAGACGACGGTACACAAGTTCCTTGCCCAGTAGCGTTGGGCGGCGGAACGGCCTACACGTACGTCACATACTCCGGCTCGTACATCTGCGCCCTCGTGTGCGCGGCGACATCGGCCGGACGCGCGCGTCGCGTCAGCCCTCGGGCGAAGGCGACCTCCGCTACTGCCGTCGCGATGGTGACCGACACCTCGCGGACGCGCGTCAGTGAAGGGTAGATGCGGCCCATTGCGAGGTCCTCCTCCTTTACTGACTCGCCCAACGCCTTCGCGGCGACGAAGAACATCTCGTCGGTGACGCGGGTCGCTTCGCTGGCGAGCACGCCCAGGCCGACGCCGGGGAAGATGTAGGCGTTGTTGCCCTGACCCGGCACGAAGGTCTGACCGTTCAGTGTCACCGGCGGGAATGGGCTGCCGCTGGCGAAGACGGCGCGACCGTCGGTCCAGGAGTAGGCTTCCTGGGCGGTGCACTCGGCCTTGGAGGTGGGGTTAGACAAGGCAAAGAGGATCGGCCGCTCGTTGAGTCGGGTCAGGGCCTCGACCACCGGTTGGGTGAACGCGCGCGGCATGCCGGAGACGCCGATGAGAGCCGTGGGCTTCAGCGTTTCAATGGCTTGCTGGAGGTCGGCGACTGGCGCATGCTCGTGCGCATAGGGCAGCTTGTGTTCGGCGAGGTCGGGGCGGCTCTTCACGACCAGCCCCCTGGAGTCGACAAACCAGCACCTCAGCCGCGCTTCAGCTTCGGACATCCCCTCGGCTCTGAGCGCAGCGACGACCAGGTCGCCGATACCGATGCCGGCCTCACCCGCTCCGAAGAAGAGGATCTTCTGGTCCGTGAGCGCGCCTCCGGTGAGGCGCAAGGCGGAGAGCGCCCCGGCAAGCGCCACGCTGGCAGTGCCCTGGATGTCGTCGTCGAATGTGCAGGCCCGCTCGCGGTACTCGCGGAGCAAGCGGAAGGCGTTGGTGTTGCCGAAGTCCTCCAACTGGACGAGTGCCGTGGGGAACATCTCCTGGACAGCGCCGAAGAACTCCCGGACCAGCGCGTCGTATCGCTCGCCACGCTCACGGCGCTGAGGCAAGCCGAGGTACAGCGGGTCCTCGAGCAGAGAGTCGTTGTTGGTGCCGACGTCTAACGTCACCGGCAGGCAGAGATGCGGGTGAATGCCGGCGCAGGCTGTGTAGAGCGACAGCTTCCCCACCGGGATGCCCATTCCATTCGCCCCCAGATCGCCGAGTCCCAGGATCCGCTCGCCGTCGGTGACAACGATGATGCGGACGTCCGAGCGGGGCCAGTTCTGCAGGATCTGCTTCACGTGACCCTGGTCTTCCAGCGAGACGTAGAGCCCCCGCGGCCGGCGGAAGATGTGCCCATACTCCTGGCAGCCCTGGCCGACCGTGGGCGTGTAGATGATGGGCATCATCTCTTCGAGGTGCTCCAGCACGACCCGGTAGAACAGGTCTTCGTTGCGGTCCTGAAGGGACACCATGAAGATGTACTTCTCCAGGTCGTTGGGCTGCCGGCGGAAGTTCTCCAGGACCCGCGCGACCTGCCGGGCCAGCGTGCTCACTCGCGGGGGCAGCAAACCGCGCAACCCTAACGCCTCCCGTTCCGCCTTCGTGAACGCAGTCCCCTTGTTAAGCATCGGGGCCTGCAGTAGTTCGACGCCGCGTTTCCCGCCTAGATGCAAACTCGCTCTCATCGTGTGCCTCCTGTTGGTATGCCCGCGAAGGTTGGGAACACACCGAAGTCCCGGTGCGACTTCGGCTCCGTCTGGGAGAATACCCTCTGTCCTACGTCTGCTGCACGCCTGCCGGGGAAGTTCCGCGAACTTCGACTTCGGTGTGTTCCCAACCTTCGCGGGTATAGTTTAGCGTGCATCGGGTCGCGGCGGAAGGCAAGGCAACGGCCCTCGCCAGGGAGCTGCCGCATCAGCAGGGAAACGGCCCCGACTCCACGAACTCGAACAGGACCCAACGAACCCGCGGGAGGTGCCCCATGAGTCGCTCCATTGCACTGCAGATGACAACACTGGTCCTGTATGCATTCGCCTCGGGGTGCTGCCTCGCCGAGGAGAAGGAGGTCCCCATGGCGCTACAGCCGTTTGCGCTCAAAGACGTCCGCCTTGCGGACGGCCCCTGCGAAGCCGCTCAGGAAGCCAACCGCAAGTACCTGCACCTGCTCGACCTCGACCGGTTGCTCTACACCTTCCGCCAGAACGCCGGCCTGCCGACCTCGGGCGAACCGTTGGGTGGGTGGGAGAAGCCCGAGGTGGAGGTCCGCGGGCACTTCCCGGGGCACTTCCTGTCGGCGTGTGCGCTGATGTATGCCAGCACGGGCGACGAGGAACTCAAAGCCAAGGCCGACAAGATGGTCGCCGAGTTGGCGAAGTGCCAGGAGAAGCTGGGCGGCGGGTATCTCTCGGCCTACCCGGCGAGTTTCCTGGACCGGCTGGAGTCGATGGAGCGGGTGACCTGGGCGCCGCTGTATGTGATCCACAAGATCATGGCGGGGCTGTTCGACATGTACCAGCTTGCCGGCAACGAGCAGGCGCTGGACATGCTCAAGAAGATGGCTGCCTACTTCAAAGGCCGAGCCGACAAGCTGACGGACTTCCAGATGGAGCGGATGCTCACCGTCGAGTTCGGCGGCATGTCGGAAGTGCTGCACAACCTCTACGGCGTCACTCACGATCCCGACCACCTCGCGCTGGCCAACCGCTACGACCAGGCCGGCTTCCTCGGGCCGCTTGCGCTGGATCGCGACAATCTGAGCCACATTCACGGCAACACCCAGATCCCCAAGATCTGCGGCGCGGCGAGGCGGTACGAACTGACCGGTGAAGAGAACTACCGCCACCTCACCGAGTTCTTCTGGGATCGCGTGGTCAACGCCCGCTGCTACGCCACCGGCGGCACGACCTCGGCAGAGGTCTGGCCGGAACCGAACGCACTGGCAGGCACCCTCGCGGTCAACAACCAGGAGTGCTGCAAAACCCACAACATGCTCAAGGTGACCCGGCACCTCCTCCAGTGGACCGGCGACCCGGCGTATGCCGACTACTACGAGCGCGCGTTCTGGAACGGCATCCTGGGAACGCAGCGGGCCGACACGGGGATGCTGCTCTACTACGTGCCGTTGGCGACCGGGCTCACCAAGCAGTGGGGCACGCCGTACGACAGCTTCTGGTGCTGCTACGGCACCGGCATCGAGACCTTCGCCAAGTTGGGCGACAGCGTCTACTTCCACGACGACGACGCGGTCTACGTCAACCTCTTCCTCCCCTCGACGGTGACGTGGAAGGACAAGGGGCTGCGGCTGGAGCAAGTCACCCGCTTCCCGGAGGAGGAAGGCACTTCACTTGTCCTCCATCTCGACAAACCTACAACGGTAGGTCTGTGCGTCCACGTGCCCTACTGGGCGACACAGGGCGTCACGGTTGAGGTCAACGGCCAACCGGTAGAGGCGGCAGCCAAACCCACCTCCTACCTGCGCCTCAACCGCACCTGGAACGACGGCGACCGCGTCGAGGTCGCCCTGCCCATGGTGCTCCACGCCGCGCCCATGCCCGATGCTCCCGAGTTGGTGGCGGTCATGTACGGACCGGTCGTGCTGGCAGGTCTGTCGCCGGAAGTCGACGGCGATCTCCTCAGCGATCCCGCAGACCCGACTCAGTGGATCGAGAAGCTGCCCGACGCACCGCTCACCTTTCAGACCAAGGGCCAGAAGGCGCCCATGCGGCTGATCCCCTGGCACCAGGTGATCGACGAACCGTACGGCGTCTACTGGGTTGTCACCAAGGAAGGCGGCCCGCGGCACAAGCAGATCCTCGCCGCTCAGGAAGCCCGAAGGAAGCGCGCAGCTCGCACCGTCGATGAGGTGCTGGTAGGCGACGCCGATTCGGAGAAGGCGCACAACCTGCAAGGCGACAAGACGGGTGACGGTCCTCTCGGCAACCGGCACTGGCGCCATGCGGTCGTCGACGGCTGGTGGAGCTGGGACCTGAAGGTCCTGCCCGCCGGGCAGATGACTCTTTCCTGCACCCTCTGGGGCAGCGACTCCGGCAACCGCAAGTTCGACCTCCTGGTGGACGGCACGGTCATCGCCACCCAGGAAATGAAAAGCAACAACCCCGGCCGCTTCCTCGACATGGACTACCCGATCCCGGTCAAACTGACCAAAGGCAAGGACAAAGTGACCATCCGCTTCCAGGGGCAGCCGGGCAACATGGCCGGAGGCGTGTTTGGGTGCGCGGTGTTGCGGCCGGAGTGAGCACCCGAGGAGAGCGTCCTCATGACAGGTTCGAGAAGCGTTCGACAGGGCGCCGTGGCGGTGTGTTTGGCGGCTGTGCTTGTGGCGCCGGGCCAAGCCGAAGACGCTCAGGAGTTGCTCAACAAGATGCGCGACTTCAACGCCGTGCAGGTCGAATACCGCCAGGGCGTCCCGCACACCGACAAACGGGGGCGAGTCCTGACGACGTACGACGCCGAGAAGTCCTTCTGCCAGCTCGCCGTTTGGGGCAACCCGTGGGGGGAGATCTATGGGCGCACATACGACCTGAAGGTACTGACCGACGCCGGGTTCAACACCATGTGGCCGTGGCCCGGCCACAGCCTGGAGGATCAGCTTGAGACGGGCAGGGCGGCAGGTCTGCAGGTGGTCACTATGCGGGCCCACACGGCAGAGGAGGCGACCAAGTTCAGGGATCACCCCAACTGGTTGGGCTTCGAGACCCACGTCTACCGGATTCAGTAAGACGCAGACCTCTGCGGAGGCCCCTACGTGACCCAACCAATCGGCTACCTGTACGATCCGGCCGCCCAGGAGAAGGCGAACGCCCGGGGCGAAAACTGCTGGTCTGTGTACGTGCAGGAAATCTTCGCTCAGTTGGGGGCGCCGGCGGAGGCGGTGACGCCCACTCGGACCAAGCCACTTGCTTCGGCCCTTGAGGGGCTCCGAGTACTTGTCGTGGGCGACTCGCGGAGCGCCGATCTGGCAGACGCTGCTGACGACCTGACTCGTTGGGTGGAGGCCGGCGGCACGCTCGTTGGACTCGGCAGCCACGGTCTGGATGGGCTGTTCGGGAATGCCTTCCACTCAATGACCCCTGAGCCGGGGTCGCCCTACCACGCGACCGCATTGGCACGCTTCGAGCCGCACCGGCTGACCACCGGCGTCTGCGCACCTCAGTTCGTCGGCAAGCCGCTCCCCCTCTTCGGTCCTCTGCGCAAAGTCGTGGCGCGGGACACTGGGGTGCTGGCTTGGCTGTTCAGCATTCAGGAAGGGCGGAGCGACTTCCCAGCACTCACCCACCGGCGCGTCGGGCAGGGGCACGCGTACTACTCCGCCTTCGACCTGGCGCAGACCCTGTGGGTGATCCACAAGGGCCGGCCGGTTGACGGCGACTACGACCTCGACGGCTACTACCGGCTGTCCGACGCCGTCGCCATCGGTGCTCTCTCGCAGAATGTGCCCTACGCCGATGAACTGCTGTTCCTGCTGCAGAATGTGCTTCATCAGGCCGGCATTCCGCTGGTGCACCAACTGCCTCCCACCGACGGCCAAGTCGCGGACTTGGTGCTCTACTTCGGCGGCGACGACGAAGGGCTGGCCGATGGCTCGCAGTGCCTCGCCTCCGAGTTCATGAAGAGCCGCGGGCTGCCGTACCATATCAACATCATGCCGAACGCGGCGGGCAAGTTCGCGCTCTCCGCCCAGGAGCACGACCAACTCCTCGCCAACGGCCACGAGACCTCGCTGCACTACAACTTCATCGATGGCTTCCAGCACCCGGGCGGGTTCAGGAAGAAGGACGTGAAGCGCCAGTGGGACCTGTTCGTGCAGGCGTTCGGGCGCAAGCCGGTCGCCACGGTGAACCACTGCTGCCGGTGGACTGGGTGGGCGGAGCCGGCACGGTGGATGCGCGCCGTGGGTGGGCGCGCCGACAACTCGCGAGCCGGCGTCACCAGTCCGCCGCTGAACCCCACGGGGTCCGTCGGGTTCGCCTTCGGCACCTCCTTCCCGCACTATTACTACGACGATTGGCGGAGCGGCAACCCCAGAATCGACTTCCTGTGCGAGCCCATCGGGGCATACGAAGTGGGGTACCAGGGCGAGGCGACCGACTTCGGCACGTTGCACGACGCCCTCGACCTGGCCGGGAGCTTCCACCTGACCATGAACTTCTTCTACCACCCGTACTACTTCGCCCATGCCCCCGGCTGCATGAAGGCAGTCGAGGAGCTGAAGCGCTACCTGCAGGAGCGCGCGCTGAAGCCCGTCTTCTTCGGGTGCGACGCCCTGTGGGCGTGGTGGGACGCTCGGGCGAGGTCGCGCGTGGAGGTGCACACGCTTGCGGCGGGACAGACGCGCTTCCGCGCGCGCTGCGCGTACCCTCAAGGCATGGTGGTGAAGGTTCCGGTTTCCGGCCCGGCGGCCGAGGTCACTGTCGGTGGGCGAAAGACACCGGCGGCCCTCCAGACGCACTGCGGGCTGCCGTACGCGATGGTCGTCTGCCCGGCTGGGGAGAGCGAAGTCGCGGCCACGACGGTACCCGCTCCGCAGGCGCCTTCCGAGGGCTGAGCGGCGTCACGGCAAGACCAAGTCCAGGTACCGGACCGTCGCGGGTCCACCGCCCTCCAGGATCAGCGCGAGCTTGTTGACGCCCTCCCGCACCAACGCCCGCGGGCACTTGAAGCAGGCGTAGTTGGTTGGCCCGCCGAGTTCTGCTTCATCGGGATAGTCGAGCGGCTTGCGGACGTAGGCGGTGGGTTCGAGCGTCGTGCCGTTCACCTTCACCATCCACTGGCACTTCGCGGTGTCTTCCGCGGTCATGAGGCGGAACAGACCGTCCGTCTTCTGGTGCTCTGTCGGTGCCATGTCCAGTGTGAAGGTCCGGGCGTCGCCCTTTTCGAAGCGCGCGGGAAGCTGACCGCGTCGCCCCGCAAACCAGTTCTCGGCGAGAAAGTACCACTGCGGCTGGCGGGCAAGCCATTCGGGGTCCCTCAAGTGCTTGAGCACGTGGAAGGGCGGCTCGTTGAAGGGCCCGCGGCCCGGGGTGCCGTGCTCGCGGTAGTAAACGAAGTTGAACAGGCTGACGCCGTCGGCGCCGCGCCGATAGGCAACGTGGGCGGTCGTGTAGTATTGCTGGTCGGTGGTCCGCTGGAAGGTGAAGTTGTCGCCGCCTGTCGTGGTGAGGCGCTCACCGGTCATGGTGCAGTGGCACAGCTCCAGGTAGAGGGCCACATCGGGCACGAGCTTGCGGATCTTCGCGAGGTCGTGATCCTGGAGCGTGAAGTAGGAGGGCGACAGGTTGAGCATCTCGACGCCAGCGTCGACCAGCGACGGCAGGTCGAGACCGACCTCGGGCAGCATGTCGAGCAGGCACGGTACGCGAGCACAGAGCCAGCGGTGCTGGCCTGGCTTAGCGGTCCGGTCGAGGAGCGCGCGCACGTCGGCGACGAACTGCGTGACGATCTCAACACGTCGGTCCAGCGGGAAGCCTTCCTTGAAGAAGTTGGGGAAGCGCATGAAGTCCAGCTCGAAACCGGCGAGGTCATAGCCCTCGCAGATCTCCTGAAGGAACGCGAACATGTGCTGGCGCACCTCGGGGACCGACCAGTCCAGCCCGGAGCCGACCGCGCCGAGCCACCATTCCGGGTGCTCCACATAGAACCGGCTGATGGAGTGAATTCCTTGCGTGTTGCCCGGCGTCTCAGCATTGTGGAGGTGGTGGACGTCGTTCAGCCGCATGGAGACAAACGGCGCCTGTCCGTCCCTGCGGCACTCATCCACGAAGTCCGCAAACGGGTCGCCGCCGTCAAGGAGGTACTGGTGCACCCCGGGGAACCGCAGCTTCGCCGGGTCGAGGCCGTAGTGCTCCGCCCACCACTTGTGGTGCTCTGTCAGCGTGTACAACTTGCTCGGCCACCACGGCACGGCGCCGTGGGCTGGCTGCAGGAAGTGTGCGTCAACGCCCTCGGCTTCGCGCACAGAGGCGCGGAGGTGGTCGGGGTGGAACGGCTCGCCCTGTTTGTGCCACGGAGCGACGATGGCGGTGTTCGTGAAGTCGTTGCTGTAGAGCACCTTGAACGGGGGCTTCATCGGTTTGGTCCTCACAGTTTGCTGCGCCAGTTCGGGGAGAAGCGTCTTGGCGTAGGCGTAGTTGCGTGCGACTTCGTTGTCAGTCAGCGCCCGACCGTAGAGGCGGGTCAGCGCCGCCGCCCCCTCGAATCCGTTGTCGCCGCGGACCGAATTCGTGCCCACAGCCGGCAGGTTGACCAGCGCGTCCGGCGGCTGGTTGAGGCGCCCCTCGTAGTCGGCAGGGCTGCCCGACCGCGTGCGCGTCTGCTCCTGCCCGTCGAGGAAGAACCGCACGCGCTTGCCGTCGAACGCGCCAAGTGCGTGGTGCCACCCTTTGGCGATTCGGGTCTCCGACAGGACTGAGTGCCACTGCCCGTCTTCGCCGAAGATCCCCCATTCGAGGAAGCCGAGAAAGCCGTCCTGCTGCGGCGGCTCTCCCCGGATCTGCAGGAACCACTGGCGCGCGTTGCCCGGCGCTGCCGCCGCCGCCTTGCGGACCTTTGGGGCGTGCGTGGTGACGACGAGCTGCAGCGGCCCGCGAGTGCGATCCACGCGGAAGACGGCTTCGAGCGTGAGGCGCTCGGGCCGGCGCGGGTTGGCCGCGACGAGGGCACTCCTGCCGTCGAGTTCGAACCGCGCCGGCGCCTCAGCGAACTGCGGACCGCCGACAAGCGAGCCGCTGTTGTTCGCGCCGCTTCCGTCAGGCACGGCGCCTTGAGCGGGCGCATAGTCCCGGGCTTCCCAACTGAGCAAAAGTTGGCTACGTGCAGGTTCGGCGCCCGCCACAGCCGGTGCGCCTCGGGCACCGCCACAGATCACCAGGGCGGCGGCGAGTACCGCACCCCAAACGCAGCCGGTCGGATGCAGGACCATGGTTCGTGACGACTCCCACGAGAATACACTCCCGACGCCCCAACTTGTTGGGGGACCGCCCGCACTCAGCCCCCGAACAAGTTCGGGCGTTTAGTGGCAGCGTCCTCATCAGTCAGATATTCGGGCGACAGCGCCGACGGCGGTCCTCCTGCTTGCAGGGGCGGCACAACCCGAATACAATACCGCCCGCGGGCTTTGACATTGGACAGAAGTAGCCGCGAATCCTGTTGAACCTGTCTGCAGACCGAGGAGAGAACCATGAGTGTTGGATACGATGATACCCCGATGATCCCTGGACAGCCTTGGAAGGTGCACGACGGCCAGCGGCCGGCGCCGCGGATTGTGACGCCGGGCGCCTCGTGCGGCGCTGCGCCATCGGACGCCGTCGTGCTATTCGACGGCACCGACCTCTCGCAGTGGGAGCACCTCGACGGCGGCGAGCCGAAGTGGAAGGTCGAGAACGGCTACATGGAAGTGCTGCCGCAGAGCGGCAACCTCCGCACCAAAGAGCACTTCGGCGACTGCCAGCTTCACCTGGAGTTCGCCTGCCCCTCGGTCATCGTCGGCGAGAGCCAGGGACGCGGCAACAGCGGCGTCTTCCTGCTCGGCCGCTACGAGATCCAAGTGCTCGACGGCTACGACAACTTGACCTACGCCGACGGCCTCACCGCCGCAATTTACGGTCAGTGGCCGCCGCTGGTCAACGCGTGCCGGCCGCCGGGCGAGTGGCAGACGTACGACCTCATCTGGGAATCCCCCCGCTGGGACGGCGGCAACGTGCTCTGCAAGCCGGCCTACGTGACGCTCCTCCACAACGGTGTCGTGGTGCACAACCGCAAAGAGCTGCTGAGCCACACCGGCCATCGCGACCTCTACGACTACGAGTACCACCCACCCACGGGCCCGCTGATGCTGCAGGACCACAACAACGACACCCGGTTCCGCAACCTCTGGTACCGCCCCTTGAAGGACTACGACGAGGCGTGATCCCGACCTGAAGGGCCGGATGGGAAGACAGGATGGACGGGAGGGGAGCTGCCCCCTCCGTTCATCCCGCCGGAGGGACGCTGCAGCGGCCGTTCGCTCGCGTCAGGAAACGGGCAACTGACGCGTCGTCCCGCAGGGCAACACTGGAGCTTTGCCCTGCGGAGAGGCTGCCTCGGGGGTGGCAATTGCGGAGGGGCAGGAAGACCAGCTTAGTACTACAACCGTACTTAGCTCGGGGCAGGTCTCCGACCGCCCCGAAACGCTTGACCGGAAGGTCTCAAAGGGCTGCGAATCCACGGGATTC
>PEVN01000363.1 GCA_002779825.1 Armatimonadetes bacterium CG06_land_8_20_14_3_00_66_21 | reverse complement strand
AATCTTGGCGTCCCGGCGTCGCTTCCAGTCGCCACACCAGCTCTTCGGAAGATACAAACGGCGGTCCAGAAGCACGTGACCACGACTACTGAGATATACCCGCGAAGGTTGGGAACACACCGAAGTCCCGGTGCGACTTCGGCTCCGTCTGGGAGAACACCCTCTGTCCTACGTCTGCTGCACGCCTGCCGGGGAAGTTCCGCGAACTTCCACTTCGGTGTGTTCCCAACCCTCGCGGGTATACTACTTCTCGTCCGGCCCGCCGACCGGGTAGAGCGGACAGCCGAGGGTCTCGGCCGTGTACCCGCGTTCTGCGGCGGTAGCCACGGCCCACGGCGAATCGGTCACGAAGGGCTTCCCCCCGCCGTCCTTGATGACCTGGACGATCTTGCGGACGAAAAGCGGGTGCACCGTTGTGTAGCCGAGGTTGCCGCCGAGATGCATCTTGACGGCAACGGTCTCCTTGTTCACCCGGTCCTTGAGGTTCAGCCGCTTCAGGATGAGGTCGAGCTTCGCCGGTAGAGTTTCGTCGGCGCTCAGCCGCGATTGCCGGGCTGAGCCGAAGTAGACGGTGCTTGGCATGGAGGACTCCTGAGGGAATGCGGATTCGGGATTGCAGATTGCGGATTGCGACGGCCGGCAGTGCCCCAACCGAGGCATTCTCATCGAGTGTGGTGAATGGCACCCGCAAGGGCTTTACCAAGTGTGCCCGCGATTGGCGGCTTCCATGCAATTGCGGAGACCGGTCTCGAGGCACGCGCTCGATTCCTTCCCCGTCGCCACTGATGCCATGCACCCTCGGATCCGCTTGAGTCCTCGCGCCTTCGTCCTCGGACTGCTGTGTGTCGCCGGGCTGTCTGCCCTGACTCCGTACAACGACTACTACCTGCAGTCGACTTTCATCGCCGGCAACCTTCTCCCCACCGGGTCCATTGTCGTCCTGCTGATCCTGGCGTATGTAGTGAACCCGCTTCTACGGTGGGTGCGGCAGCGGGCGTTCACCGCGGGCGAACTGGCGACGACCTGGTCGATTGTGATCGTGGCGTCGGGGATTCCCGCTGCCGGGCTGTGGCGCTACGTCATTCCGCAGATGGTGTCTGCGCGGTACCTGAGCAACTCCGGCAACAACTGGGAAGAGTCGCTCGTCCCCTCCGGCTCCCGCTGGCTCACGGTGCAGAGCGATCAAGCAGCGCGGTGGTTCTACGAGGGGCTGCCGGGCGGCCAGGCAATCCCTTGGCGGGAGTGGGCGCAGCCGCTGGCGACGTGGATCGTCATCGGCCTGCTGGCGTACTTCTGCGCGGCCTGCCTCGTGGCGATGCTACGGCGGCAATGGGTGGAGGCGGAGCGGTTTACGTTCCCGCTGGTGCAGATGCCGCTGGAGGTCATGCAGGACCCGCAGCCGGGGCACACCTTCAACGACTTCGTCCGTAACCGGCTGGTCTGGACCGGCGCCGCGATCCCGATCTTCCTGCACACACTGAGCGGTCTGGCCAAGTTCTACCCGCTGGTCCCGCACTTCGAACTGCACCGCAACTTCTACGACGCCCTCTCGGCGCCGCCGTGGCATGTGATTCGCGGCGACACCGAGGTGCATATCTACCCGGCGGTGACGGGGCTGACGTATCTGCTCTCGTCGGAGGTTGCCGCCGGCTTCTGGGCTGCCGTCCTGTTTGACCGCGCGCAACTCGTGCTGCTCGAGGTGTACAAGGTCCTGCCGAACCAGGTCGCCATCACCGACTTGGTCACCCACCAGAGCTACGGCGCCACCGTGGCGTTGGTGGCCATCGCGCTCTGGACCGGGCGGCGACACTGGCGGCACGTCTTCGACTGCGCCGTCGGCAGAGCGCGGCAGACCACCGAGGAGATGCTCAGCTACCGCGTCTCGTTCTGGGGATTCGTGGCTGGCGGCTGCGGGCTGGCGGCCGGCTTCGCCCTGCTGGGTATGCCGCCGTGGATGACGGTGCCGTTCCTCGGCGGGCTGTTCATGATGTACGTCGGCATCAGTTGGGCGGGCACCAACGGGGGGCTGCCGCTGGTGCAGCTTCGCTACTTCCCGACGGAGCCGATTCTGTCGGCCTTCGGTGGCGGCTTCTTCACGCCGCGGTCGGCAGTCGCTACGGCACTGATCGAGCAGGGGCTCGCCCGCGACCTCCGCGAGAATCCGATGCCCTCGCTGATGAACAGCCAGAAGCTCGCCCACGAGTTGCGGCTGCCCAAGCGGGCGCTCTTCCTGGCGTGCGCCGCGGGCGTGCTGGTGGCGGTGTTTGTGTCGCTGTACGCTTGGCTCTCGCTCTGCTACAACACCGGCGCTGTCCGGCTGATGCCCGGCACGTTCATCTATCACGCGCAGACGCCCTGGCAGCGGTGCGACCAGTGGCTCAAGGTGGGGTTGGAGCCGCGCCGGTTCAACCTCGGCGCGGTGGCAATGGGCGCGGCGATGTTCGCGGGACTGCAGATGGGCCGGTTGACCTTCGCCTGGTGGCCGCTCCACCCCATCGGGCTGATCGTGATGCGCAGTTGGTGCCTATGGCACTTCTGGTTCCCGATCCTGCTGGGGTGGGTGATCAAGCTGCCGCTGGTCCGCTACGGCGGGCTTGCCGCCTACAACAGGGCGCGGCCGTTCTTCCTCGGGCTGATCCTGGGCGACATGCTCATGGCTGCAGTGTTCGCTGTGGTTGGTTTCGTCACCCGAACGGGGTACAGCGTGATGCCCCTCTGAGCCCTTCGCGGCCGGAGCCGCAACCGAACCGGGGCAGTGGAGTGGTGGAGTAGTGGAGTGGTGAGGCAGTCCACCACTCCACTTCCGCCGCTCCATGCAACAGGATCTTCGCAGGAAGACAAGATTCTGACGGTTAGAAGTCCAAAGTCCCCATTCACCCGCGTATCACCGACAACAGCAGGTGCGAGGACCTCGACTGACTGTGGTAGAGCGAGTTCTCCGCCACTCGCGTCCGGCGCTCACTGCCGAGCGGGCCGCCGGTGTTGGGGTTCAGCTCGAACCGCGGGTAGTTGCTGCTGGAGATGTCGACGCGGATTCGGTGACCGCTGACGAAACGGTTGGCAGTGGGGTACAGCTCGAAGCAGACCTCGTAGACCTCCCCCGGCGTCGCCAGCTCTTCCCGCTCGAACCCGTTGCGGAAGCGCAGGCGGAGGATGCTGTCGGTGAGGTTGAGCGCGCAGCCGTGGGGGTAGTTGGGCGACGGCGGGAACACGTCAATGAGCTTGGCAGTGAAGTCCGTGTCCAGTCCGTCGGTAGACACCCAGAGCCTGGCCTGAACCGGGCCGGCAATCTCGAGGTCCTGCTCCAACGGCTCGGTGACGAAGCACACAACATCTTGCCGCGCCGTCAGCGGCAGCGTGCCTTTCGCGAACGGGAAGCGCGGGTCGTTGCGTTGGTCGAAGCCGCCGGCGGGGACGGCGATGGCCGACAGGTTCCCGCCAATGGTGGGCACCGGGTCGGCGGGGTCGTACTGGTAGGTGGTCGGCGCCACCTCGTCCGTCGGCGGCGTGGAGGCGAGTGAGCCGTCGGCATGGAGATAGAACGGCGTGGGTTCGGCATCGGGCGGGGGCCAGGTGTCGGCCGTCTTCCAGACGCCACCGTGGTGAATGACGCGACTTGCGTCCTCCGGTCCCGCGCCACCGCCCATCACGAAGTACCGCACCGGCTGCCGGTTTTCCAGCCCGGTCGGCATTCCCTTCAGCCAATGGTCGAACCACTGGAGCTGAACGGCACGGAAGTCGGGGAGCCCCCCCTCGGGGGCGAAGGAGGCATCGCCTGCGGTTGGGCCCGTCTCGACGCTATGGATCCACGGGCCCATCAGCACGCGCACCGGGGCAGATTGCCGCTTCCGCAATTCGACGAAATTCTGCAGCGTGGCGCGCGTGTACGTATCGTACCAGCCGCCGACGTAGAGCGTAGGCACGTCGGCGTGCTGGTCGTAGTACGGCAGTGGGCCGTAGCCGGGCTGCTTCCAGTAGTCGTCGTACGCGGCGTGGGTGGCGATGTCGATTGCCCACTGTTCGTAGGAGGGCGCCAAGTGCAGTGGCGAGTTGCCTCGGCGGAGCGGGTACGCCTTCACCCAGTCCCACAAGCCGGCGTTCGCCTGGTCCAACGCCGCCTTGACGGTGGGATCGGCGGCAGCTTCGCGGCTGGTTGCCGCCATGTTGAAGGCGTACGTGTGGAAGCGCATCTCCAGCACGCCGTTGTGCCGCATCGAGCTGTGGTAGTAGCTCGACGGCCCGAAGACCGGGATCATCGCCGCCAGGTGTGGCGGGTTGAGCGACGCCAGCGCGCTCTGCACGGCTGCGCAATACGAGGCGCCCGTGGTGCCCACTTTGCCGTTGCACCAAGGCTGAGCTGCGAGCCACTCCACCGTGTCGTAGCCGTCCGGACCCTCATGCGCAAAGGCGTAGAACGTGCCTCCCGACTCATATCGCCCGCGGACATCCTGCCACACGGCCACGTAGCCGCGCTCGGCGAAGTACCGGCCGTCGGCCGTGCCGCCTGCCTTGTCATATGGTGTGCGCGTGAGAATCACGGGAGACTCGCCCGCCGCCTTGGCACCGCTGACCGCGGGGAAGTAGACATCCATTGCCAACTGCACGCCATCGCGAAGCGGCAGCTTCACATTGCGTTCGACCACAGCTTCGTAGGCAGGCGGTGAGCAGGCTTTGGCAGGGGTGGGCATGGTTTGCGGCCCTCTTTCGCGAGTGCATTTGCCCTTGTCCGGCAGCGGGCGGAGTGCCGGAGGATAGCCCGGCGCGTGCCCCGCTGTCAAGCGCTGGACAGCGGGGCTGCCGGCCCCCTCCCGGCGACATGTCCGGCCGGAGGAGGCTACCCCCGCGGGCCGGCGAACCCCCAAACGCAGGTGTGGCGGACCTCCAGCGCGAACGCTCTTGCCGGACGCCCGAACTTGTTCGGGGCTGTACAGCGGGACCACCCCCAACGAGTTGGGGCGTCCTGGAAGCCGAAACCCGACACCTGACACTTGGCACTTGACACCCGACACCCACCCTCCCAGGAGACCACCATGTCCCGAACCTCCACCCTCGCCGTGAGCGCCACCGTCAGCCTGGCCAGCTTCGCCGCTTGGGGTGACTTCTACGTGTCACCCACCGGCAGTGACACCGGCCTTGGCACGAAGGCGCAGCCCTTCGCGACGGTCGCGCGCGCCCGGGACGCCGTGCGCGAACTCCGGCAGGACAGCGCGTTGCCGGCAGACGGTCTCACAGTTCATCTGCGCGGCGGCACGTACGCGCTGGACACGACGCTAACATTCACGGCCGACGACAGCGGCGCGCCTGGGGCGCCGATCGGCTACCAGGCAGCCAAGGGCGAGGAGGTCTGGTTGTCTGGCGGAACGACGGTGCCGGCAACGCTCTTCCGGCAAGTCATCGATCCCGCGTTGCTCAAGAGTCTGCCACCCGAAGCCCGCGGCCACGTGCTCCAGGTGAGGCTGACCGACGCCGCTGTTCCTGGCGACGTCGATCAGCTCCCCGATGTTTTCAGCGGGTTCACTGGCGCGGAGCCGCAGTTGCTGGAGGTGTTCTGCAACGGCCGCCAGATGCAGTGCGCACGGTGGCCGAACGATGGCTTCGCGAAGTTCACCGAGATCGTCGATCCGGGCTCGGGACTGCGCGACTATGTCGCCAAGCGCGAAGGTCGACTCCGGCCGGGCGTATTCCGCTACGAAGGCGACCGACCGGAACGTTGGGACGTGAACCGCGGCGTCTGGATGATGGGCTTCTGGGCCAGGGCGTATGTCTGCGATGCCGTTCGGGCCGGCAAGATCGACACGGCAAAGAAGGAGATCACCTGGGCGGTGCCGCTGGGGTTCGGGCTGGACACGTGGGGCGCGAATCGCTGGTACGCGTTCAACCTGCCGGAAAAGCTGGACACTCCCGGCGAGTGGTACCTGGACCGCCAGCGAGGCGCGCTCTACTTCTGGCCGCCGGCGCCCATGGGGAAGTGCACTGTGCTGCTGACCCGGCTCAAGGAGCCGATGGTCCAGTGCACCGACGCCAGCCCTCTCATCTTCCGCGGAATCGGCTTCGAAGGCGGGCGCGGCGACGCGGTCGTGGTGACCAAGGGCCGCGGTGTGGAGTTGGTCGGGTGCGAAATCCGCAACGTCGGTCGCGATGCAGTGCGGGTGCTGGGTGGTCATGAGCACAAGGTGATCGGCGGCGATATCCATCACGTCGGCTACAGCGGCGTCATCCTGTCGGGCGGCGACCGCCAGACGCTGGACCCGGCCAACCACGAGGCGGTCAACAACCACGTCTACCACACCAACCAAGTCAAGCGCACCCACGCCAGCCCGTCAAGCTGACCGGCGTCGGTCTGCGCATGGCCCACAACCTGGTGCACCACGCGCCTCACAGCGCCGTCTTCTACAGCGGCAACGACTTGGTGATGGAATACAACGACCTCTACTGGTGCCACTACGAGACGGCTGAGGGCGGGGTCTTCTACACCGGCTACGACTGGACCTACCGCGGCGACCTCATCCGCAACAACTACATCCACCACCTCCACGACAGCCTCGACGGCAGCCCGACCGGCGTCAACGTCGTCCACCTGGATGACTGTGTCTCCGGCACCGACTTCGTAGGGAACGTGGTCTACCGCGTCGGGCGCGGCGTGTCCATGTGCGGCGGGCCGTTCAACACAGTGGACAACAACCTGTTTATCGACTGCCAGGTTGGCGCCGACCTCTCTACGCGTGGACTACAGTGGTGGAAGTGGACCCGTCACCCCGACGGCACCGTCACCCCGACGGCACCGTCACCGCCGAGGACACCCGTGACAGCCACAAGGGCGTCAAGTGCGGCCTGCTGACGAAGCTTGAGCGTGTTCCTTGGGACCGCGCTCCGTACACCAAGTACCCGCACATGGCGGAGTTGCTGAGCGTCGACCCGATTGGCGCGCCCTGGTGGTGCGCCATCACCCACAATGTCGCCATCGGCGGGCCGCTGATGCGGGTAGCCCGCGACGTCAAACCCGAGTGGGCAACTATCGAGGGCGACTGGGACGCTGCCGACAAGGGCGACCCTGGGATCGTCGCCCCCTACGCCGGCAACTACGCCCCCAAGCCCGACGCGCCCGTTCTCAAGGAGGGGTTCAAGCCGATCCCGTTCCAGCAGATCGGGCTGCTCAACGACGGCACGCGGCGGTCGTGGCCCGTCAAGCCCGAACAGCCGCCAAAGGACTGGAAGCCCTGCTGGCTTCTTCGTCAGGAGATGGAGAAGAAGATGCCCACGGGGCTGCCCGTGGCCACCGTCCGGCGCGCTGGCGGCACCCTCAAAGTGGATGGCAACGTGGACCCGGAGGAGTGGACTCCCGGCGAAAAGCAGACCGTCAGCGTCAACCACTATGAGCCCCTCAAGCTGGCCTGGCTGGCCTCGGGCGGGGAAACGCCCCTCCCGAGCACCGCCTACCTCGAAGTGGACGACGCCAACCTGTATGCTGCCTTCGTCAACGAGATCGAGACGAAGGGCGGTGTAGTCGGCGGGCACACCTGGGGGAAGAGCGACGCGGTGGAGCTCGCCCTTGCCGTTGCTGACGGTGACCGGCCGGTCCCGATCATGCTCTGGCGCGGCTACACCGACGGTCACTTCGAGACCAGCGATGAAGCCGGCGCACCGAAGGCACTGGTGGCGCGCGTCTTGCAGGGCGTGCAGTACGCCTGCCGGAAGACCAGCGAGGCGCAGTGGACGGCGGAGTGGCGGATCCCCTTTGCCGCCATTGGCATTGAGCCGAGGAAGCAGAACCCGCGTCTGCTGTTCGGTCTCAGCGTGCGCAAAGTGTCAGGCGACCAGTGGGTCACCGGGAAGCAGCCGCCCGGATCGTCGTGGGACGTGCGCAAAGGGGGCGTGCTCTAACTGGAGCCCTTCGGCGACGTCACCTTCAACGGCCGTGTCGCTTCCCCGGTTCGTTGCGAGATCTTCTCGCGCACTGAGGGGCTGGCTCTGTGCGCCGGCAGCAACTGCCGAGTTGAGGAATGGGCCAAGCCTGTGGGCGTGCGGCTCAGCGCTACGAGCGGCGACCTGAGCAGTGGCGAGTGGCAGGACTTCGCCTTCGCGTTCACCCCCAACGCCGACGGGCAGGTCCTCCTCGAGCTCCGCGGCCGCCCGCAGGAGAGCGCCGTCAGGGCCAACACGTTTCTCCCCGTCTGGACCTACTGGGACGACCTCCGCGCTGAAGGCGCCCGGTTGGCCAACGGTGGCTTCGAGGAGCTCGCCTCCAAGACCGGTTTCCCCGAAGGCTGGACGAAGGCAAACGACGCGATCCTCGTAACCGACCCCAAGGCCGCCGCCGCGGCCGCCTTCTTCACCCACCGCCGCAGGTTGTCGGGGAACACGTGGTGGCGGCGCACCGTGTGGCTGCGCGGGTCAACGGAGAGCTTCTTCGCAGGGAAGAGCCAGAACCAGGGCCACTCGGCGCTGGCGTTGGGGTACTTGCGCTCCAGTGCCTGGGGCAGCTCGACGCCTGGCACGTCGTGCGCCCGGTCCTCGTCGTGGACTTTGCGGATCGCGGTAAGGTGCTCCATGAGCGTCGGCACCAGCGTTTCCGGCAGGATGGTCACGCGGTCCTTGTCGCCCTTCCCGCCATGCACCGTGACCAGGCACTGTTCCAGATCCACGTCCTTGACGCGCGGCCGGAGGCACTCCTGCAACCGCAGACCGCAACCGTAGATCATCTGGGCCCTGCAGTTGCCCGGATCTCTTCTACGGCGGTTGCCACGGCGAGGACGAGAAAGAGGTCTTCGCCAAGCTCTGCGAGATCGTGGAGGAGACGTTGGAGCTCTACAGGGAAGAGGGCATCGCGCTGCCCGTGCCCACGAATGTCAGAGACTACGGCACCAAGATGCTCGCCGTCGCATAGCCCACCCGCCCAACCCGGCGCCACCAAGCCGGTCTCGCGCCGGGTTGGGCGCGCCGTTGGCCTGACGGAGACCGCAGATGACTTCCGACATCGTCTCAGCCTCATACAGGGGCGGTTACGAGATCGAGATTGCGTTCGCTGCCGGTCAGCGAGGGGTGGTCGATTTCTCCAGGTACCTGGCACGGAGAGGAGTTTTCGCGCGCTTCCGAGACCAGGCGTTCTTCCGGGCGTTCCAGGTGAACGAGGAGCTCGGCGTCCTCACCTGGGAAGATGAGATCGATATCGCCCCGGAGACGCTCTATGCCCAGGCAACCGGAACTCCACTTCCGGCATGGATGACGGAGGCAGAGGCGGATGAGGGAGAGCACGTCGAGACCGCGCTGGCATTAGGCATGAAGGTCTGACCCGGCCTCCGTCACCTGCGCCACCACCTCGCCCACCCCAGGCCAAGCCCAACTGGGGCACGCCGGGGACGTGTCGGCCCGTACTCTTTGCCCTTGCCGGAACGACGCACCGCAGCGCCCGGATCGGGGTCCGATGCGACCGGAGGCATAATCACACGAAAAAGGGCAAGGTCTCAACGCCGTCCAACTCCGGGGAGATGGCAGGAAGGAGCATATCCCATGCGGACTGATCCACACCGAGACTGGTGAGGCGACGGTTCCTGCTCAGGTGGATTTGGGCAGTGGACCGCGAGCTACCCATTGCCGACTTGGGCTGGCACGGATGGAAGGACACAGGCCATGGCTGACGACTTCAACCCCTTCGACGTTGGCTCATACTTGGTTCCGCACGGCACCGCGCGGACATACGAGAGCTTCCGGCTACAGCGCGAGCAGGTGCACTACCTTCGCGAGATCGCACAGCAACGGCAACAGGCTCCCTCGCCGCTGGCGGCGGAGTTCGCACCGACCGTGGGTAGGCTGAGCGAGCAGCTTGCAGAGCAGTTCGCGGGAGTGGGCCGAGGCATCGACCGGGTAGCGGACGTCATCGGCGGTCTGCAAGTCGATATGCGGAACGGATTCGCAGGACTGGGCGCGCTGTTCGACTGGCGAATGGCGAATGTCATCGTCCTTCTGGAGCAGCATCAGACATCCCTGAACGAGTTGCTGGACGTGCTGAAGTACCCACGGCGCACGCAGGCCAAAGAGGACAGGGAGGACGCCCGTCGGGCTCTCCAGGTTGTGGCCGCCAGCGACGGGGCCGCTCGCGAACAGTGGTTGGGCCGGGCTCTCGGCTACTTCCAGTCTGCCCTCGGCAAGAACCCCTTCGACTACACAAGCCATCTCGACCTCGGCACGACGATGCTCGGGCTGAACCGGACCGAAGACGCGCTGGTTGCCTTTGAGGAAGCGGCGCGCACCGCGCAGTCTGCCGCCGATCCACTATATGAGTCCAAAGCGCGCTTTTTCGCCGGACGCGCTCATGAGTTGCTGGGTGATCTGGCGCAGGCGTACCGCGAGAGCAAGCGCGCGCATGAACTCGACTCGGACTCCGCCGTGCTTGCATTCGAGCACGCGCGCTACTGCGCACTCTTCGACCGGGGCGACGAGTGCGCGGCCGTGCTCGAGACGTGCCTGCGAACCGCGAACGTTGGCGGGAGCAGAGAGGAGGACAAGGCGCGAGCATGGCGCGCAAGATGCCAGAACGAGGCGGACTTCCAGGCGGCCTCGCCGCGCACCGCGATCAAGGATCTATTGCAGCGTCTCACCGACGAGGCATCCCGTGGAGCCGACAGTGCCATCAAGGGAGCGGAACGCGCCCTTCAGATCCGGCGCGACACGGTCGCCCGGGTGAACGAACTGCTGGACCCGCTCACCAGCCAGACGGTTGTTAGCCCTTCGGAGGCTCCCCCATCGCTCGGCCGGGCCAAGAGCGCCTTTGATGGCGCGACCGACTATGTTGAGCTTGGCCGCGTGCTCGCGCCAGCCCAGAGCGTTATGGAGGAGGCGTGGCAGGGCACGAAGGCCGCGATAGAGCGTGGGGCAGACTGGTGCGAACAACAGATC
>PEVN01000428.1 GCA_002779825.1 Armatimonadetes bacterium CG06_land_8_20_14_3_00_66_21 | reverse complement strand
CGTCCCATGCGGCCCGGAGTTGAGCACGCAGGCGCGGACCCGCTTGATCCGGAACGGTTTGGGCAGGTCGAACTCCACCTCCGCCTGCTTGAGACCTTGCCAGTACGAGTACGGTCCCGGCTCACGCTTGTAGGCGAACGTGGAATCGCCGTTCGTCAGCGCGCCCTCCGAGAACGGGGACGTGCCTTTCGCCTGCGTGCCGCCGGGTGCGGTGAAGGGCGGGTTGGCGACATACCGTCCTCCGGTCTGCAGTCGGCGCGCCTCCTTGTACTCGCTGAACTTCTCGTTGGACAGGCCGTTGTCGGTGAGCAGAAGGTCGTCTTGGGCGAGGAGGCAGGTGCTCAGGGAAAGGGCGAGTGTCAGTGCGGAAAGCGGCCTTGGCATGGTGTGTCACTCCGAATCGCGTTCACCAATGTCCCAACTCGGTGCTGAGGCACCGTGTGGGCAGTATACCTCGCCTTCGTTGGGCGCGACGGCCGCCGTGGGCGCGCCCGACGAACATGAATCCCTCCGCCCTCACGGTTGACCGGGAACTGGGGTATATTACCTCCCACCTGGCCGACGGACGTTCCGTCTCCCTCCGGCAGGAGTCATGCTCTTACGCAGTACCCGAGGTGAAACCCGATGGTGAGCGCTTCGCTTCCTCTCAGCCGCCGGTCGCGGGGACAGGCGGCGGCCGAGTTGGCCATCCTTCTTCCTCTGCTGGCCCTCATGATGGCTGGCGTAGTCGACATCGCCCGGGGGTTCCACGCGCGCATCAACCTCACCAACGCCGTCCGCGAGGGCGCGCGCTACGGAGCCGGAGCCCCGACCGACGCGACAGGCATCCGGCAGGCTGTCATCAGTGAACTGGCCGGCACGTCGCTCAAGGACCTGAGTTCCGACGCGATCTCTATCTCCACGCCCAACGGAACCGACGCCAGGAACCCCCTCACGGTCTCCGCAACTGCCAGTTTCGGCACGTTTCTGGGCTCGTTCCTGGGGATCCAATCGATGCCGTTGCGCGCCCAGGCCACGATGATGATCGTCCCGGGGACGTAGCTGCTGCTGACGGAGGACCTCACCGAAATGAACTGCTTTCAGCGGCCGTCCCGCCGCTCACGACGCGGCCAAGCTGCCGTTGAGACGGCGCTGGTGCTGCCCCTCTTCCTCGTGGTGATCATGGGCATCATCGAGGCCAGTCGGGCCATGTATACGTACAGCGTCGTCTCCAACGCTGCGCGGGAGGGCGCCCGATACGGCATCATGCATCCCACGTGGACGGACAGCAACGCGAATCCGGACCCCGACAACATCGAGGCCCGGGCCCGCCAGTTCACTGTCGGTCTGGACAGTGCGCAGCTCACCATCGCGACCTCGCTGCCGGACGGCGCCTCCACCAAAGGGAACCGCATCCGAGTCGCGGCGGCTTACAGTTTCCGGATGATCCTCCCCCTGACGAATCTCCCGCTGCAGAGCAGCGCCACCATGCGGATCGAGTAGCGGTCTGACGACGCAGGGCCGCTCCCTAAGGGACCGTTCATGTCCTGGCTTTGCTTGAACAGCGCGACGTGTGAAAACGCCCCGCCTTCGGGAAGGTAGGCGTAAGCCGGTCGCCTTCTGCCAGCGAGGCGTGGGAAGAACCGGCTGACGCCTATCTTCCAGTGTGGCGGGGCGTCTGCGAAGGAATCGCTCATGTGCGGTTGCACACCACGTCGAGTGAGAATGCTGCCCCTCCCAGACCGTGGCGGTCTGGCCGTGCAATCTGCAATCCGCGATCGCAAGTCTGCATTCCCATGGGAGTGATGCCAAAATGCTACGCCTACGGAGTCCTTCGACGGCAGCCGGTCAGCGAGGCCAGGCGCTGGCGCTCTATCTCGTTGGAGCCGTGGCCGTGCTTGCATGCATCGGAGTGGCGCTTGACGGCAGCAACGTGTACCTGCAGCGGCGAGGCATGCAGAACGCAAGCGACTCGGCGGCCCTTGCCGGCGCCCGGACGCTGGCAGTGACCAACATCACCAACGCCGAAGTGCTGGCGGCAGTCCGGCAGTACGCAGAGACGGGCGGCGCCGACTGGGCGAACACGGAGGCGCGCTACGTAAGCCAGCAGCAGGAACTCTCGCCGATCAAGGACTACGAGCAGGGATCGGGGCCACCGGTGGAGGCTATCGGCGTTCGGGTCCGGGCGCGCAAGACCGTTTCCGTCGTTTTCGGGTTTCTGCTGGGACACTCGAAGAAGACAGCCGGAGCGGAGGCCACGGCCCTCGTCGGCCCGGCGCGCCAGGCCACACTCGACGGCACCGCGTTCCCCGTCACGCTGGAGGACGACATCGTTCAGGCGCTTCACCCGGGGCAGCGGCTCCAAATCTGGGACGACGACCGAGTCACCGATGACAACGGCACGGCTATCCCCGGCCACCGCGGTTGGCTGAACTTCGAGAACCTCTACTCAAAGACGGATCCCTCCAGCCGAGTGGTGGTGAAGAGCATGAGCAATGATGACCTGATGGACTGGGTGAAGGGCGGGCGGACCCCGCCCGTCAAGATCATTGCCGGGGCCGTGGGCGGCACGGATGGCGACTTCATCCTGGGCGATGCGGGCACCAGGACTTCCGCGGTGAATAGCGCGAACGCGCGCCTCTGGCAGACCGTGCTCGTGCCGATCTTCGACGCGATCTACACTGCGGAGGACATGCAGAACCTGGGATCGCCGGCGCCGCCCGGAGGATTCGGTCAGACGTACTACCACATCGTTGCATTCGCCAAGTTCAGGATCGTGGATGTTGTCACGACTGGAGCGGACAAGTACATTGTCGGCCAGCTCATCGCCCCTGAGGTGGTCGACTCGTCAGCCAACTGGGGTGGGGCGCTCTCCGACGAGACGCTCCTCGCCGTGTCGCTGGTCGATACCTTGCCCGGGGGGTGAGAGCGAGGGTGCCGGCCGTCCTCGGCCTGGAGCGTCTGTCGCGCGTCATGGTAGACTATGGAGCCGGCAGGCTGAGGCGTGGCCCTCGCAAGAGACCCGGCAGCCGCCTGACATACCACGTTGAAGGAGAACGTAGCGCGACTTGGTAAGTCGCGCGGCGCGAGATGCCATCTCGCGCTACATTCTCATAGGAGACCACAATGTTGGAACCTCGCAGGTCTTCCCTCGGCCGCGACGGGCAGAAGGCCCAAGCGCTGATCTTCTACATGGTCGCGGCCGTCGCCGCGTTTGCGTTCGTGGGTCTGTCGCTGGATGGCAGCAACCTCTACCGCCAGCGCCGGCTGATGCAGAACGCAGCCGACTCCGGAGCGATGGCAGGGGCACGCACGCTGGTGGGCGGGGAGGCCATCACCAATGCGGATGTCCTGGCGGCGATCCAGTCGTATGCGACGCAGTGTGGGGGCCAGAACACGCAAGTGGAAGCCTACTACGGCAACAGCGAGGGGCAGCTCGGTGCCATCAGCGACTACTCCTCCGGTGCGGCGCCTCCGGTTGAGGCCAGCGGGATCCACGTGATTGCCCGCACGACCGTCACCGTCATGTTCGGCTTCGT
>PEVN01000439.1 GCA_002779825.1 Armatimonadetes bacterium CG06_land_8_20_14_3_00_66_21 | reverse complement strand
ACTTCTCGTTGAAGGACGCCGGCAGCCAGTTGCGGTGCGTGATGTTCCGCCGCGAGAACGCCGCGTTGCGGTTCAAGCCTGCCAATGGCATGGACGTTGTCGCCCACGGCTATGTGGGCGTCTACGAGACCCGCGGCGAGTACCAGCTCTACGTGCGCAGCCTCGAACCGGGCGGTGTGGGTGCGCTGTACCAGGCGTTCGAGACGCTGAAGCGGCGGCTGGAGGCGGAGGGCCTGTTCGCCCCCGAGCGCAAGCGCCCGCTGCCGCGCTCCCCGCAGCGCGTCGCCGTGGCCACCTCGCGCACCGGCGCAGCGCTCCGCGACCTGATCAACATCGCCCGGCGGCGGTCGCCGGGCACGCAGTTGGTGCTGATCCCGACGATCGTCCAAGGGGCGGACGCGCCGGCGAGCCTCGTCTCTGCCATCCGTCTGGCGAACAGTGTCGGCGGCTTTGACGCGCTCATCGTCGGTCGCGGGGGCGGCTCTCTGGAGGACCTGTGGGGGTTCAACGACGAGACCGTGGCACGGGCGGCATTCGCTTCGGCGATTCCGCTTGTCAGCGCCGTCGGCCACGAGACAGACTTCACGATTCTGGATTTCGTCGCCGACGTGCGGGCGCCCACGCCCTCGGCTGCCGCCGAGCTGGTCTTCCCGGACCGCCAGGAGAGCCACCGGCGCTGGCAGACGTTGCGGGATCGCCTCACCCGCGCAGCCGCGGCTCAAGTCGACCGACGGCGCACCGCGCTGGAATCGCTCCGACTGCGGACGCCGTTCACGCACCCGTACCGGCTGCTGGATACGCGGCGGCAGACCGCTGACGACCTGCGCGCCCGCGCGGCCTTGGCGGCGACGAATACGTTACAATCTCAGCAGCAGCGCGCGAAGTCCTTGGAGGCGCGTTTGCGCGCCTTGAGCCCGTACAGCATCCTTGAGCGCGGCTACAGCGTCTTCCGCGACCCGACTACCTGCGCCGTGATTTCGACGGTGAGCCAGGCCCGTCCCGGAGCTGCCGGCGAGGTTGTCGTCTTTGACGGAACCATCCAATGTCAGGTAACCGGAACAACGCCACAACCCAGACCGACGGCGACGCCCAGCCCCGCTTCGACGAAGCGTTGACCCAGTTGGAGACCCTCGTTCGGAAGCTGGAAAGCGGCGACCTCAAACTGGAGGAGGCGATTGCGACGTTCGAGGAGGGCATGCGTCTCTCGAAGGTCTGCGAGCGGCAACTGAACGCCGCCGAGACGCGCCTCCGCGAACTGATCGTTGGGGACGACGGCGAGCCGGAAGAGCAACCTGCCTCGCTCCCTGAGAATGCGGATGCCCCCCGATGACGCTCGACGCGCGAATGAAGGAGCGCTGTGCTCAGGTGGAGCGCGCGCTGGACCGCTGGCTGCCCCCGGCCACCGCTCAGCCCCGGCAGCTCCACGAGTCCATGCGGTACAGCGTCTTCGCAGGCGGCAAGCGGCTGCGGCCCGCCCTGCTGCTGGAAGCGTGCGCGGCCGTCGGCGGCGAAGACGACCACGCACTTCCAGCCGCGTGTGCCCTCGAGCTGATCCACACGTACTCCCTGGTTCACGACGACCTGCCGTGCATGGACGACGACGACCTCCGGCGCGGCAAGCCGACTAACCACAAGGTCTTTGGCGAAGCCCTGGCGTTGCTGTGCGGCGATGCGCTGCTGACCCACGCCTTCCTGCTCCTGGCTCGCGAGCAGGTCGCCGCCGGCGTCCCAACTGTCGTCGCGGCTGAGGTCGCGGCAGTCCTCGCAGAGGCCGCCGGCAGCGGCGGCATGGTCGGCGGTCAGGCCGTTGACATGGACAGCGAACGGAAGAGCGTCGGCGCCGAGACGGTGGAGTACATCCACCGCCACAAGACCGCGGCGCTTCTCCGGGCCGCGGTGGAGAGCGGAGCGCTCATTGGCGGGGCGGCTCCGGCCGCTCGGGCCGGTCTGGCCACCTACGGCGCCGAACTCGGGCTGGCGTTCCAGATCACTGACGACCTCCTCGACCTCGAGAGCAGCGAGGAAGCGCTTGGCAAGCGCCCTCGACAGGACGAGCAGCTCGACAAAGCCACCTACCCAAAGGTGTACGGGGTAGAGCGCTCCCGCCAGTTGGCGCGCCAATGCGTTTCACGCGCGAAGGCGGCGCTCGAGTGCCTGGGCGAAAACGGCGCACTGTTGGGGCAGTTGGCGGACCACGTGGTAGAACGGACCGGGTAGCGCTCGTGTTGCGTCCCGTAAGTTCCTTCGCGAGCAGTCCCTCCGCCACGGGACACCTCAGGTGCGCGAAGGAACTTACGGGACGCAACACGAGGCGCCTGCGGACGAACGGCGTCCGTTCGCAGTCAGGATGCCTGCGGTACAAACCGGAGAGCAGTGAATGTCACGACTGATCGACCAGATCAACGGCCCACAGGACCTGAAAGGGCTGGCGCTGGAGCAACTGACGCAGTTGGCGCAGGAGCTCCGCGAGATCATCATTGAGACCACGTCCCTCAACGGTGGGCACGTCGCTCCCAGTCTGGGCGTGGTGGAGCTGGTGATCGGTCTCCACTACTGTTTCGACAGCCCGAAGGACAAGCTCATCTTCGACGTCGGGCACCAGACTTACGCCCACAAGCTGTTGACGGGGAGGCGGGACCGCTTCCACACGCTCCGGCAGTACGGCGGGATTTGCGGGTTCCCGCGCCTGTGCGAGAGCGAGCACGACGCCTTCGGGACCGGGCACGGAAGCACCTCGATCGCTGCGGCGCTCGGCTATGCCCGGGCGCGGGACGTGCGCGGCACCGACGAGAAGGTCGTCGCGCTCATCGGCGACGGCGCCATGCTGGGGGGGATGGTCTGGGAAGCCCTCAACAGCGCCAGCCACGCCAAGACCGACCTGATCGTCGTCATCAACGACAACGAGATGTCCATCGCGCGGAACATCGGCGCCTTACCCAACTACCTGGCACGCCTGCGCTCCGACCCGCACTACCTACGGACGAAGCAAGCCTTCGAGAGTCTGGTGTCCCGACTACCCCGGGGCGACCAGATGATCGGCGGGATCGAGCGCATGAAGGACGGCTTCAAGCACCTCCTCGTGCCGGGCATGGTGTTCGAGGAGTTGGGGTTCACCTACCTCGGTCCGATTGACGGGCACAACCTGCCCACCGTCATCGCAGCCTTCCAGGACGCCCAGGCGATTGGCGGCCCGGTGGTGGTCCACACCTGCACGGTGAAGGGCAAGGGGTACCCCCGCGCCGAGGAGGACGCCCGCCGGTTCCACGGGTGCGGCCCGTACGAGATTGAGACCGGCGACAGCGCCAGCTCCAGCGACCGCCCCTCATTCAGCCAAGTGTTCGGCGACACGATGATCCAGATCGCTGAGGCGGATCCGCGGGTGGTGGCGGTGACGGCGGCCATGCCGGACGGCACGGGGTTGCGCGAGTTCGCCGACCGCTTCCCGGACCGCCTGTTCGACGTGGGCATGGCCGAACAGACCGCGGTGACGTTTGCCGCCGGGCTGGTGCTGGGCGGCCTACGTCCGGTGGTGGCGATCTACTCGACGTTCCTGCAGCGGGCCTACGACCAACTGCTCCACGACGTCTGTCTCCAGAACTTGCCGGTGGTCTTCGCGCTGGACCGCGCCGGGTTGGTGGGCAACGACGGCCCCACCCACCACGGTGTCTTCGACCTGTCCTATCTGTGCCAGCTTCCGAACATGGTCGTCATGGCGCCCAAAGATGAGAACGAACTGCGCCAGATGATCTACACGGCGGTGTACCACGAAGGCGGGCCAGTCGCTGTGCGTTACCCCCGCGGCTCGGCACTCGGCGTGCCGACGGACGGCGCGCTGCAGCCTCTTCCTCTGGGCAAGGGCGAGCTGCTCCGCGAGGGCACGGACGTTGGGTTGCTGGCACTTGGCTCCACGGTCGCCACGGCCGTGGACGCAGCGGCGCGGTTGGAGGGAGAAGGATTGTCCGTCGCCGTCGCGAATCTCAGGTTCGCCAAGCCGCTGGACGAAGACCTGATCGTGGAACTGGCGGAGACTACCGACCACCTGTTCACGCTCGAAGAGAACGTGCTGAGCGGCGGATTCGGCAGTCAGGTGGCGCAACTGTTGCGCGGGAAGGATTGTCGGGGTACGCTTTTAACGACCCTGGGCATCCCGGATCGGTTCGTGCCCCACGGCACCCAGGCCGAATTGCGACGCGATCTCGGGCTGGACGCCGAAGGAATCGCGGCTGCTGCGTTGAGCGCGTGTGGACGAACGGCGTCCGTTCGCGGAGGAACGGAGCCCGGAGGTTACGGCGAGCGCGCGGCCTCGGCGGACGCCCGCTCAGTCTGAAAGGTGTGGTAAGCAATGCGCAGATTTACTGCGTGGCAGGTACTCTTGTTGGGATTCGCGCTCCTCGGAGCCCCCGGCGGCCGGGGGGCATTCGCCGAGGAAGAAGAGAAGGCGCCGAACCCGGACGAGTACTTCAACCAGGGAGTCGAGCACTTCAAGCGGGATGAACTCAACCAGGCCGAGGAGGCGTTCCGCAAAGCCGCCGAGATGCGCGCCACCGACCATGAGGCGCTCTGTTGGTTGGGCTACGTGCTGATGAAGCGGGAGCGCGTCGAGGAGGCGATCAAGGCGTTCCAGGACTGCTGTCGCGCCAAGCCCTCCTACGCACTGGGCCACAACAACCTGGGCACCGCGTACTTCCACCAGCAGGGCTTCGAGGAGGCCATCCGGGAGTACACGCGCGCGCTCGAACTTCAGCCGGACTACCGGGAGGCGCGCCACAACCTGCTGAACGCCTACGTGGCCGCGGGCAAGCACAAGGAAGCCGTGGAGATGTACCGGGACCTGCTGGCCAAGGACCCGCAGAACCCGGCCTTGCTCAACGGGCTGGGCGAGGTGTACCAGGCGATCAACCGCGGCAACGAGGCTATTCAGTCGTTCGAGAAGGCCGCGCAACTGGACGCCAAGAACGCCACCTACGCGAGCAATCTCGGCAGCGCGCTCTTAGCGGCCGGCCGAATCGCCGACGCGATCACCGCGCTGGAGAGCGCGCTGCAACTCGACGCCACGCTCACCAATGCGAAGCTCAACCTGGGCATTGCCTACGCGAAGAAGCTGCGCTGGCCGGACGCCGAGAAGGTGCTCCGGCAGGTGGTCAAGGAGAAGCCCGACGATTTCCTGGCGCACTTCCGGTTGGCCTACGCGCTCGATCAGCAGGGCAACTTCGACGAAGCGATCTCGGAATACGAGACCGCCGCGAAGCTCAACGAGAAAGACCCCAGCCCACTGAGCAACATCGGCCGGATCCACTTCAAGCGGGACAACCTCGAGGCAGCGGTCAAGTACTTCGAGCAGGCGCTGGAGTTGGATGCCGACTTCCTGCCGGCGCACAACAACCTGGCTTTAGCCTTGGCCCGCCTCAACCGGACGGAAGACGCCCTGAAGGAGTGGGGCGAGGTGAAACGGCTCGACCCCAAGAACGTGGCCGCACTAATGGCCGTGGCGGACGCGGCGCTGGACGCCAAGAAGTATGAGGAAGCGAAGCAGGGCTACCTTGCAGTGCTCCGGTTGGAGCGACTCAATGTTGCAGCCATGATCAACCTCGGCGTCGCCTACGACGGGATCGGCGGCGAAGACAACCTCGAAGAGGCGAGGGCGGCCTACGAGCGCGCGCTCCAGCTCGACACCTCGAAGCTGACGAAGGAGTTCCAGGCGATTCTGGTCAACAACCTGGGCGTTGTCTATCAGAAGCAAGGGAAGCTCAAGGAAGCCGTTCAGCAGTACACCCGCGCGCTGGAGCTGAACCCGAACTACCAGGACGCGAAGGACAACCTGGCGCGGGCCAAAGAGCGGCTGTAGCGGCGTCGGACAGCCACAGGAGTCCTCCCTCTCTCCTCCGGGAATGCCTCATGGACGCCCGAACTCGTTCGGGACCTGCCGACGCCCGCTCCCCGAACGAGTTCGGGCGTCCTGCGTCCGTCTCTTTCCGTTGGCCGGTCCACGCAAAGCGGTAACGCGATTGGTTCCTATGCAGACCGCCGGCATCATCACTGCCCTCCACAAGCCCAACGCCGCCGACGCCACCCGCAGGCTCCGGGAGGCGCTGGAACGGCATGGTGTGCGCTGCCGGTTGACCCCCGCCTGCGCGGAGGCGATCGGCGCGCCCGAGCTGGCGGGGTCGTTCGACGAGATCGCTGACCAGGAACTTGTCTTCATTCTCGGCGGTGATGGCAGCGTGCTGTTGACGGCCCGTCACGCCGCGCCCAAGGGCACTCCCATGCTCCCCTTGGAGGTGGGCGGTTTCGGCTTCCTCTACGAGACGCCGGCGACGGGCATCGAGGAGCAGCTTGGCCGAGTGGTTGCCGGAGACTATGAGATCGAGGAGCGTCTTCTCCTGGAAGCCGCCGTGCTTCGCCGCGGCGCTCGGATCAAAGAGGCGATAGGGCTCAACGATGCAGTCATCGCGAAGGGCGCCCTGTCGCGGGTGGTTCGTCTCAAGGTCAACGTGGGCGACGAGGAAGTCAGCCACTACCCGGCGGATGGCCTGATCGTCTCCACGCCGACGGGTGCCACGGCCTATTCCCTCTCCGCCGGCGGGCCGCTGGTGCACCCGGGAGTCAACGTGTTCCTCCTGACGCCCATCTGCGCGCACACGCTCTTTGCTCGCCCACTGATCATTGGCAGCCACGAAGACATCCGCATCGACATCGGGCTTGACTCCTCCCGCGACGAAGAGGTCATGCTCACCGTCGACGGGCAGATCGGGTTCGCCCTGGAAGACGGGGACGTGGTCTGTGTCAAAGCCGCCCCGTACCGGGCCAAGCTGGTGAAGCTCGGGCCCGCGGGCTTCTACTCCCGCCTGAAGACCAAGTTCCAGTGGGGCGGCGGGCTCTGACCGGACGGGACCTCGATGCTGAGCAACATCACCATCCGCGACCTGGCCATCATCGACGAGATCTCGGTTGACTTCCAGCCCGGCTTCAACGTCCTCAGCGGCGAGACAGGCGCTGGCAAATCCATCATCATCAACGCCCTCGGGCTGGTCTTGGGCGACCGCGCCAGCGCCGACTTGGTGCGGAGCGGCGCTGACGAAGCCCGAGTGGAGGCGCTATTCGTGACGCCGCCCGACGGCGAAGTGCACGAAGTTCTGGAGCGTCTCGGGTTGCCGCGCGAGGCCGAGCTGCTGTTGTCCCGTCAAGTCCACGTCTCCGGGCGCTCGCAGTGCCGGCTCAACGGCTCGCCGCTGACGCTGTCCATGCTGCGGGAGGTTGGCGCCGCCTTGGTCGACCTCCACGGCCAGCACGAGCACCAATCGCTGCTGCGGACGGAGACGCATCTCTCGCATCTGGATGCGGCCGGCGGCGAGGGGCACCTGAAGGAAGTCGAGCGGTTCGCCGACCTGTACGAAGCGCTTCGCGAGGTCCGCGAGCAACGGCGCGCGCTGCAGCAGGACGATCGGGCGCGCGTCCAACGGGTGGACCTGCTGGAGTTCCAGGTGCGGGAGATCGAGGCGGCGAACCTCGTCCCGGGCGAAGAGCAGTCGCTACTCGACGAACGCCGCCGGTTGGGCGGCATCGAGAAGCTGGGGGAGGCGGCTGCTCTCGCGCTGTCGTGCCTGGATGCGGGCGACGACGGGGTTGGCGCCGTCGAGGCGCTGGCGCGCGCCTGGAAGGCGCTCGAGTTTGTCGGCAGCGTGGACGCGGCACTGGAGCCGCTGGTCGCGGGCCTGGAGGCCTGCTCTGTGCAGGCACAGGAGTGTTTGACAACACTGCGGGGCTACGTGGACGAACTGGAGGCAGACCCCGCTCGACTCGACGCTGTGGAGGCACGTCTCCACCAGCTTTCCCAGTTGAAGCGCAAGTACGGCGAGACTGTCGAGACGGTGATCGCGCATGGCGCGCAGGCGCAGCAGGAACTGGACGCGCTGACGAATAGCGAGGCGCGACTGCAGGAACTCGAGCAGGAGCTGGGCAGAGCCGAAGCGCGAGTCGCCGACGCGGGTCTGGCATTGTCGCGGAAACGACGCAAACTGGCGCGGTCCTTTGAGGAAGCAGTCAGCGCGCAGTTCCGGGAGCTGGCGATGGAACGTGCCCGCTTCCTGGTCGATCTTCGGCACGAACCTGACGACGACGGCGTGCCGGTGGAGGGAACGCGGCTGAATTGCAGCCGGAACGGCCTCGACCGGGTCCAGTTTCTGCTGGCGCCGAATCCCGGCGAGCCGCCCAAGCCGCTGGCAAAGATCGCTTCGGGCGGAGAGATGTCTCGCGTGATGCTCGCACTCAAGTCCGCCTCAACCCAGCCGGGCAACATTTCCACGTGGGTGTTCGATGAGGTGGATGCCGGTATCGGCGGCGCGACCGCAGAGGTGGTCGGCCGCAAGCTGACGGCGCTCTCGGAGAGATGCCAGTCTCTATGCGTGACCCACCTCGCGCAGATCGCCTCGCAGGCGCTGCATCACCAGGTGGTCCACAAGGTCGCCGGGAAGAAGTCGACCAAGGTGGCGGTCGTCCCGCTGACGGCGGAGGCACGCGTCGAGGAGATCGCGCGCATGCTCAGCGGCGAGCTAACGGAGACCAGCCGCCAGCACGCCGCAGAGATGCTGGCGCGGCGGGGAGGGCGCGCGTGAGGGCCGCCAACGGGAGACGCGCCGGCGTTCTGCGCAAAGGGCCGCGCACCAAGGACTTAGTGAAGCGCCTGCGCCCCGGCGAGATCGCGCTCATTCGACATGAAGACCTCGATTCGGTCGCTGCGGAAGGACTGGTCCGGGCGCAACCCTCCGCAGTGCTGAATGCCTCTCCCTCGATGACCGGGCGGTACCCCAACGGCGGTCCGCGGGTGTTGGTTGAGGCGGGCATTCCTCTGCTCGACCTGGCTGACGGGGCCCAGTTCGAGGAGCCGGTCGAGGGGCGAGAGGCGACGGTCGATCTCGACGCAGGCTCTGTCACGTTCCCCAAGGGAGAAGGGCCGGCCTGGTTGGCGCACGTCTTCACCGCTCCGGAGATCGAGCAGCGGACCCAGGAGGCCCGGCAGAACCTCCGGTACCGGCTCCGCGAATTCGTGCAGAACACGCTGGACTACGTCTCCCGGGAAGATCACGTGCTGGTCGACCCGATGCCCGTGCCGGAGCTGCGCACGCAGATCGCCGGGCGGCACGCGCTGGTCGTGGTCCGCGGCGAAGGATACCGCAAGGACCTCGAAACCATCCGCGGCTATGTCCGCGAGGTGCGCCCCGCGCTCATCGCAGTGGACGGCGGCGCCGAGGCCCTGCGAGAGTTGGGGTTCCGGCCCGACCTGATCGTCGGCGACATGGACAGCGTCTCGGACGAGACCCTGA
>PEVN01000326.1 GCA_002779825.1 Armatimonadetes bacterium CG06_land_8_20_14_3_00_66_21 | reverse complement strand
TCGAACAGGAGCCAGCGCTCGTCCTTCTTCAGGTACAGCCGCTTCTTCATCGCCAACTCGCGGCCTTCCTTGTCCCTCAACTCCGCCAATTGTTGGGTCAGCTCGCGGTCCTGCGATTGGAGACAGCGGAGCGTCGCCTGCGACTGCCTCACGTCGCGGCGAACCCGCAAGCAGACCCCCGCCGCGCGGACGATATCGAAGGCAACAATACCGACCAGGCCCCAGTACACGATTCCCTTAGCCAGTGGCTTGAGAAGCTGCCACGGGCGACGTTCGTCGCGCTGCATATGCTACTCTCCGCCGTGTTGCTGCGATGGACGGGCTGTTGCGTTCCGGTGACGGTGAGGGGTGTCACACGGAGAGCTGTAGTGCGGCTCGATTATAGCCTATTTCAGGTTGTAGAACACCTGCTCGCCGAGATATTGCGCGGAATCGCCCAGCCGCTCCTCGATGCGCAGCAACTGGTTGTATTTGGCAACTCGGTCGGTGCGGCATGGCGCGCCGGTCTTGATCTGGCCTGCATTGGTAGCCACGGCGAGGTCGGCGATGGTGGCGTCTTCCGTCTCGCCGGAACGGTGGGAAACAACGGCGGTGTAGGAAGCGCGCTTGGCCATCTCGATGGCGGCCAGCGTCTCCGTCAGGCTGCCGATCTGGTTGACCTTGATCAGGATCGAGTTGGCGGCGCCCCTGCGGATGCCGTCGGCCAACCGGGCGGTGTTGGTGACGAACAGATCGTCGCCGACGATCTGCACCTTGTCGCCGAGCTTCTCGGTCAGCATGATCCAGCCTTCCCAGTCGTCTTGGTCGAGACCGTCCTCGATGGACCTGATCGGGTACTTGGCGCACAGCTCGGCGTAGAATTCGACCATCTCTTCGGAGGTGCGTTCGGCACCTTCGCGTTCGAGAATGTACTTGCCCTTGTCCTTGCACCACAGTTCTGACGCGGCGGGATCCATGGCGATGACCAAGTCCTCGCCCGGTTTGTACCCAGCCTTCTCGATGGCCAGCATGATCACGTCGAGGGCGTCGTGGCTGCCTCTCACGTTGGGCGCGAAGCCTCCCTCGTCTCCCACCGCCACACTCAGCCCGCGCTCCTTGAGCACTTTGGCCAACGCGTGGTACGTCTCCGCCGACATCTGCAGGGCCTCGGCAAAGGACTGGGCGCCCACCGGCATGACCATGAACTCCTGCAGGTCCACGCCGCTGTCGGCGTGCTTGCCGCCATTGAGGATGTTCAGCATGGGCACCGGAAGTTGCCGCGCCGAGACGCCGCCGAGGTACTGGTAGAGCGGCAGGTCCAGGCAGACCGCCGCTGCCTTCGCCACGGCCAACGACACCCCGAGGATTGCGTTCGCGCCGAGGTTGCTCTTGGTGGGCGTCCCATCCAGCGCCAGCATCATCTCATCGAGAGCCGTCTGTTCGGTGGCGTCCTCTCCGACTACCTCCGGCGCAATCTTCGTGTTCACGTTGTCGATGGCGTTCTGAACGCCTTTGCCCGAGTAACGCCCCTTGTCGCCGTCCCGGAGCTCCAGGGCTTCGTACTCACCGGTCGAGGCACCCGACGGAACGGCGGCTCGACCCAGCGCGCCGCACTCCAGGGCGACATCCACCTCAACGGTCGGGTTGCCTCGGGAATCGAGAATCTCGCGTGCGTTTACCGCTACGATGGTGGTCATTCTGAGTCAGCCTCCACAGTGCTTGATGAGTGCGCACAGGCAATCGAATGCAGGTGAGCGCGTCCCCTCGCCCAGTGTCCTGTGCCACGCGAATTGCGTTCGGCGTAGTGTAGCACAGGCACTGGGGGGAATCAACGATGCCGGCCATGGTGTGCCGTCGAACCGGCGGGCACCGGCCGGTGGCACCGCTATCCGACCGAGACGCAGAGTCCCGCGGCGCGCCCGACCCGCGCGATCTCCTCCAGTCGCTGTTGGGACTGGGTCTCGCCGCTGAGTGGGTAGGTCAGGTCCAGCCATTCGTACTTGGCCGCCGCGGCTGGATTGTAGGGCAACAGCGCCACGTTCGTCAGCCCGACCTCCCCGGCAAAGCGAAAGACAGCCGCGACGTTCTCGTCGGTGTCGGTGATCCTCGGGATCAGCGGCAGGCGGACCTGCACCTCGGGCGCCGCTCGCGCGGGTACCCCGCCGTCAGTGCACCGCGCCGAAATCCCACACCTGCGCAGGTGTGGGATTTCGGCCGGCGCGTTCCCGCGCGTCTCGGCAAGCCGCCGCGCGTTCTCCAGGATCTGCCTGTTTGAGGCGCCGGTCCACTGGCGGTGAGCGGCATCATCGATCAGCTTGAGGTCGTAGAGCACCAAGTCCGTGTGCGGCAGCCGCCGCTCCAGGCGATCCCACGGGCAGCCGCCGCAGGTCTCGATGGCGGTGTGTATGCCTGCTGCGCGGCAGCCTGCCAGCACAGCTTCGGCGAACTCGACCTGCATTGTCGGCTCACCGCCGGTCAACGTCACGCCGCCTCGCGACCCGCCCGGGGCAGCGGAGTGACTGAAGAAGAGCTTGAGGCGAGCAGCTTTGGCGACGATCTCTTCCGCGGTGACCGTGCGCCCGCGAATCGCCAGCGCCCCCGGCACGCAGCGCTCGACGCACGCGCCGCAGACAACGCACCGATCCCGGTCGAACACCCGCCCGTCCTCGATCCGTTGGGCGCCCTGCGGGCAGGCGACGACGCACTCTCCACAGAGCACGCACCGGTCGCGTGCGAAGATGACCTGAGGGTGTCGGCTGATTGACTCGGGGCTGTGGCACCAGCGGCAGTTCAGCGGGCAGCCCTTCAGGTAGACCGCCATCCGGATGCCCGGGCCGTCGTGGACGGCGAAGGCGTCGAGGTCGAAGATCAAGCCATCGGGATTTCGGAGGTCGAATGGCAGAGGGCGGATGGCAGAGTCAGGCAAGCTCGGAACCTCCGGAGGTCTCGGCGACCAAGCGCGCGAGCCACAGGCTCTCCAGGTCGCCGGCGTCGGTGTAGAGGCGCGTGGACTCGGGGTCGCCGAAGCGACTCGCGAGATCCCCCGCGGATAGCGAGTGGGCGAGGCGGTAGCCCAGCGGATGCTTGCTCTCCAACGTCTCTACCACTGAGTCCACCGAGTCCGTTGCCAGGGAGCCGAGCTTCCAACCAGGTTCCATGAGGCCGAGGTTGGTGTAGACGTCGAGGTTGTTCCTGACGAGGAACCAGAACTGGTCGACAGGTCCCAGCCCGCACGGCGACGGGTCCTCTCGCTCTTCGATCTCGCCGATCAGCTCCGCTTCCGTCCGCCAGAGCACGTCGCGACCGAAGTGCTTCCGGGAGGCCGTCAGCAGTTCGGCGGGGATGCCACCGACCTCCTCGGCGGTCGGACGCAGGTGCTCGATCTTCCTCGCCTCGCCATCCGGCCCGGGCAGGTGGAGGAAGAGGTCGAACTCGCCGCCCAGCGCCTGCACTCGCTCGCGAAGGCTTAGGCGATCGACCAGCCGCCTCAGGTCGTCCAGCTCGGGCAGGATCCTCCGCGTGAAGAACAACTGCCACCGCGGCTTCATGCCGACCTCAAGCAGGCACTCAGTGGCGGTCACGCAGTCCTGGAACGCGCCCCGCCGCCGGTAGAACCAGTCGTTGGTCGCCTGCGTGCCGAACAATGTGACCTGGCAGGTGTCCGGACCCACGGACTTCGCCCACTCGGCGTAGGCCGGGTCGCGCGCCAGCCGCCAGACGCTGAGCAACTCGAAGCGCGGCGGGTCGCCGTCGCTCAGCTCCCGCTCCAAGTTGTAGAGCTGGCGGTAGTCATCCGCGTAGTCCGGCTCCCAGATCCAGGTCGCGACGCGGATGTGCGGGAACGCTGGTTCCGGCTCGCCGGGGCGCACGTACTGCCGGAACTCGGCGACGACGCGCCGCACTTCGTCAAGCGGAAGCGCCGGCCCGGCCGGTCTGCCGAGGTAGCAGTGACGGCAGGCGTTGGGGCAGCCGTGCAGTTCGAAGGCGGTGCCGATGGCGCGGCGGTCAGTCAGGAGCATGGCTGAGCAGAGCGCACGTTCGGCTTCACACATGGATGCCGAACTACTTGAGCGCCTCCCTGCCCGCTTCCGTGGCGTAGTACCTCACCCGGCGCCCCTTGCCTTCCTGGATCAGCCAGCCTTGCCTGACGCAGTACGTCAGGAATCCGGCGCCGATGGCGAACGGGTTGAGCGAGTCGCCGTCGGCGCGGTCGGCTGCCTGTTCGGATTCCCCCTCCTGCGGGGGACGTCGCTGGCTGTTCTCCTTGGTCACGCCGCCACTCCTCTGCAAATGCGCTCCGTAGCTGCGCCCGCCAGGGCGTGGACTCATACACCGTTCCACGCCCTGGCGGGCGCAGCTACGGAGCGTCAGCGTTGAGGTCGATTGTGGTAATGAAACGCGGCGCCGTCATGAGCGATTCCTCCCGTCAATGTGCTCGGCGTCCCGGCATCCGCCATCCCCCCTCCGCCATGCTTCAGTCTCTCGCTTCCTGGCGGCGGATGTGGTGGTCCTGTTGCTCGCGGCTGAGCATGGTGAAGTAGGCCACCAGCCGCCCATGCGGACGCGGAGGGAGCGGTAGTTCTCCGGTTCGCGCTGGGCGGCGCGAAGCTCTTCGACATCGGCGACGGTGAGTGTCATCATGTTGCCGCCGGAGTCGACCAGGCCGCGGATCAGGGAAGACAGGCGTCGGGTGCCGTCGTCGCCTTCGAGCAGTCGCTTGGAGACGCGCAGATCGAGCGGCCCGCCGGCGGGCAGGTTGGACTTGTGCATCTTCGAGTAGGACAGGATGGCGCTCGGCAGGCCGTCCTTGTCGCGACCCAGCGCCGGGGAGAAGTTGGACGACACCGGCTCGCCCGCCAGCCGTCCGTCCGACGACGCGCCCAGCCCCTGCCCGATGCCGAGGTACCAGGAGAACGTGCCGACGCCGCACGGGAACTTGACGATCTCCTGGTATTGCTCGGCGTGCTTCGCGGTCACCGCACAGAAGGCGTCGATGAGTGCCTGCCCGACCGAGTCGGCGCCGCCGTCGTCGTTGCCGTGCTTCGGCGCGGCGCAGGCGTTCCCATTCATCGTTGAGTGGAAGACCAGGTGAAGCAGCCAGACGGACTGCAGTGCCTGCCAGAAGGTCTGCGCCGGGCCCGCCGGCACCCGCCGGAGATTCTCGGCCATCACCAGGAGCTCGGCGGCGCGTCGAGGCGTCGATCGTGCGGTGTCCCCTTCGCAGCGCTGGGCGAGGCGGTCGGCGAAGGACAGGACGGCGTCAAGGACAATCTCGACGGAGTCGAGAAAGGCGTGCTCCTCCGGCGTTGCCGCGTTCGGTCGCTGCGCCTGTGCGTCGGCGCGGATGCCTCGAAGTCCCTTCGCCAGCAGGCGCGGGTAGTCCGGCACGATGTGACCGAAGCACCCGGTGTTCGCGCCAAGCTTCGCGCCATCGTCGCGCTCTTGCTTGGTGATGTACTCCGGGAAACCACGCTCGGCGTGGACACGCGGTTTCTCCAGCGTCATGGAGCCGGCAAAGAGCTGCCCTTCCCACAAGTCCGTAGGCATCGCCGACAGCTTCAGGTCGATGGCGCGCGCCTTGCGGACAGGAATCGGCTCGGAGAAGTGGCGTTCTTCGATCCGCGCAGGGCAGTCCCATCCTTCAGCGGGCGGCCGCTCCATGGCTTCGCGGACCCGCGTTCGCAGGTCGGCAACGCGCACGGCGTCAGGGAGGAGCATAAGCTCAGGTGGTTCCATCGACCGGTCTCCTATCAGCCGGGACCTCCACGGGAGGGTGGACGTGCCGAGTCGCGGCCGCTTGCCCCCGGCCCGGCAAGCGTCTCGCCGGTGTGGCCTGCGCTCCCACCAGTTCACATTGGGCACTTGCGCTCACTCGTGCTCCCACTTCACGATCCAGGGATCGTCTGTGCGCTCCTGGAATGTTCTGAGTCGTTCGCAGAACTCAGCCACCAACCCGGCGTACTCGGGGCGGTCGGCGAGGTTGTGGATTTCGTGCGGGTCTTGTTCCAGGTCGTACAGCTCGAACTGGGGCCGGTGCAGGTAGGCTTCTACGGGGCGCTTGCCGAAGGAGGTCAGGCCCCGCGGCTTGAGGCTTTGCCAGGTGGGCGACTCCCAGAGGTCGGAGGCGAACGGGTACGAGAGGGGATACGCGATATTCCAGAGGAACTTGTGCTCTCGGGTGCGGACCACGCGCATCGGGTAGTACATGGTCACCTCGTGGAAGGTGTGCGAAGCGTACACCTCGTCCCACTCCGGCGCGTGCGCCTGGTGGACGGCGCCCCGGAACGACCGCCCGTGGAATGCGCCCGGATCATCCAGCGCGTCGGCGTAGTCCAGGATCGTCGGGGTCAGGTCCGCCCAGGTGATCAGGGCGTCGCAGGTGCTGTTGGCGGGCGGGCCACCAGGGGGCTTGACAAGGCAGGGCAGCTTCATGCCCGGGTCGTAGAGCGTGGTCTTGGCTTCGGGGAACGCAATGCCGTTGTCCGAAATGTACAGGACCAACGTGTTGTCGTAGTTGCCCGTCTCCTGGAGGAGGTCCAAGAGGCGGCCGACGCCCTGATCCAGTCGGGAGACGGACTGGCAGTACTGTGCCAATTCGGCTCTGCATTCGGGCGTGTCCGGAAGGAACGCCGGCACGACCACCTCGGCTGGGTCGTACTCGACAGGCTCCACGCCCGGGTACCCCTCCGGGCGATTGCCGAACCGGTCCGGCGTATAGGGCAACTCCGGCGCCAAGCCGCTTCGATGCGGGTCGGTGGAACACCAGTAGAGGAAGAACGGGCGCTCATCGTCCGCCGCGAGGAAGTCGCGACACTTGTCCGCCATCTCCACCGCGCTTCGTGGGTTGGCGGTCAGGAACTGGTCGAACCAGTACACCGACTCCGGCGCCACATGCAGCTTCCCGATGTGCGCCGTCCGGTAGCCCGCCTCGCTCAGCAGCACGGGGAGCGTCTGCACGTCGTCGAGCGTGGAGAAATGATGGCAGCCGTGGCAGTGCCCGTAGTGCCCGATCGCGTGGTTGTACTTGCCGGTCAGGATGACCGACCGACTGGCCGAGCACGAGGCGGTGGTGCAGAAGGCGTTGGTGAAGCGGACACCGTTCGCGCCCAGTTTGTCCAAGTGCGGCGTGCGGATGACCGCGTGCCCGTAGCAACCGAGTTCGAGACCGTGGTCGTCGGCGACCATCAAGACGATATTGGGGCGTCGGGGTGCAGGCTGGTTCACGTGGTTCTCCTTGGTCGGGCCGGGGATAGTGTCGGTCGGCGTGTCTGTCTGACCCGTCATTCTGCGTTGGCAGCCGATTCCTTCGGGCAATGGCACGGGTTGGCGAGAGTGGCTTCGAAGAGCGTCTCCGTCGCGACTGACTCCTTCGCACATACACCCGGGCCGCCGTTCCCGCACAATCGGCACGGGTCGTCCACCTCTGGATCGCCCCCCGAGCCGCAATGCGTGTGGAGGTTCCTGCCTCCGAGCACCGTGCCCAAGGCGAGAAGAGCGAAGCAGACCCCAAACACGGCGGCGGCTATGAGGATTTCCATGGCTTTCCTATTGTGTCGCATCTGGATCAGCGCACAAGTGGCTCACTCGGCCCCCAAAAGGCAATCGACGAACTCCGCCAGGTCGCCGACGAGACCCTCGGCGCAGTAGGGCGGGTTGCGCACAGCAGCCTCATCGAACGCTGCACCGCTGCGGACGAGGTACCCCTCCATCCCCGCCGCGTGCGCCGCCAGCACATCCGTCGGCCGATCGCCGACGTAGCAGCAGTCACTCGCCTCCAGACCCAAGCAGGTCAGCGCCCGAACGAAGCTCAGGATCGCGGGTTTGCGGCAGCGGCAGCCGTCCTCAGGTGCGTGTGGACACAGGAAGACACCCTCGATCCGGCCGCCGTGCTCGGCGACCGCGTCGCACATCTTCTGGTGGATCAGTTCGACTTCGTCCCGGCTGATCCAGCCGCGCCCGATGAACGACTGGTTCGTGATCACCGCGACGGGGATTCCCGCTTCGTGCAGGCGGCGCAGCGCCTCCAACACTCCGGGCAAGAAGAGGAATTCCTCCCAGGTGTAGACGAACCCCTTCGGCTTGTCGTTAAGGACTCCATCGCGGTCCAGCAGGACGCCGCGGAAACCGGGAAGTGTGTCGGGTCTGCTCAGTGTGGAATCCCCCTCGAAGCCGTTGTCACACTTCGACGCAGGGCGCGCCCAGCATCTCTGCGAGTGTGCGCACGGCGGCAACGCGGTTGCCGAGCATAAGCCCGAGGTGGTGCGTGCCGCCGGCTCGGCTGTAGTCGGCAAGGAACTGGCGGACAGACTTGGCCGGCCGAATCCAGAAGTGCGGCACATCGCAGAATGCATCGACGAGCCCGGTGTCCACGACCTCGACCAGCGAGGCGATCAGCGAGAATGCGTCTCCCGGGTCCTGGGTGAGGTTGACCAGCGTCGCCGGGCCCGGCTTGAGTGGGAACAGCGCGATGACCGGGTTGGCGACGTCGCTGAACTGGTAGTCCTTCTCGACCAACTTCGGCTGCTGCGAAGCAAGCTCCGGGTTACACTCGCCCATGTGGCTCATGAAGAGCGTATCGCCGCGCCAATCGGGACAGAACATCTCGGTGAAGGTGGTGTCGCCGTACGCGGCACCCAGGGCGCCGTTCACCGAGGCAGTGAGGACATCCCCTTCGCCAGCATAGCCAAGCCCCCGCGCCATTGCCTTCGAGCATTCTAGGAAGGGAACGGTTGGCAGACCCGACTCTGCGGTGCACGCCTGGAAGTTCATGCTGAACGCGCCGGCGTCCACTTCGTCAAGCATCTGCCGGAGCGCCAACCCGAGACGCAGTGACGGCTCCAGCACTTGCCGCGTCACTGCGGAGCAGTCGAACCGCTCCCCGTCGGCGGCAGCCTCCGCGTCGACTTCTTCTGCGGACACGGCGGCCGCACGCTTCGCGAGGTCCGTCAAGTCGATCTGCACAACCGTGGGGCCGACTCGCTTCGCAAGCCGTTCGGCGTCGATCGCGAAGTCGCCCATTCCCTTGAAGGGCGCGCCCACCAAGCCGACCTTCATGCGGCGGAGGCGAGACGCGGCGCTCGCCGCGCGGCACAAGCCCACGACTTCGTCGAGCACGCCCCCTCTCGACGGATGCCCGGCAACCACGTGGTACGGTTTGCCCAACCGGCGCAGCACGCTGGCCAGATCCTGGACGCCATGGATGCCGTGGTTCTCCAGCATCGTCTGCCGCGTCGCGGAGCTGTCGAACGTGGGCGAGGGCGTCGTGTCGAACAGGATCAGCGGCAGACTGCACTCAGCCAACAAGGCGGCCGACTCCAGCGACGGGCTGTAGGACAGGTGCAGCGTAACGAGGGCTTCCACGCCCACCGCCGTCAGCGCGGCAAGCGCCTCGGCGAACTCCGGGCGCTCTCGGCAGACCGGCGCAGCCACCACGTCCAAACCGCTCGCAGTCAGCATGCCCGCCACCTCGCCAAGGAACGCCTCCAGTTTCGGCCGAAGCTCGGGCACCACCTCGTCGTAGAGCTTCAGGTACAGGGGCAGCAGGCCGACCTTCGGCGCAAGGGGTCTATTCATCCGGTCACCTTTGCGAATGGGATGGAGCCGATTCTACCCGTTGGGAACCGATCCCTCAAACTGGCGAGGCGACAGGAGGCAGCGGGGACCTGTCGAATCCAACTCAAGCAGGCGACCACTGGTGCCAGCCCGCTGGTTGGGCAGCACACCAGGTGAGCGTGCCACGGTCGGCGCCCGGCCGGTCCCCGCGATCTGCGATCTGCCATCTCAAATCTGCATTCCCACAGGAATCACTCATGCTTGCGTTCCGCTTGAACACCCCGGCAAGTGAACGAGCGAGCCAATCTGAGCCGCGACCGTGAGGGAGCGTGTGACACGGAAGCGTCGTGCACGAAGTCAGCGTGTCACACGCTCCCTCACGGTCGCGGCTCGGATTGACAGCCCGTTGTCGTAGGAGGTATCGGCCCATGCGAACCCCGGCGCGCATATCGTGTCTGACTGTCGGTGCTGCACTGCTGTTGACCAGGGCTCCATTGCCGGTCCGGGCCGAGGACTCGCCGGCGAAGGCGCACTATGCCGAGGGGATGCGGCTCAAGAGAGAGAAGAAGCTCGCGGAGGCTGCGACGGAGTTCGAGAAGGCGCTCTCGCTGTCGCCCAATCACCTCGACGCGCACTGGGCAGTGGCCTGGGTCTACGCGGGGACAGGCGACAAGGCGAAGGCTGTTGCGCATTTCCGGAAGGTGCTCGAACTGGAGCCCAACAGCCAACGCGCCACCGAGGCCCGCGACGCGGTCGCGCGCTTGCAGGACGCCGAACCGGCTGCCGGCGGTGAGCCCGGCACTGCACCGAAGCCGCAGCCCATGGAGAAGCTAACGACGGCGGAACAGGTGCTCGAGAAGTGCGCGGCAGCGTATGCCGGAGTTGACACCCTCTCGGCTCGTGGAACGTACTCGCAGAACTACCGCGGAAGCCGCGCCATCGAGCGCCTCCTGGCCGTCACGCTGGCGTACCAGCGCCCCAACAAGTTTCGGGTCGAGCTGGCAGACGACACGACCGGGCACTCCCTGGTGTGCGACGGACAAACGCTGTGCCTCTACTTGCCGATCCTCAAGCAGTACACGCGAAGCCCGGCCCCTCCAGCGCTCAGCTTCACAGGGGAGGGTCTCCAGAGCTACTTCGTCGGCAAGTTCCTCCCGCTGCCGATGCAGCTCCTGGCGTCTGAACGCCCTTTGGGGACGCTCAAGCAAAGAGCGTCCCAGACGGCGCTGGTCGGCGAGGAGACGCTCCGCCTTGGGGACCCCGCAACGCCCGTTCTCACCTACCATGTGCGCCTGACGCTCGATCGCACGCCGGGCAATGTAATGGGCATGGCCCGAAACGTCAGCACCGCCGAGCTGTGGGTCGACGCGGCCAGCTTCATGGTCCGCAAGTACGCAGGCGAACTGGACCCGACTGCACTCAGCAGTAACCCGCGGTTCAATGCGTGGGGCGGCGAGGGCACGCTGCTGATCACCGAGATCTACCACACAGCCGTCGTCGACCAGCCCGTGTCCGACACGCTGTTCACGTTCACGCCGCCGAACGACCAAGTGAGGTTGGTGAAGGCGTTCGAGATTCCGGGACTCCAGTTGGCGGGCACTGACCTGGAAGGCAAGAAGATGGTCGACTTCACGTTACACGCGGCCGACGGGAAGACCTACTCGCTCGGAGACTTCACCGGCCGCCCGACCGTTCTGTGCTTCTGGAACAGCGGGCAAGCCGACTCGCGGACGCTGCTGCCTCTGTTGGACAAGCTGGTGAAGGAGTTCGAGAACGACCGGTTGGTGGTGCTGGGTGTTTGCGTCGAAGCCGGTGGCGGCGCCGAGCAACTGGTCGACGAGCTGAAGATCGCCCACCCCACGCTGTGGGATCCGCGAGCGGAGGTGACCCGCCAGTTCGGCGCCTTCATCCAGCCAATGCTGGCCTTCCTCGACAAACTGGGCGTCGCGCGGGGCGTGCTCCGGGGGCCGCAGACTGAGGAGAGCCTTCGCGAGAAGCTCAAGACCATCGGGCTGTGAGAGGCGGCGAACGTCGTGTTGCTTCAGGACGCATAGCCGGGTTACGCAGGGCCCCATTGACGGACTCCGCAGGCCGACAGGATCGTCCGCTGGATGGCGCTCTCGTCCCCCTCGCTTAGCCCGCGCAGCCCCACAACGAACGTGAGGAACCCGTTGGCGGCACCCTCACGCAGGAGCGAGACACAGTCACTGCGCTGCGGAAATGTTGGGGCAGCGTTGTGCGGCGCAAGTGGCTGGAACCGACAGGACGAGAAGCGCTCCACCAAGCACTCCTGCAGATGCGGGCACAACGACCAGCAGGCGCCGGTCCGGGTCTCGTACGTCGCGCCGATCCCGAAGTGCACCGGATTGGTGACGTTCTCCACCTTCATTGACCGGAATGCCATGTTCTTGAAGATCGCGCCGAGCAGGTCATTCTCGCTGGGGTTTGCCTTCTTCTCGAGGACGAACACCTGGTTGCCGACGACCCACCCTTCATCCGGCGCAAGGTGCAGCCAGACCTGCTCTCCTGCCCCGAGGTCGCAATCCAGCCGCAGGTCCACGAGTACTTTGGCAGCGGGACCGACCAGGTGTTCCTTGGGCTGCACGCTCACGGTCTCCGCGTGCTGCGAACGCAGCCGGAAGCGGTCGCTCCACCGGACATAGGCCGGGAGACCGCCATCGTGCAGGACTGCCAGCCGCCGCTCGCAACTCGCGACGGTGGTCAGCGGCACGCCGGTTTGCTCGTGCAGGCGACGATAGGCTGCGGCCGACCGTTCGAGGGAAACGGCGAACAGGTCTACCTCGCCGCGGTTCCAGTCGACGACGCTCACTTCCGGCGCCGCCGCTACCTCCAGCTTTGTGAGCGCCGCCTCGAAGTCGAGCCGTTGGTCGCGGAGCACGAGCACTTCCTCGCCGGACCGCCTCTTCTGCGTCTCGCCACGTGCCCCAAGATAGTGCCCCACTACCGCGTAGACCCCGAACAGCGTCAGCAGGTGCAACGTGTCGAGGCCGAGCACATCGGGGTTGAGGCCGCTGCCTTCGTCTTTCACCGCGGGGATCAAGGCACCTCTGCGGTGAGGGCTCTGCAGCAGGCGATACACGCGAGCGAGGGGATACGTTCGCGTGCGCTTCGGTGTCTCCCACTGGCTGACGTCCAGTGTCCCCTCGCCGAAGCGAAGGCGCCACGCGTTCTCCTCGACGCCCGACGCGAGAAAACGCTCGGGAGTCGTGGGCGCCTTTCCGCGCTGGGCGGTCCATTCGCTACCGAAGCAGAACCGGTAGCCGTCGAGCTGCAACGGGAGGAGCGTTCCGACGAGGTGGAGTTGGTCGGCGGCCATGGGCGTGGGTGGACTTGGTGGACTTAGTGGACGGGGGTGGACCAAAAGGGGTGTCGTGGGGCTTTGGGGGGCTGGCGCTTGGGGGGCGCCGAGCCCCTTGGTGCTCCTCTCTCAGTCGGCCCACGGCTGTCGCTGTGTCCGCACGGGCTCGCCCGTACTCAGCGCTTCCTGCGCCAGGAGGTTCAGGTAGTGGTCCTGGCTGGCTTCTGCGAGGGGGTAGAAGTCCGTTCCGCTCTCGACACAGGTGTCCATCCGCACCAGGCACTCAGCGATGGCCAACTCGTCATCGGTAAGCGACGCAGGCGCGAAGGGGTTGCGGTAGAGCCACTCATCGCCAAGCTGCACACCCTTCAGGCACAGCCCCTCCAGGTTGCCGTCGGCACCGGCAACGTGCCGGGTGAACTTCAGCTCGACGGGAGTGAGGTAGTCCTTCAGGTAGGCGACACCGTCCATTGTCATCTCGCCGCGGTCGCCGCGGACCAGCAGGCGGTTCTTGCGCACCCAACTGAAGTACTGGTCGCCAGTGAAGTCGAACCAGCCCATGCGGTCGCCGAAGTCGAACAAGACGAAGTCCTGCTGGGATTGCCGAGTCTCCTCCTGCTGGGGAGGGCCATCGCGACCGGGACCGGCCATGAGCGGCGAGGCAAACCGGAACGCCCGGAGGGTCGCCTCCTCGCAGCCGATCCCCAGGAACCTCCGCATCAGGCTGAGCCCATGGTAGCCGTGGGCGACGGACACCTGCGCTTGCGACACCGTCCCGAGTTTGCCGCCAGCCGCAACGGCCAGCCGCGCTCGGTGCATCGGCTGCAAGTGGTACTGCTCCGCCGCCTGCACACATCCGCTGGCGCTACAGACGCATTCCCACAAGTCGCGCAACCCCTCCACATCGGGGGCCGGCGGCGTTTCCGACAGCGCTGGCACGCCGCGGGCGACAAGGTTTTTGAGCAGTTCCAGGTTCGCGCCCCACGGGACGGAGGTGACCACGAACCGAGGCGCGGTCGCAGCCAGCATCTGGTCCAGCGTGCGGAACGTCCGCACGCCCCAATGCTGTTCGATGCCTCGCCCCTTCTCTTCGCTGCGCACCACCATCCCGGTGATGCCGAACCGCTCCGGGCACGAGCGCACGATGCGCAAAAAGAACTCCGCCCGCCAACCTCCACCGACAATGCCGAATTGAATACGAGTCACGTTGGGTACCTCCTGAGATCGACCATGCATTGCCCCTCGTGGTGAGTGGTGCCTCCCTGCCCCACCGCGCACAGACTGCAGCGCTGCAGAGCACAGGCCGCAGATTGAGGACACACGTACATAGGCGTGTCCTCAATCATAGGGTGGCGGCGCACCGCCTGGGGTGAGATGGGACAGGTCATTCAGAGCGACGAGCTGCCAACTCCCGGTGCTCGTTCGGCAAAGTCGCGACAGGCTGCCATTGTCGAGGCGGAACCAGCGCACTGCCTCCAGGGGCGCGCCCAACGCCATCGCAATCAGCGCGCGACCGGCTGAGTAGTGGGTGACGACGACGGGGGCGGGGTCTCCGGCGGAGAACTCCTTGAGCGCCGCGCGCAGACGCTCGAACAGGTCGTGGTATGACTCGCCTCCGGGCGGGCGGTTGGCAATGGAGTCGCGCTTCCAGGCGGCGTGCAGGGCCGGGTCGCCCTCGCGCGCCTGATCTTCCGTCAGCCCCTCCCACGCCCCCATCCCGATCTCGCGGAGGTCAGGACGGACTACAAGTGGGACGCCGAGCCTCTCGGCGATCGGCTGCGCTGTCTGCCGGGCACGGAGCAGGTCACTGGTGTACACGGGTCCATTCGTGTCACCGGCCAGCGCAGCCGCAACCTGCTGCGCCTGCCTCCTGCCCGCTTCGTTCAGCGGCGGATCTTGCTGCCCTTGGATGAGCCGTTGGTCGTTCCAGACGGATTGCCCGTGTCGTACAATGGTAAGCTGCATGATGGTCAACAGGCAGGCACGAGCGGCTGTGCCTGCGAGTCCAGCGCAATGAGGAAACGTCTCATAATCGCGGTCCTGCTGGCGCTCCTGTGCGTCGCCGGCTACTGGCGGTTCCACTCGCCGAGGCCGACGCCCGAGAGCCAAATCCGTCGGCTGCTGGCAAAGGCGGAGCAAGGCGCAGAGTCCAAGAGCGCGTGGGTGTGCCTGTCCTGCGTGTCGCCGGAGTACACGGACTCGCTCGGGAACGACTATCGTACCCTAAGGCAGTTGGCCGTGGGAGGCTTCCGCGCCGTTGACGCGGTCGATGTGACCGTCGACGTCCACGAGACCACCGTCAACGGTGACCACGCCCGCGTCAGTGCGCGCGTGCAGATCCAGGCCGCGCAACGGGATCAACCAGTCGAAGCCAGCGACGCCGAGACGGTCGTCCATCTGGTGCGCGAGAAGCGCGGATTCCGGCGCGAGTGGAAGGTCCTCCGGATTGACGGCTGGGAGCTGCCGAACGTCGAGCCGTACTGACGCGTTTCTGAGCGGCCTCCCGGGATCACGCATACTCCTGCAGGGCGTCGTAGAGGCAGAGCACGTTCTCAAGCGGCGTGTCAGGCGGCATGTTGTGGGCGCTGCACAGAATCAGGCCGCCGTCCCTGCCGTGCCGGCACCTATCTCGGACCATCGTGCGGATCTCCTCCGGCGAGCCGCGGGGGAGCACTCGCTGAATGTCGAGGGAACCGTGGAAGGAGAGGTCCTTGCCGAACTCCCGCTGCAGCCGGCCCAACTCCATGCCGGCGGCTTGTGGCTGGAGGGACTGGAGGACATCCAATCCGGCGTCAATGAAGTCCGGGATCAACTCCACAACGCTGCCGCAGGTGTGGTGCATAACCTTGATCCCAAACTCGTGCGCCAGCTCGACGTACGCGCGGAACCCAGGCAAGAAGAAGCGCCGCCACATACCAACCTCCATCAGCAGGCCATTCTGCGCCCCGAAGTCGTCGCCCATCATGAAGAGGTCTATCCCCCCCTGAGCAGCCTCGAACACCCGACGGTTGTACTCGAGAAAGTAGCCGACGATGCGGTCGAGGAGCGCCTCCACCAGTGCCGGCGCCTGGACGAGGTCGGCGTAGACCTGCTCCATCCCCCGCAGGTACATCATGGGTTTGAGCTGCGCAGTCCGGTCCAGACGGTCGCCCGCGTTCACCACGGCGTACGGGGCACAGGCTCGGCAGTCTTGGGCGAGCGCCTCGTAGTCCCACCAGTCCGGTGACGGCCATCCGTGGTACGCCTCAATATCCGGAACCGTCGCGGCGGCCGCCAAGGGCGACTCGACAACGTGCTTGTACGTCCAGCAAACACCCTCACGCTCAACGACGACGGTGCGTCTGCGCACGCCCCACAAGTCGTCCGCTGTTCCGTCCGCGTGCCGGCGCATTTCCTGACCGACATAGCTGGGACCCGCCACGTAGCGCAGGTCTACGCCGAGGCGGCGAAGCAGGTGCTCTTTGGTCTCCAGCCCCAAGCTGTCGAGCAGTCGCCCCGTCAGCACCGGGTCCGCCCAGTAGTCCCAAGGGACGCGGTCGGGCCGGGCGTGCGCCAGCGCGGTCGCCACTCGGTCTTTCGGGGTCATGCGGCGCGCACTTCCTTCGGTAGCATCAGTACGCGTTGGGCGACGACACGCGCAGGGCGGCATCTTCTTCAGCGTAGGAGGCGACGATCTGGCCGTAGTACAGCCGATGGAAGTCGCCCTGCGGGTAGGCGCCAGCCTTGATCCCGGCATCAAGCTGGTCGGGGATCAGGTCGTTTCGGTGGACGATCCTGCACTCGTAGTGGATGATCCCCTCCTCGATGATGGGCGACTTCACCACTCGCCCGGGCGTACAGGTCAGCCCCTTGTTCGCAAACTTGTCTTCGTCTCGGCCCGACACCGTTCCGCAATAGGCAGCGACCTCAGCCAACTCCTTGGGCATCACGTTCACGGTGAAGTCGGGCACTGCCTCCAGGAACTCGTAGGTGTAGCGCGACGGCCGGACCAGCACCACGCAGATTGGGCGTCCCCAGAGGATGCCGAACGTGGCCCAGCCAATGGTCATGGTGTTAGCGGAGCCGTCTTCCCTGACGCCCACAAGCTGCAGTCCTTCAGAACGTAGCGCGCCCAACGTCTCGGGCAGTAGTTGATCGAACTCGATGTCGACTTTCGCCATTCGTTAGCCTCCCGGTCCGGTGTCCGACGCCGCACCACCGACGGACATGCTGTTGAGGTGGTACATCGTACGTGAACCGGAGGGGTCTGTCAATCGCCTGGCGGTGGTCCTCTCCCGCGTCACTGCGCTTCTCGGCACGCGCCACGTTTGGGCGTTTGCGTTGCTTGGGAGCGCGGGGTAAAATCACACCACGCCTCACAGAAGGGTGATGGACATGATCGAGATGCGCGTTGAAGGGATCGGCATTGACCAGGGGAACCGCACCCTCGTGCTGCTCCGCGACACCGAACGGAGACGGTTTCTGCCCATCTGGATTGGCCCGTCCGAGGCGGTTGCCATCGCCATGGAACTCGAGAACAAGCACGCGCCGCGCCCCATGACGCATGACTTGATGACGAGCATCTTGAGCGAGCTCGGGGTGCGGGTCTCGCGGATCGTCGTCAGCGACTTCAGGGACAGTACGTTCTACGCCACCGTCACGCTCTTGGACGAGACCGGGGTCCGCGAGGTGGATGCCCGCCCCAGCGACGCGATCGCGCTAGCGCTCCGTGCGAAAGCAAAGATCTTCGTCAATGAAGAGGTCGCCGACCAGACGGCCATCCTTCTGCAGGAAGGACAGGAACTGCCACTGGGCATGCAGACGGACGAAGACTCGACGGCCGAGCCTGAGGAGATCGACCGCTTCATGAAGCTGCTCCAAGGGGTCAACCTGGACCAGAAGCCGAGTTGATGGCGAAGCCCCCCTCACTCCGGCAGGCACTGGACGCGTTGGTTCAGCAAGGTGTCTCCCAACACCTGTTCACCGCCGCCTGCTACGAAGTCCACTGGCGCGGCGCCCGCGTTGCGCGAGGCGAATGCGGGCGCCTTTCCGCCAGGTCGCGGTTCCCCGCCACCCGCACCACGCTCTTCGACCTCGCCTCCCTCACCAAGCCGACAGCTACGGCGCTGTCAGTGCTCCGGTTGGTCTCCGCGGGCCGGCTGGCCCTTGACGACACTCTGGACCGCCTCTGCGCGGACCTCTTGCCTAACCAGCCGGATGCGCCCGCGACGCCGCTCCGCTGCCACCCGAAGCTACGCCGAGCAACGCTGCGGCATCTGCTCACCCACACTTCCGGGATCACTGCCTGGCAGGGGCTGTACAAGCGTGGGTTGAGCCGGTGGGAGTCGGCTCAAGCAATTCTCGGAGCCGAGCCGAAACACCCGCTGGGCACCCACTACGAGTACAGTTGCCTGGGCTACATCCTGCTGGGCGAGATCGTCAGCGCCGCCGCGCAGAGGCCGTTGGACGCCTACACCCGCGGAGAACTGCACCTGCCGGCTGGCATGAAGGACACCTGCTTCCGCCCCAAACCTGCAGACCGGAAGCGCGCTGCCGCCACCGAGCTGTGCCCGTGGCGACACAAGCGCGCCCGCGGCTTCGTCCACGATGAGAACGCCTTCTCGCTGGGCGGCGTCGCGGGCAATGCTGGGCTCTTCTCCACTGCTGCCGACCTGTCGCGGCTCCTCCGTCGTCTGTTGGGCCGCCGCCCGCCGTTCGACCTATCCGACCCGCTGTACGCCGCCTACACCACAAACCAGTTGGGCGGCGTCGGCGGGCACTCCTCGTGCGGCTGGTTCACCCACGACAGCGACATGCTTCCGCGGCCGCCCGGCTTCTCGGCGGCGAGCTTCGGTCACACCGGCTTCACCGGCACCTCGGCGACCCTCGACCCCGCCAACGAGGGCTTCGTGTTCCTGTTGACCAACCGGGTCTACTACGGGCGGAAGTACGAGCCTTTCCGGGACTTCCGACGGCTGTTCAACGAAACAGTCGGGAGCCATCTGCTTGGGCCGTAGCCTCACCCGTCAGGCTGCTGCGGTCACCCGGGTCATCGCCAGCCACTCCTCCAGCCGAGCCTCCACGTCCGCGCGCGTCAACTCCCGCAAGCCGTCAAGGCCGAAGTTCTGCACGATGAAGGAGGCCACCAACGCGCCGTACACGACGCCCAGGCGGAAGGCGGCGGGCGTCAGTTCAGGCTGCGCGTCCAGGTAGCCCGCCAGCGCTCCGGCGAACGAGTCGCCGGCACCCGTCGGATCCACCACTGTTTCGAGGGGGTACGAGGGCGCCAGGAAGAGCCCGTCGGGCTGGACCAGGATGGCGCCATGCTCGCCCTGCTTGACCACTGCGGCACCCAAGCGATGGCGCTCGAGCAGCCGCTTCCCCGCGGTGATTGCGCTGCCCGTCTCGCAGTACTGCTTGGCTTCGCCGTCATTCATGAGCGCGACGTCCACCCGGTCTAGCACCGCGGCAACTTCCGGCAATGCCGTGTCGAGCCACAGGTTCATTGTGTCGCACAGCGAGAGTCTCGGCGACTTGACTTGGTCGAGAACGCCGAGCTGGAGGCTGGGATGGATGTTGCCCAGGAAGACGATCTCGGCAGCCCGGTGCGCCTCGCTCAGCTTCGGCGCAAACTGCTCGAAGACGTTCAGTTCTGTGAAGGTGGTCTCTCGCTCCCGCTCGTCGTCAAAGTAGACGCCGCCCCAGCGGAATGTCTTGCCGGGCGCCACCTCCAGACCGCTGAGGTCGATGCCCCGCGACCGGAGAAACGACACGTGCTCCTCCGCGAAATCGTCACCCACCACGCCAACCATCTTCGCCTGGGAGAACAGACTCGCAGCGCACGAAGCGTACGTCGCGGACCCGCCGAGGGCGTCCGCTCGCCGGCCGGCGGGGGTCTCGACCGTGTCCAACGCGACAGATCCTACGATCACAACACTCATAGGAAGGCTCCCTCTCTCCTTGGTACCCCGAGGCACGGAGCCGAAGGGCCGGGCGCGTGTCGTTCGGAGCTACAGCTTCCAGCTCCGCAGCCGCTGCCGGAAGGTCATCGCCATGAACTGCGGAATCGCCAGCAGACGCCTGAACCGGCTTGGCTCAATCAGCGCCCGATACAGCCATTCGAGCCCGCAGCACTGCACCCACACCGGGGCACGTTTGAGGCGCCCGGAGTACACATCGAACGTGCCGCCGACGCCGATGCAGACGGGGACCTTCAGTTGCGCCAAGTGCCGCCGAATCCACTTCTCCTGCTTGGGGACGCCGAAGGCAACCAGCAGGATGTCTGCGTTCGACTCGCGGATGCGTTCCACGAGAGGCGTCTCTTCAGCGGCCGAGAAGTAGCCGTCGTTCGTCCCGACCACCTGCAGTCCGGGGAAGCGCTCCCGGAGCCGCTCTGCTGCCGTTTCGGCCACGCCGGGCGCTGCGCCGAGCAGGAAGAACCGGTAGCCGGCAGCGGCCCCTCTTTCGGCCAGCCGCGCCACCAAATCGACGCCGGACACGCGCTCGAAGACAGGCACATCCAGCAGCCGCGCGCTCCAGATAACGCCGATGCCGTCCGGAGTCACCAAGTGCGCCTCGTTCATAATCTCGTGCAGTTCGAGATCGGTCTGCGCCTTCACGATGGCGGAGGAGTCCGACGTCACCACGTGGTGAGGCTGACGAGACCGGATGAACTCCTCGATCCGGGTTAGCGCTTCGTCCATAGTGACGGGTGTCAGCCGCACATCGAACAGCCGTACTTCGTCCGGGTGCGGGGCCGGCTCCTGTCGCGAGAGGACCTTCGCCACCGACAAGAAGAACAAGTACCCAATGAGCAGGAGCGCCAACAGCAGCCCGGCTTTGAGGCAGTAGTGCACCTTGATGAGCCGGACCAGGAGCAGTGCCAGCAGGCACAAGTACACGTCAATGGCAGTGAACCAAGCCACCACCTTGGCCGGCGCCACTCCGCGGCGCAACAATACTTCGTGCAGGCACTCGCGGCGGTGGGTGACTGCGAGGCGACGGCGGCCGCTGGCGCCCGCGGCGACCGAAAAGGCATAGGTGGTGTTCAGCAGCGGCGCGCTGAGGACAAGCAGGGGCAGCACAACGATGAGGAATGCCGTGTTCTTCAGCGCTCCCAGGATGGTGACCACCCCGATCAGGAAGCCGATCAGCGCACTCCCAGCCACGCCGACCGGCGGGGCCCCGCAGAAGCGCGAGAGCATCTGGACGGCTAAGCAGGCCCCTCCCACGGAGAAGGCCAGGGCAGCCGCCACCCCAGCGTGGACCTGAGGTTGGAGAAGCGCCACCACGCCCAGCGCGAGCGCAGCCACTCCTCCCAGGGCTACGGTCAAGCCGCTGACAGACCGGGTCGCCAGAAACGAGCGGGTGACAACCATCAGCCACAGGACGGTCACCAGTCCGGCGACCGGCGCCTCCAGGGCATGGAACTGCGCCGCAAAGGGGAGCTTGACGAACTCGATGGTCGCCCCCGCTGAATAGGCAGCAGCGCTGGCCAGAACCAGCCCCGCGTCGCGTCCCCACCAGGGGAGCGACACCATGTCTTCCAGCAGACCCAGCGCCCATGCAACACAGGCCAACGCCACGAGGGGGAAGATCAGGAGGGCGCTGTCCGAGTCGGCTCGGCCCACACAGCCAGCGGCGACCAGCACACCGGCCGCCATCGCGACACCACCTACGGGGATGCGGCAACGGCGACCTGTGCAGACGCCCGTCGACTCAGCCGGGGCGCGCCGAGGCCCCACGGCCGCCAGCAACAGCGCGGCGGCGCAGAACGACAGCAGAAGTGGCAGCCAGGAAGTCACCATGTTGCATGCTGCGAGGCGGTCGGTGATTCAGGTACGCCCCGCGCGACGACAACCGTGCCGGTGCTTCTCAGGTCGTGCCCATCTCCCAGGAGTTGAGGTAGGTCTCCTGTTCGGGGGTGAGGGTGTCGATCTCGATCTCCATAGTGGCAAGCTTCAGCCGGGCGATCTCCTTGTCGATCTCGGCTGGCACCGGGTGAACGGTGTTGGTCAACGACTGGCCGTGCTGGGCGACATACTCGGAGCAGAGCGCCTGGTTGGCGAAGCTCATGTCCATGACGCTCGGCGGATGTCCTTCGGCGGCAGCCAGGTTGATGAGCCTGCCTTCACCAAGCAGGCAGAGCCGCCGCCCGTCGGCCAGCGTGTATTCCCGGATGTACCGCCGGATGGTCCGCTGCGAGACGGCCAATGACTCGAGTGCCGGGATGTCGATCTCGACGTTGAAGTGGCCGGAGTTGGCGACGATGGCGCCGTCCTTCATGACCTCAAAGTGCTCTCTGCGCAGCACCCCGAGATCCCCGGTGAGCGTCACGAACAGATCTCCCATCCGCGCGGCGTCGACGCCCTTCATGACGCGGTATCCGTCCATCGCCGCTTCGAGTGCCCGGAGCGGATCCACCTCGGTTACGACGACACTGGCGCCCATGCCGTCGGCGCGCATCGCCACTCCCTTGCCGCACCAACCATAGCCGCAGACCACAACCGTCTTCCCCGCCAGCAGGATGTTGGTGGCCCGGAGAACTCCGTCGATGGTGCTCTGACCGGTACCATAGCGGTTGTCGAAGAAGTGCTTCGTGTCGGCGTCGTTGACGGCGATGATGGGGTACTTCAGCACGCCACCCTCGGCCATGCTTCGCAGCCGGATCACCCCGGTGGTGGTCTCCTCGGTGCCCGCGACGACCTCGCTGAGCTGCTGCTGGCGCTCCGAGTGCAGCACTGAGACGAGGTCCGCGCCATCGTCCATGGTCAATTGCGGACGGCCATCCAGCAAGGCGTTGAGGTGCCGGTAGTACGTGTCGTTGTCCTCGCCCTTGAGGGCGAAGACCGGGATCTCATAGTGCTTCACCAGCGACGCGGCGACGTCGTCTTGCGTGCTCAACGGGTTGGAGGCGCAGAGGAGGACCTCGGCTCCGCCGGCCTTCAAAGCCAGAACCAAGTTGGCGGTTTCAGTCGTCACATGCAGGCACGCGCCCAAGCGAAGCCCTGCCAAGGGCTTCTCCTTGCCGAATCGCTCCGCGATGGACTGCACGACCGGCATCTGGCGGCCGGCCCATTCAATGGCCAGCTTGCCTTCGTCCGCAAGGGCCAGGTCTTTCACGTCGTAATCCACTTGGCTTTCCTCCTCGGTTCCCGGGGACTGGTGCACCAGTAGTGCAACGGCTCGCGTTGGCGGAGTCGGACAGGTGCTTGCACCACAGACCGGGGCGCGTCGCTCTATCTATCAGCAAGAATCCTGCCGCCAGCCGGTTCGCCCCGCAACTGGAGGCCGTCATCTCACGGCGGACAGGAGTGCGGCGTCCGGCTGGTAGTTGGGCACGATTTGCCGGAGCCCTCCGGCCAACTGCTCCCGCACCACCCCGTTGACGGCCAGTTCGCACAACTCGTCCAACGCCCGGCGGAACGCCTCCGCCTCGATCCCGTTCTCCGGTTTCGCCACGAAGATCTTGGAGTGCCGAGTGTGCGCGTAGTCTTCCCCTTCGGTCTGCAGCTCTTCGCGGAGCTTCTCGCCGGGGCGCGTTCCGACGAACTCGATCCGGATGTCGCGGTCCGGTTCGTATCCGCACAGCCGAATTAGGTCGCGGGCCAGGTCGACGATCTTCACTCGCTCTCCCATGTCGAGGACGAAGATCTCGCCGCCCTCCCCCAGGGCACCCGCCAGCAGGACCAGTTGCACCGCCTCTGGGATGGTCATGAAGTAGCGCTCCATGTCCGGATCCGTGACCGTCACAGGGCCGCCGTGCTCGATCTGGCGGCGGAAGATCGGCACCACGCTTCCGCGGCTGTCGAGAACGTTGCCGAATCGCACCGACATGAACTTGGTGCTACTCGTGCTGTTAAGCAACTGGATCAGCAGCTCGGCGGCCCGCTTGGTCGCGCCCATCACGCTGGTAGGGTTTACTGCCTTGTCCGTTGAAACCAGGATGAATCGCGCCGTCCCGTGTCGGTCGGCGGCCTCGGCAACAACCCGCGTGCCGTGGATGTTGTTGCGGATAGACTCCGCTGGGTTCGCCTCCATGACGGGCACATGCTTGTAGGCTGCCGCGTGGAAGACGATTCCCGGCGCGAACCTGCTGAATACCCCCTCCAGCCGGTCCAAGTCTCTGACATCGGCGACGACGCACGTAACTGCAGTGTCGGTCTCGTTGGCTCCCAGCTCCTGCCCCAGGTCGAAGATGCTTGTCTCCTCGTGGTCCAGTGCGATGAGCTGCTTCGGGCCGAACTGCAGCACCTGACGGCAGAGCTCCGACCCGATGGAGCCGCCGGCGCCGGTCACGAGGACCGTTTGGCCTCCGAGATACGTCTCGATCTCCGAGCAGTCCACGCGCACGGGCTCCCGGCGCAGCAGGTCTTCGACATCCACCTTGCGGATGTCATGCAGATCCCACGACCCGTTGAGCAACTGCCGCGTGCTGGGAACCGTCTTCGCGGTGACGCCCGTCCGGGCGCACTCGTCCAAGATGCACCGAATAGTCTCCCGCGCCCATTCCGGCACGGCGATGATGACCTCGTCGATGTCCAGTTCGTCGAGCCAGAACCGAAGCTGAAGCGTCGAGCCGAGCACCCGCAGCCCGTAGACATGCGTCCCGTGAGTCGCGAGGTCGTCGTCGACGAAGCCACAGATCTCGTACCCGAATTCGGGGTGCTGGAGCAGTCGCTTGACCAGCTCCGCGCCCAACTCGCCGGCTCCCACTACCAGCAACCGAGTGCGCTTCCTCGGGACGCCCCCCGCCCGGCGCCGGTGATGAGACAGCAGCACCTGCGTGTTCACCAGCCGCAGACACACGCGGGCCGCACCCACGAGGATCATGCTCAGTAACCAGACCAGAATGAGCACCGGCCGGGGGAACGTACTGCGGTCGATCATGTACTGGTAGATGAGCAGCGCGCCAGCCCCGAGCAAGGTGCCTTTCACAACCGCGAACAGGATATCCAGGCTGGCGAACCGCCACGCACACGTGTAGAGACCCAGACTCGAGAAAAGCACGATGCAGGTGGCCACGCTGAGGGCAGTGCTGATCGGCCTCGCCGTCACCTCTCGGAGCAGTTCGTTCGTGCCGTCGAACCTCAGCGAGAACGCCAAGGCGACCGCAGAGAGCAGGGAC
>PEVN01000137.1 GCA_002779825.1 Armatimonadetes bacterium CG06_land_8_20_14_3_00_66_21 | reverse complement strand
TCCGCGGATACTCCTCCATGGACTCCTACTCTACATGTAGCGCGTACTGGAGTCAAGTGCATACCCCCATTGGGCTGTATCCCTTCGCCGTGCCCTCCTGCTCCCCGAACACGGTCTCCACCGTCGAGTCCACATCCACCCACATCACCAACGCGGCACTGCGCAGGTGTTCCCCGGTCTGTGCCGCCCGCCGCCAAACGCGACCCCGCAACCGCTGGTTCAACGTCTCCAGCGCCACCACCTGAGCCCGATCCACCTCCTTGAACACCCGCCCCAACGTCGTGTCCACCGGCAGCCGCGTCCACCCCGCCACCCGCCGCAGCACGCTGTCCGCCCACACATGGCAAACGCCCGTCAACGACGTCGCGCCAGCCAACACCCCCAGCACCGCCAGCTCGATCACGTCCGACAGTTGATACGCCGCGTTCGCCCCCCGTTCGTGCGCCACCGTCTCGCTGCGCAGCCGGACTCAAGTGCGCGCCCCTCGACGAGCAGCCCTCGCGCAAGCGGCTCTACGTTACCGACCACGACGGTCTCACGTGGGAGTTCATCCAGTACCTCTCTGACGATCCGGCGGTCCGGAACGACTACTCGGTCTGAGGCGACCAGAGAGAGGGAACAGCAACCAAGCGCCGAACACTGCTCCGACACCGGCCGCCGGCCGTGAGGAGAGTGCCCGTTTGCAGCGACAAGCGATGTTCGTCGTGTGTCTGTGCGCCTGGGTCGCGGGCATGTTCCTCGCCCGCTCACCCGCCCTCGCTGAAGCACCCCGCAGCCTCAACGTGACGCTGGCCGAACGCACGGTCGCCCGGTTCAGCAAGCTGGAACTGATCCTTGCGGTGCAGCCGGTCGGCGAGAACCCCGATGACCCCAACGAGGTGGACCTGCGCGTCGAGCTGACCAGCCCCGGCGGCAGGCATCTCGTCATCCCAGCGTTCTACTCACAGGCGTTCGAGCGTCGACAATTGGCTAAGGGCGGTCGCCAGGTGGCGTGGCTGTACCCGGTCGGCAGCCCGGAGTGGAAGGTGCGCTTCGCGCCGACGGAAGTAGGGACCTATACGGGCGCGGTCAAGCTGCGAGACGGAGCGGGCGACGTTGAGTCGAGGGCGTTCTCCTTCGACTGCGTGCCCTCAGAAAGCAGCGGGTTCGTGCGCGTATCGGCGCAGGATCCCCGCTTCCTGGAGTTCGCCGACGGGAAGCCGTTCTTCGTCCTCGGCCAGAACGTCGCCTTCATCAAGAGCCTCGGCGAAGCAGAAGACATGTTCGCCAAACTCGGCGCAGACGGCGCCAACTACGTTCGCGTGTGGGCCTGCTGCGAAGACTGGGCGATGGGCGTGGAGGCTCGGAAGAGCGCGTGGGGTCGGTCGTGGGAGTGGGCGCCGCCTCTCGTTCAGCTTCCTGGGCGCGAGGGCTACCACTCCGCTCAGCGGTGCGTGCAGATTGCCGGCAAGGAGGGCGCGTCCATCGCGCTGTCGCCGACCCGCGACCTGGCGACCCAACCCGACACCCGCTACCTGCTGACGGGCAAAGTGAGGACCGACAACGGGGTCAGCCTGCGCGTCGAAGTGCAAGGGACGCCGCCGGCCGAGCCCCTATCGAGCCCGGGGAAGTGGACTGCCTTCCGGCATGAGTTCACCACAGGCGCCGATCAGTGGTGGCTGCCCGGCGTTAGCTTCGCCTTGACGGCGAAGGGCTCGGCCTGGGTGCGGGAGCTGTCGCTGCGAGAGGCCGACGATGGTCCGGAGTTGCTGGAGGAAGCCGACGCCAACCGACCGGTGCGCGGCCGCTACAACCAGTTGGACTGCTTCATGCTCGACCAACTCGTCGAGGCCGCTGAACGGAACGGGCTCTATCTGCAGCTCTGCCTGCTGACCCGCGACCACTACATGGCCGACCTCACCGACGCCCGCAGCGGCAAGTATGGCGAGGCAGTTGCCGACGCAGAGAAACTGCTTCGGTACGCCGTCGCGCGCTGGGGGTACTCAACCCATGTCGCCACCTGGGAGTACTTCAACGAGATCGACCCCGGGCTGCCATTGGAGCGCTTCTACACGGAGTGCGGCGACTACTTGGAGCGGACTGACCCCTACCACCACCTGCGAACGGCAAGCCACTGGAACCCCGCCCCCAAGTGGTGGAAGAACGCGGCCCTCGACCTCGCCGACGAGCACTACTACATGCGCCCCAACACGGGCCCGCTCTTCAAGGACGCCGTAGCAAGTGTGCTCGGCCGGGCGGCAGAACTGCGAGCGGCGGCGCCCAGCAAACCGGCGCTTCTCAGCGAGTTCGGCATGACTGCCGACAACTGGCAGCGCACCGACTACCTCGACAAAGACAAGGACTTCACCCACCTGCACAACGCCCTTTGGGCTTCGGCTCTGTCCGGCCTGTCGGGCACCGTGATGGACTGGTTCTGGGACGACGTCCACAAGCGCGATCTCTACTCGCTCTACCGGCCGGTGGCAGCCTTCACGGCCGACGTCCCCTTCACGACCGGGAAGCTACGGAGGATCGCGGCCGCCGCGTCGCCCGACCGACTACGGCTCGTCGGGCTTCAAGGCGACGACCGCGCCTATCTGTGGCTCAACGACGCCGAGGCATCGTGGTGGAACCTCAACGTCGAGGGGCGGACGCCCGAGCGGATCCAGGACGCCTCAATCGAGATCAAGGGCTTGCCCGTGGGCCGGTATCACGTTGCGTGGTGGGACACCTTCGCCGGTCGCCCGACCGAACCGGCGACCGTCACCGCGGGCGCCCACTCGCTGCAGCTCGACGTGCCGGCGTTCTTGCGCGACACTGCCTGCAAGCTCGTGCCGGCGCCGCGGTGAGGCTGGAGTGCTGTAGCAATGGAGTGACGGAGTGATGGAGAAGCTGCGAGTTGGCGTTGTCGGACTTGGCGGGAACGGGTGCGCGTGGGTGCGCGGATACGGGGCGAGTGCACACGCCGAGGTCGTCGGGCTGTGCGACCTGTGGCCGGAACGGCTGGGGGGAGCGCGGCAACACGCACCCCAGGCGCGCGGCTACGCGGACCTCGACGAGATGCTCTGCGACGAGCGACCGGAGGTGCTCTCGGTCCACACCCCGGACCATCTGCACGCAGAGCCGTTCGTCAAGGGGCTGGAAGCCGGCTGCCACGTGCTGGTCGAGAAGCCCATGGGCAACACCCTCGGCGACCTGGACCGCATGTGCAACGCCGCCCGGCGCAGCGACCGGAAGACCCGCGTCGGCCAGATCCTCCGCTTCAACCCGCTCTTCGCAGAGCTGAAGCGGCTGGTGGTCGACGGCGTGTTCGGCGACCTCTTCTACATGGAAGCCGACTACATCCACAACCTCTTCGTGCAGGCCGATCCGGCGCGCCTCAACCCGCACATTGGGAACCTCAACTGGTACCTGCAGCACGAACTCCCGATCGTCGGCGGCGGCGTGCATCAGCTCGACCTGCTCCGCTGGTACGCCGACTGCAACGTGGTCGAGGTCTGCGGCTTCGGGAACGCCATCGCCTTCGCCGCCATGGCGAACAACGATTGTATGGCGGCGCTCTTCCGCTTCGAGAGTGGCGCCGTGGCCAAGGTGACAGCGCTCTACGGTCCGGTGGGAGACCGGCCGCCCGACGCCAACCTGGCGCTCTACGGCACCAAGGCGACGTTCCGACGGGGGCAGCTCATGGTGGGCGAAGGACACGACGCGGAAGTGACCGACCTGTCCGACCTGGGGATCCAGGGCCACCCCTTCGAGCCTCAGCTCGAGCACTTCCTTGAGTGCCTCCGCGAAGACAAGCCCACGCTGGTGGATGCCTTCAACGGAGCCAACAGCGCCGCCGCCACGATCATGGCGGCAGAAGCGATCCGGACGGGCGAGGTGCAGCGGGTGCCGGTCTACGCGAGGTGATCCGCTCCACTTTCCGCTGGGCGCGGGTCTCCTGACCGCGCCCGCCGCCCCAGCTTCTTCGCCTCGTCGATCATCGCGTGCAGGTTCTCCTCCGGCGTCTCGCGGCCGACTTGGGCGCCGAGGCCTGTGATACAATCGCCAGACGCCGTGCCGGACCGGCCGGTACGCGCGATCCGCTCAGCGCGCAGAAATCCGCCGACCATGACCAACTTCCACGAACTCTCCAACTTCATCTGGCAGATCGCCGACCTACTGCGTGGGCCGTACCGACCGCCGCAGTACGAGCGGGTGATGCTGCCGATGACGGTGCTCCGGCGGTTTGACTGCGTGTTGGCGCCGACGAAGGACGCGGTGCTGGCCGAGGATAAGCGCCGCAAGGGCGGGAAGGTGGTCGACGAGGGGCTGGACAAGCTGCTCAATGCCAAGGCTGGCCAGCGCTTCCACAACCACTCGCCCCTCACCTTCGAGAGGCTGAAGGGCGATCCCGACAACATCGAGAAGCACCTCGTCAGCTACATCAAGGGGTTTTCGGCCAACGTCCGCACCATCTTTGACTTCTTCGAGTTCGAGACCGAAATCGAGAAGCTGCGCGAGGCGAACCTCCTGTATCTGGTCGTCTCCAAGTTCTGCGACGTGGACCTGCACCCGAGCGCGGTGCCCAACGAGCAGATGGGGCTGATCTTCGCGAACCTCATCCGGCGCTTCAATGAGCTGGCCAACGAGACCGCCGGCGACCACTTCACCCCGCGCGAAGTCATCCGGCTCATGGTGAACATTCTGTTCATCAACGATGACGAACTCCTCGCCACGCCAGGCACGGTGCGCAAGCTCCTCGATCCCGCGTGCGGCACCGGCGGCATGTTGGCCGAGGCGCAGAACTATTTGCGGGAACACCATCCGGAGGCGAAGCTCTACGTTTACGGACAGGATTACAATAAGCGCGCCTTCGCCACCGCGGCTTCCGACATGCTCATGAAGCAGGTGGACCACAATGGCGGCGGAGACAACGTTCGCTTCGGCGATACCTTCACAGACGACCAGTTCGCGGGTGAGACCTACGACTACTTCCTCACCAACCCTCCCTTCGGCGTGGACTGGAAGAAGCAGCAGAAGGAGATCAACCGTGAGCACGAGAAGCTCGGGTTCGGCGGCCGCTTCGGCGCCGGGCTGCCGCGGGTCAACGACGGCTCGCTGCTCTTCCTGCAGCACATGTGGGACAAGCGCGAGCCCGTGCGCCCGGCGGAGCAGAAGCACGGCTCGCGGCTCGCCATCGTCTTCAGCGGCTCGCCGCTCTTCACCGGCGGCGCGGGTTCCGGCGAAAGCGACATCCGCAAGTGGATCATTGAGAACGACTGGCTCGAAGCCATCCTCACCCTGCCCGAGCAGATGTTCTACAACACCGGCATCGGCACCTACGTCTGGATCGTCACCAACCGCAAGGAGAAGCGGCGGAAGGGCAAGATCCAGCTCCTCGATGCGCGCGACGTGTGGACGGCGGGCGGCAGCGAGGACAACAAGCGCAGCCTCGGCGACAAGCGCCGGCACCTCACCGCCAGCCAGATCGCGGAGATCGTGAAGCTCTACGGCCGGCAGACCGACGGCGAGCGCTCCAAGGTCTTCGACAACGCCGACTTCGGCTACACCCGCGTGACCGTCGAACGCCCTCTCCGCCTGCGCTACCGGATGACGGTAGAGGACAAGGCTCGCTTCCTCGACGCCTGCCCGCACCTGCTGGACGACGTGCGGGCTATCGACAAGGCGCTGGGCCGCGAGCCGCGGCGCGATTGGAACGCGGCGTGGGAGCGCATCCAGGACCTGCTGCACGCGCGCAAGTCCCGCTGGAAGGCGACCGAACAAAAGCTCTTCCGCAGTGTCTTCACGCAGAAGGACCTCGAGGCCGAGCCGGTTCGTCTCCCCTCGCCCTCTGGGAGAGGGGCCAGGGGTGAGGGCTGCGAGCCCGACGCCGACCTGCGCGATTTCGAGAACGTGCCGCTCAAGGACGACCTCGACGCCTACTTCGAGCGGGAAGTGCGGCCCCACGTGCCCGATGCCTGGATGGACCGCAGTAAAGACAAAGTCGGCTACGAGATCAACTTCAACCGCCACTTCTACAAATACACGCCGCCGCGGCCGCTGGAGGAGATCGATGCAGAACTGAAGAAGGCGGAAGACGAGATCCTGCGGCTGCTGCGGGAGGTCACGTCCTCCTGACTCGGTTGGAGGTGAACAACCCATGCTGAAACGCCAGTTCGAGACCGTCTGGAACCAGTTGCGGATGAAGAGGAGCCAACTCCGCTCCTACCTCGATGACGTGCGGATCGAGAACCTGCGCGGCATTGCGGACCTGAAGGGGTCCTTGCAGTACCCGGTCACCGTGCTGGCGGGACCGAATGCCTGCGGGAAGAGCACCGTTCTATTCGCTACTGCGTGCCTCTACGACAGCCGTGCCACCGCAGGCGGAACGAGGCGCTATCCCTCGGATCTGTTCCCAGGCTTCAGATCCAAGCAGCAGGACATCCCCGCGGACTCCTTGCCTCAGACGGTACTGGAGTACTCGTACCAACACGAAGGGCAACGGCTGCAGATGCGCTGGCGACGGGGCGGAAGGGGCAAGTGGAACAAGAGCTTTTTTGGCCGCCCGAAGGCCAGGCAGCCGCAGCGCACCGTCTACATCCGCACACTCGCGAGCCTGAGCAACCCCGCCGAGGTTCGCAGCCTCCTCCAGCTTGGCAGGCAAACCAGGCAGGCACTCCAACCCGAGGCTGTGAGTGCTTCGCTGCTTGCGTTCGCGCATCGCGTCCTGCCGCGTCGCTACGCCTCGCTTGTCGAGGTGGGCACGCCCAAACGCGAGATCCTGTTTGCCGAGCTGGAGATGGGGGCACGGTACTCGGAGTTCCACATGGCCTCCGGCGAGCGGGCCGTGCTCCGACTGTCTCGCGAAATCTCAGAGCTCCGAGACGCGTTGGTGCTGGTCGACGAGGTCGAAGCGGGGCTCCACCCCTTCACCCAGCAGCAGTTGATGCTGGAACTCCAACGACTGGCGCTCCGACAAGACCTCCAGATCATCGTCACCACGCACAGCCCTGTCGTCTTGGACTCTGTGCCGCCGGAAGGCCGAGTCTTCCTGGAGAGGACCGACGACAACGTCGTCCAGCAGGAGACGTTCCGCGATGTACTTCAGCGAGCGTTCTACGGCCGCCCGCTGGACCGGCTGCACGTGCTCTGTGAGGACCGCGTCGGGAAGGCGGTCGTGCAGGGCGTAATGGACGTTCTCGCAGGAGACGTCGGTCTTTCCGCCGGAGACCTCGACATCGGGTGTGACACCGGCAAGGACGAGTTCCCTCAGCATGCCAGGGCCTTGGCGCGGTTCCAGCAGCTCGACAGCTTCCTCTTCGTGCTGGACGGCGATGCGGGCGAAGTCGCCGGGCAAGTCAGCGCCGCGGCCCAAGAGTGCGGGCAGCTCGCCCGTGTGTTGCTGCTGCCCGGCGAGGACGGCCCTGAGCAATGGGTCTGGGAGCGGCTAGCGAGGGCACACAGTGTCTATGCCGAGACGCTGGGCGTGGCGCCGGAGGTTTTGCGCCAGGAACTGGACCAACTTGCCCGGTCATTCGAGGCCTCCACGGACAGACCGAGTGAGATTGCGAAGAACAGGCTCTCTGTGCTGATCGAGGGGCTCGGTCGGGACGTTGAGAGCGTGTGCAGGATCGTCGCGTGCGCCGAAGCGAGCGGTCCGTCGGGCAGCTTGGTTGAGTTCCGAGACCGCCTCCACGACGCCGTCCGCGATTGGCGCACGGGAGCGGGGGTGTAACGGTGAGACCTGCCGCCCATGCCCGAGTCGGCGAGCCCGAGCGCATCCGCTTGAGGCACGTTGCAGCCGTCCAGATGGGGCAGTCTCCGCCCGGTGATTCCTACGGGACCGCAGCCCAAGCCGGGCTGCCATTTTTGCAAGGCACGGCGGACTTCGGACGACCGCATCCGGTGCCCAGGGTCTACTGCTCCAACCCGGGCAAGGTGGCGAGCAGCGGCGATATCCTCTTCTCCGTTCGGGCGCCCGTCGGAGAACTGAACATGGCAGACCGCGAGTTCTGCATCGGCCGAGGGCTCTGCGCAGTGCGTGTCCGCCACCGGCTCCTCCGGTCCTACGCTTGGTGGGCACTCCATGCAGTGAGAGAGCAACTCCGCGTGGAGGCGACCGGAAGCACTTTCGATGCTGTCACGGCGGAAGAGGTGGGCGATCTGCGAGTCCCGGTCCCGCCGCGCTCGCAACAACGCGCCATCGCCGACTTCCTCGACCGCGAGACGGCGCGGATCGACCGGCTGATTGCCGAGAAGGAACGGGTGCTGCACTTGGTGGCGGAGAAGCGGCAGGCGGTGATAACGCAGGCGGTGACTCGCGGGCTGGACCCGAAGGCGCCGTTGCGGGCTTCGGGGGTGGAGTGGTTGGGGGAGATACCGGCACACTGGGATGCCCTGAAGATCGCGTACTTCGCCCGTGTCGGCAATGGCTGCACGCCAGCGCGCGACAATGCAAGCTACTGGGAGGGCGGCAGCTTTCCGTGGCTCAACAGCGCTGTCGTCAACAACCCTACTGTGGGCGACCCTCCGGACTTCGTGACAGACGTGGCGCTACGGGAGTGTCATCTGCCGCTCGTGGAACCGAACAGCGTTCTCGTGGCGATCACGGGGCAGGGGAAGACACGGGGTAAGGCATCGCTGCTGACATACCGGTCGACCATCAACCAGCACATGGCGTACATCACGCCCAATGCGACCAGAGCCGCCCCGCGCTTCGTCCAGCTTGCCTTGACAGCGGCCTACGACGTGCTACGCTTCATCAGTGATGACACCGGGAGCACCAAGGGCGCGCTGACGTGCGAGCAGATCTGCCACTTCAAGCTGGCTCTGCCGCCGCCTCACGAGCAAGAGGCAATCCGCAAACACCTCGACGCACAGGTGACCAAACTGGACGCATTGCACACGGCGGCGACCGAGACGATTGGTCTGCTCCGCGAGCGCCGCGCCGCGCTGATCGCGGCGGCGGTGACGGGGGCGATTGACGTCCGAGCAGAGGTCACATGAACCGCGTGACGATCAGTCAGGGCATGCTCCGATGGGCGTGCGAACGCGCTGGACAAAGCGCCGACAGCATAGTCCGCCGGTTTCCGAAGTTCGAGCAGTGGGAGCGCGGCGAGAAACAGCCGACGCTTAAGCAGCTCGAG
>PEVN01000509.1 GCA_002779825.1 Armatimonadetes bacterium CG06_land_8_20_14_3_00_66_21 | reverse complement strand
GCGCGAGAGAAGGGCCTCACCGTTCCGCTCATGGGCGGAGACGGCTGGGACTCCCCGAAGCTTGCCGAGATTGCCGGCGAGTCGGTCGAAGGCTGCTTCTTCAGCAACCACTACACGGTCGAAAGCACCGAGCCGCGCGTCAAGGAATTCGTGAAGAGCTACAAGGCGCAGTACAGCGAAGTGCCCGACGCCATGGCTGCCCTTGGGTACGACGCCGCCAAGATCCTATTCAACGCTCTCGAAACGGCAGGCGGCACCGACCCGAAGGCAATACGCGATGCCCTGGCCGCCACGGAGGACTTCACCGGAGTGACCGGCACCATCACCATCGACAAAGACCGCAACGCCGTCAAACCGGCGGTGGTTCTGGAGATGAAGGGCGGCAAGCAGACGTACGTCACTACGGTCGAGCCCTGACCGCCTCCTCCGGCATGTAAGCAACCACTGCTCGGCCACGGTGTTGGGGGCAGAATCGACACCGGGGCCCGGCACTCGTGGTGGGGATTGCTACCGACCACGTTGTGGAAGCGAAGTGCGGGGCGGTCGTGGGCCAGGAGCGAGGCGCGTCCCTGCTGGCAGATTCGCCTCGGAGGAGGGAGGCTCTCGGCCGCCTGAACGGCATTGTTGACACAAGCTCCGCTGAGGTATAGAATCTGACGCCGCGGCAGGTGACAGGAAGTGAGTGCAAGAATGCTAGAAACGATGCGCACAGATTACCCCTCCGAGCAGGCTCTTGTCGATGCATTCTGCGCCACTTTGGCGAGCGAGAACAGCCCGTGGGGCGAACTCTCATGCGCTCGCGAGTTCGACTACGTAAGGGGTCGCGCTGACGTGGTGGCAGCAGACGCCGAAGGGCGCATCATCGCCTTCGAGGCCAAGCTCGAGAAATGGCGGGAGGCTCTCAACCAAGCATACAGGAACACGTGTTTCGCGCACGAATCCTATGTCGTCCTGCCTGAAGCCGCGGCGATGCGGGCCGCTCGATACGCTCGGGAGTTCAGCAGGCGCGCGGTGGGGCTATGCTACGTGCACGATGGGGAAGTAACTGTTGAACTCGAAGCCGACGAGCGCACACCGCTCCAGCCATGGCTGGCCGAGGCAGCGGTGTCGGAGGTGCGGGGCCAATGCTGACCTCGGGCGGACGCGAAGACCTCCAACCGGTAGCGCACCTCATTTGCGAGGAGCGCGGGCTTGAGTTTGTGCAGCACCAAGGCGAGGGTTCGTTCAAACAAGTTTTCCAGGTCCGCGACACCGAAGGGGAGGTACTGGCCCTGAAGGTGTTGAAGGCCGGCGCAGCTTCGTCTCGGACCGAGCGCGAGATCGAGGCGATGCAACGCTGTGCGCACCCCAACATCGTAGCGTTGAAGGCCGTCTCGCGCATTCGAGTGGAGCAGGTGGCGTATGACTATGTCCTTGAGACATTCGTGCAGGGCGGCACACTCGGCGACCGTCTCCGACGAGAAGGACCGCTCGGCCGAGCCGAGATTGCCCCGCTGGGGCACGCGATGATCGACGTCCTTGCACACTTGCACTCGCTCCGCCTTGTCCACCGCGACATCAAGCCCGACAATGTCATGCTGGCCGAGGACGGTTCGACCCCTGTGCTGGTGGACTTCGGTATTGTGCGCGACCTGTCGGCGTCTTCGCTGACTCACACGTGGGCAAACCGGGGGCCCGCTACTCCCTACTTCGCGGCGCCGGAGCAGTTGAACAACGACAAGCACCTCATCGACTGGCGCACCGACCAGTTTTCGCTGGGCGTAATGCTCACTTACGCCGCGTTTGGCGTCCATCCATTTAAGTGCGAAGGCGAGGCCCCGGACAGCACAGTCGCCCGGGTGGCGAACAGGGGAGAACACAGTCGCCAGTTCCTGGAGTTGGCGGATGGGAACGGGCTCCTGTGCCTCTCCGAAATGACGCAGGTCTGGCCCGTCTGGCGGTATCGTCTGCCACAGGAACTTGCGGCGGTCTGGGACAGTACCACTGGAGGCTGATGTCGATGCCCGCTTACCACCAGATGGGACACGACTCCTGGAACCTGTTGGCCGAGCCGAGGCTCTCGGCGTATGCAGGAGTAGTGCTCAGTCCGGTCAACGACACGGAAGAGCGGATGTGCAAACAGCTCGCGACCTTGGCCCACGAGAACTTGGAGATCGTCTTTGACCCCCAGCTCTACTACCCGCGGTCAGACCGCGGTAAGCTGCCAGACTGGGCATACTACCCGTCCGACGTCGATACGGCGGATCAGTCATCACTAAACTGGTGGGCGGGGAATCTCTCGGCACTCGGCGAGTCCGTTGGCAATGTTGGGGCGAACTCCGTATGCTCTCCCGCCGGTGTTCCCAGGTCGTTCTCCGACTCCTACTACAGCCTGAACTGCGAGATCTGCGAGGCCACCGCCGACCGGCTCGCGCCGCAAGGGCTGAGTGTGCTGCAGACGGTGCTGGTGAACCTGCGTGAGCTCGCGGTCCCCGAACGGCCCGCGGCCATCGCTTCTATCGTGTCACGGGCAAGCGCCGAACGAGTCTACCTGGTTGTCGTCTCCGACATTGAGCCACGGCGGGAGATCCGCGACACTGACGCGCTGAAAGGCGTCATGAGGCTCATACGGTACCTACAGGGGACGGGAATCCGGGTTCTGGTCGGATTCGTCTCGTCGGATATCGTGCTCTGGAAGGCCGCGCAAGCAGCCGATTGCGCCACAGGCAAGTTTTTCAACCTGCGTCGGTTCACTCCCTCGCGCTTTGAGCCGCCGGCAGAAGGAGGAGGGCAGATACCGTATTGGTTCGAGGAGTCCCTGATGGGCTTCCTCCGCGAGGCGGATCTCCTACGTATCCGGAATGGGCAACTGCTGTCCGAGACGAGCCAAGCTAACCCGTTCGCCGTGGAGATACTCTCCACACTGGACGACTCTCCGGGGCAACCGTGGTTGGCGGCATCGTGGCGTCAGTACATGCATTGGTTTGCCGACATCGAGGCACGTCTGGCATCGTCCGAGGTTGATCCACGTGTCTTGTTGAGGGACGCAGAGGCCCATTGGATGAGGCTTGAGGACAATGACATCCTGATGGAAGAGCCTCGGAACGATGGAGGGTGGCTGCGGCCCTGGCGTCGAGCGTTGGCGGAAGCTCTCCGATGAAGATCCCAAGGACGGGGCGGCCGGGATCGAGGAGCGGAACACAGGCGGCGATGCCGAGACAAAGACAGTCCCCAATCGCTCATCGAGGTCTGGCCGACTGCGGCCAAGACAGCACTCACACTCGCGTCACGCCTTCAAGCCCCACCATACGCTACCGACCCTTTCGCCTGATAGGCAGGTCCACAATGGCGATAGGGCGGGTTAGAGGTCAAGTGCGGTCTGCGCCCCCCCCCGTCGTGCGGACGGGCTCGCGCTTCGTGAGACCCATGCTTACTTCGGCTATACTCGGTCACGGAGGAGGCAGCTCGGACAGCCCAAGACAGCGGGTCTGTCAGCAGCCACCGTTGAGGCCCGCCCTTCACCGTTTCTGACTTCACAGTCTTCCCCGGAGGACCTGTTCCGCTCTTGGATCGCTTCCTTGACTTGCTCGTAAACGGCATCGCGTGGGGCAGCGCGTTGGCGTTGATTGCCTTGGGCTACACGATGGTCTATGGGGTGTTGCGCCTCATCAACTTCGCCCATGGCGACCTCTACATGGTGGGGGCGTTCCTCGGCTACTACATAGCCCGGCTGCTGTCGCCAAACGTGCAGCACAGCGTCTTGGGCGGGTTCCTCATCTTCGCTGGGTCGATGCTCGGCAGCGCTTTGTTGGGGATGCTCATCGAGCGAATCGCCTACCGCCCGCTTCGGCGCGCCCCGCGGCTGGCGGCGCTCATCACTGCGATTGGCGTGTCCCTCTTCCTGGAGTACGGCGGGCAGATCGTCTTCGGCGCCGACCCCAAGTTCTTCCCGCAGTTCATCACCAGCCGGCCTCTGATCGAGACGGCCGCCTTCACCCTCAGCAACCTGCAAGCGTTCGTCATCCTGTTCTCCCTGGGGCTGATGGTGGCGCTGCACCTGCTGGTCATGCGCACCAAGGTGGGGCGGGCCATGCGCGCGGTCTCGTATGACAACCAAGCCGCCGCGCTCATGGGCATCAACACCGACCGGATCATCTCGCTCACGTTCGCGTTCGGCTCCGCACTGGCCGCCGCCGCCGGCATCATGGTGGGGCTGCTCAACCCGAAGATCGACCCGATCATGGGCTTGCTGCCCGGGATCAAGGCGTTCGCCGCCGCTGTGGTCGGGGGCATCGGGAACATCCCCGGAGCGATGCTGGGCGGGCTGCTGATGGGGGTGGCGGAGTACCTCGTGGTGGGCTACGTGTCGTCGTCGTACCGGGACGCCATTGGGTTTGCCGTGCTGATCCTGATCCTGCTGTTCCGGCCGTCCGGGCTGTTGGGCAAGGGGGTGGTGGAGAAGGTATGAAGTGCCTCCGCACCTGCCTGCCCCTGTTGGCGGCCGTTGTGCTTGCCCTGACCACCGAGTTTGTGGCGAACAACTGGCTCAATCCGCGCTACGCGCTGCTGCTGCTCTACATCGCCCTCAACGTGATTCTGGTGGTCGGGCTGAATCTGATCAACGGGTTCACCGGGCAGTTCTCGCTGGGGCACGCCGGGTTCATGGCGGTGGGGGCGTATGTCAGCGCGGCGCTCACCGCGTTCCACGGGAAGGCGGCCTTGGGGGCACTGGTATTCCTGCCCGCCGCAGTCGCCAATGGCGTCCTCCTGAACACCGCCCTGCTGGGGGGGGGGCTCGCCGCCGCCGTTGTTGGCGTGGTGGTCGGTCTCCCCACGCTGCGACTTCGGGGTGACTACCTGGCAATTGCGACTCTCGGCTTCGGTGAGATGGTGCGGATTGTCATCCTGAACCTGGACGTGGTTGGTGGGGCCACGGGGTTCGGCGGGTTCCCCAAGCTCACCACGCTATTCTGGGCGCTGGTCTGGGTCTGGATCACCATTGCCGCCGTCAAGAACCTGGTCCTCACCGTGCACGGTCGGGCCCTGCTGGCCATCCGGGAAGACGAGATCGCCGCTGAGTCAGTCGGCATCAACACCACCTTCTACAAGGTCTCCGCGTTCGTGGTGGGCGCCTTCTTCGCCGGCGTGGCCGGGGGGCTGTTCGCGCATTTCCTGCTGTACATCAACCCGGCCAGCTTCGACTTCCTGAAGTCCGTCGAGTTGGTGGTGATGGTGGTCCTGGGCGGCATGGGCAGCCTGACCGGGTCGGTCGTTGCCGCGGTCGTGTTGACGGTGCTCCGCGAGTACCTCCGTGTGCTGGGCGCCTACCGACTGGTGATCTACGCGGCGTTGCTGGTGGCGATGATGCTGATCCGGCCGACAGGGCTGCTGGGAGGCAAGGAACTGAGCTGGCGGGCGATCCGGGTTCGCTGGCAGCGTCTGTTCAAGCGAGGCGCCGAGGGGAGGGGTCGCAGTGCCGCTGCTTGAGCTGCGCGACTGCACCGTCCGCTTCGGCGGGCTGGCGGCTGTCGATGGCGTCTCGCTGGCCGTTGGGCCGGGGGAACTCCTGTCCGTCATCGGCCCTAACGGGGCTGGCAAGACCACGCTCTTCAACCTCATCACCGGCGTATACGCGCCCACGTCCGGCGGCATTCGGTTCGAGGGCGCCCCGATCTCCGGCCTGCCGCCATACCTGGTATCGCAGCGGGGGATCGCCCGGACGTTCCAGAACATCCGCCTGTTCAAGCAGCTCAGCGTGCTGGACAACGTGCGCGCGGCGACCTGCGGGCGGGCGCGCATCGGCTTGACGCAGTGCTTCCTGCCGTCGGCGCGGGTCGAGGCGGCGGAGCAGCGCCTCGCCGACGAGTGCCGTGAGCTGCTCGGCCTCTTCGGATTGCTGGATCGAGCAGGCGTGACGGCCAGCAGCCTGCCCTATGGCGACCAGCGCCGATTGGAGATCGTCCGCGCCCTGGCGACCCGCCCGAAGCTGCTACTGTTGGACGAACCCTCGGCCGGCATGAACGCCGGCGAGACGCTGGCGCTCATGTCACTCATCCAGCGGATTCAGTCCGAGTTCGCGCTGACTATTCTCTTGATCGAGCACGACATGCGCGTGGTGATGGGGCTCAGCCCGCGGATTATCGTGTTGGACTACGGAAAGCAGATCGCCGAAGGAAGCCCGGCCCGGATTCGTCACGACCCGCGCGTCATCGAGGCCTATCTGGGGGAGAGCGAGTGAGTCCTGGATTCTGGATTGCGGATCTTGGATTGCGGATTTGCGGCGTTCCTGACTGCGGCGAGAGGCGCGACGGGTGATGCTGACCGTCACCGACCTGCATGTCAGCTATGGCGCCATCCGGGCGCTGAAGGGCCTGTCGCTGGAGGTCAACGCGGGCGAGATCGTCGCGCTGATCGGGGCGAACGGCGCGGGTAAGTCGACTACGCTCAACACCCTCTCCGGGTTGCTCCGACCCACCCACGGAACGGTGAGCTTCGAAGGGGAGGACCTGACGGTCTGCAAACCCCACGAGATTGTGGGCAAAGGCATCGTCCAGGTGCCGGAGGGCCGACGGATCTTCGCCAACATGACCGTCGAGGAGAACCTGCATCTGGGTGCCTACACCCGCCCCGGCGGCGACAGTCTCGGTGCCGAGCGCGAGGAACTCTTCCGGCTGTTCCCGCGCCTCAAGGAACGCCTCCCGCAACTTGCCGGAACCCTGAGTGGCGGCGAGCAGCAGATGCTCGCCATCGCGCGCGCGCTCATGGCGCAGCCGAAGCTGCTGTTGCTCGACGAACCGTCGCTGGGCTTGGCGCCGGTGTTGGTCAAGGAAGTCTTCGCCGCGTTGGAGCGCATCCGGGAACAGGGGAAGACGCTGCTCGTCGTGGAGCAGAACGCAAAGAGGGCTCTCTCGCTGGCCGACCGCGGGTACGTGATCGAGACGGGGACGCCGGTGCTCACTGCTCCGGCTGCGGAGCTGCTCCAGGACCCGATGGTCCGCCAGGCCTACCTGGGCGAGGACCCGGAGCCGGTTTCGCCGCAACCGGAGGACGGCCCCTGACTAAGCCGGAATCCCCAGCAGCGCAGCCGCGTTGCCGAACCCCAGCGCCTGAATCCCCTTGTCCGTCGCGCCGGCCTCCCGGGCCAACTGCACCATCGCCGCTACCGAGGGCGGGTAGGGGTTCTCCTCGACCGACGGCACACTGAAGATCATCCCGTACGGAAGGAACGGCGGCCCGACTCGGGTGGTCCAGTCGGTTCCGCAGAGCAGCCGGTCCGCCGGGACGCGGTCGAGGGCGCTCCTCAGACCGGGCGAACTGAAATCTCGAATCTCCGCCCAGAAGTTCCTCGGCCATTCACCGTAGTGGTCGTCAAGGAGGTCGAGGTACTCGTCCACAACAGGGGGGCTATCGTCCGGCTGGCCGATGAGATGCGCGAGAATGTACTTCGCCTCGGGAACGCGTTGTGCCAGCCCGATCAAGTCGCGGAGCTGGGCGGTGCCTGTGGACACGCCGTCCAGCTTGTAGTTGGAGGTCGAGACGTGCACCTGAACGGGCACGCCGTAGCCCACGGCTGCCCGGACGAGCCTCTCCACCGCGTCCGTGTCCATCTGGTAGTCCATCATGTACTGCAGCATCTCGCCCAACTGAACGAAGCCCCACTTTCCGAAGCACAACTCCAGGGTGCGCAGTGAAGCGTCGAGGAAGTGCGGGTTCACCAGGCAGCTTCCGTAGAGGCGGCCCGGTGCGCGGCGCACCAGGTCGTGGATGAACGCCGCAGCCCGAAGGACGCCGTCTTCGTCCTGCATGACGACTTGGTTCCAGTTGGCGTCCGGACTGAGCACGAAGCGCAGGTCCGCACCGGCCCCGTCGAGGACGGCGAGCAAGTCCTTGAGCAAGTGCGGGCGGCGCTTGCCGTCGTTGCCGACATCGCTGACGTGAATGTGGGTGTCGAGCCAGCGGAGCTGGTGCATTGTGTGGTGCTTCCCCGTGGAGCAACGTACGGCAGGGCAGCCTGCCCGCTCAGTCGCTGAGGTGCTTGCCGACGGTAGAGGAGCCTGAGCGGGCAAGCTGCCTCGCTGTACGGTCGCTCTCCGCTGCACCCCGATCTTGGCGTTCAGCCTCGACTGGTACGTCTCGATCTCCAGGTTCTCGATCCGGCTCAGTTCCACCGGCTGGCCGCCGAGGGCGGCGGACTCGTAGACGGCCATGCACACTGCTTGCGCCTTGTAGCCCTCGACCGCGTCCGTCTCGAGGCTGCCGCCACGCAGGCAGGCTTCCACGAACTCGTGGACTTCCTGGGAGATCGTGTCCTGCAAGCCGAAGGGGAACAGCCGCTCCTTCTCGTCGCCGCTGAGCTGCGCCGTGAACTCGTCGGTCAACTGCCCGATTGGCGTCGGCTGCTCCTGGCCGCGGAGCTTCAGCCCGGCGCCGAAGTCGAGCGAGCCCTCCTCGCCGTACACAATGTGGCTGCCCATTCCCTGTCCGGGCGACACGATGCTCTCTACCCACACCCCCGTGGCGCCGTTCTCGAACTCGAGAAGCGCCATCGCCGTGTCCTCGATGGTGGCTTCCAGCGTTCCCTTCTGCGGGTCTTCCCGGTCCAGGGAGCGCGTGGCGTTGTACTGCCGCGTCAAGGCAGTGGCGCGGCTTACGGGGCCGACGTGGTAGCGCATCAGGTCGGCGAAGTGCACGCCCCCGTCGAACGTCCACCCGCCGCCGGCCTGGTCCAGCTCGTCGCGCCAGCCCCAGTGCCAGCGGCGCTCCTGGCAGTCGATCCAGTAGAACTGCCGCAGCCGCCCCAACCGGCCGGACTTGATCACCCAATTGGCCGCGCGATTCGCCGGCGACCGCCGGTAGTTCTCGGCGACATTGAGCAACACGCCGTTGGCTTCCGCCGCCTCCCTCATTCCCTTCGCCGCGCGCATGGTCATTGCGAGCGGCTTCTCGACCATCACGTGCTTCTTCGCTTCGAGGCAGGGCAACGCCACCCTGTGGTGCATGCAGTGCGTGACCGAGATGTCCACCGCGTGCAGGTCCGCCTCGTCCGCGAGTAGCGTCTCGACCTCGGTGTAGACCACAGGCGTCGTGCCCTGCCACTCGCCGATCCCGGTCGCCATCCGCGCGGCCGACGATTCCACTGCGTCGCAACAAGCGACGATCTCGAACTCCCGGTAGCCCCTCTCCCACAGGAGCGCAAACCCGTTCTTCACATGTGCCCCCATCATGCCGCCGCAACCTACGAGCGCAAGTCGAAGTGTGTCTGCCATGGATCAACTCCCTTGAGGGAGCCTTGTGGCTTGCACGGTCTGGGCACGCGGCCTCCCGCAGCTATTGTACGACGCGCGGAAGCACATATACTCGCGAAGGTTAGGAATACACCGAAGTGGAAGTTCGCAGAACTTCACCCGGGGGCGTGTGGTGAGCACCCAACACACTGCTGTGCACGCAGAGGCGTCGAACTTGTGCAATAGCTTCGGTGTATTCCTAACCTTCGCGAGTATCCCTCCCGATGCCGGTCAGCGTGCCTCGCCCTCCACCCGCCACAAGGCCACCGCATCCGTTGCCAGTGAGGCAGCGCCGGACCATTCCAGCCGGGTCTCGAACGCGCCGCCTGGGTGATCGAGGGCGAGCGCTACCCAGCGCCATTCGTTGAGCGGCAGCTCCTCCGCGCGGAGTTCCCGCTCGGCCGTCTGTGGGACGCCGCCGCCCACGCACGTATCGAGGTGCGCCAGCACGCCGGTGCCTTCATCGAGCCGCTTCAGCCGGAACAGCGCCAGGTGCCTGCCCGCCTCCAGCGGCGCATACGGGCCAAACAGCAGGTGCCCGGGCTCGGTCTTCCCTTTGCGCCCTACCCAAGCGGTGCCTTCGCTGGCGGTCGGGTCGGCTGCGGCTTCGCCGAACCGATGGCTCAGCGCCTCCGCCTCGAGGTACTTGGCCGGCGACAGGAGACCGAAAGGCGGTAGCGGCTCCGCCAGCTCGGCGCGAGCCACGCGGAGGAGGGCGATACTGACCGGCCGCGTGCCGAAGGCGCCCTGCAGCGCCAACTCGATCCGGTCGCCGGTGGGCTGTCCGTGCAGCGTCACGGCGGCTTCCTGTGCCGGCGCGAGCTTGACCGTGTCTGGGTCGAGCTGGCCCTGATCCAGCCCGCCGGTCAGGCGGATCTCCACCTGCTGCTCGGCGTCCGACACGTTGCGCACGGCTCCGTGGATCACGGTCGCCTGCCCCTCGATGGCGGCAACCGGCGAGGGGAACCGATCGAGGACTTGGTCCCGTTCCCACGCTTGCCGGCACAATGCCGCCAGATGGTCGGGACGCACGGCTGCGTACTCCGGCCCGAGGCGGTCCATGACCTCGCCGAGCATCGGCAGGTCCGAGAACCAGTTCAGCAGAAATGCATGCAGGAACGCCGGGCGCTTGGTGGGCGTGAGCGCCCGAATGTCGTTGACCAACTGCACAACCCGCTCTTCGCGGGTGGCGTCTTCGCGCCACGTGGTGGCGGCGTGGAAGACAGGCACATTGCGCGCGGTTGGGTAGGTCGCTTCCTCGTACGTCAGCACGCGCTTGCCATAGTCGGGGTAGAGCGCGTCGAGGAACGGGATCTTCTCGGCGAACCGGCTGAGGATCTCGGGGCGCGTCGCGTTCATCACCCACCTGCTGCACCAGGTAGTCACGCAGACCGAGGTGCTCCGGCCACGAACACGCGATCACGTGGTGGTTGAGCTGCGGCCACAGGTTGTCGAACGCCCAGCGATAGGCGTCGACGCTGGTCTGCCAGCGGTCGTGCAGGTCGTCGAGCACCGGAAGACCCAACTTCCCGGCCACCCGCGCGGAGACGGCGAGACCGTCTTTCACCGAGGCGATCATCGTCGCCACATTCTTGCTGGCCGGCAGCCGTGAGTCGTAGACGACGACTCCCTTCACCCGGTCGCGGTAGCGGGCGAGCAACGCGTCGGGCGTCGTGGGCGTTGCTTGGTCGATCCACTTGCGCTGCCGGATCCAGTCCAGCCATTGCTCATCGTTGGGGCCCAAGAGGCAGTAGACTTCGGGGCGGGTGCGGTTCACCAGACCTTGGAGGCACAGCAGCATCAGGCGCCGGTCGGGCGGCTCCTTGCGCACAGCGCACACGAGCAACTCGCGGGCGGGCGACGCCGAACGGGGGAAGATATCCGGGAACGGGCGCGTCTCGGTGTAGTACGCCAGGTCTTTCGGCTCACCGCTGGGGACGGGATGGGGGACACGGCCGGTCGTTGACAGGTCCGCACCCACAACGCGATACAGGGCGATGCTGTCGATCCGCAGGCTGGCGTAGCCGTGCCAGTCCACCCGGCACTCCAGCTTTCCGCCCGCGTAGTGGAATGCCAAGGGCACTCGGGCGTACTGCTTTGGCGTCGACTCGGCCGGGTCGAGCTCGCGCTGCGCCAGCACGTCCTGCCCGTAGGACACGCAGGCATCGACGACGGCCAGCGAGTCCTCGCCGTTCTCGCCCGCAGGTCTCATCCGGAACAGCGCCACGTAGTCGCCCGGCTCGACCTCGGCATACGGCCCGAACACAACTGCCCCGGGTTCGTCCTCGCCAACCTCCACCTCCCACGCGCGGCCCTCCTCAGCTTCTGCGTCGTCCACCGCGCGGCCGCCATTGTGGCCGACCTCCGGCCCCTCCGCCTGCCAGGCGCGCGCAAGCGTGTACTGCCCGCCGGGAAGCACGTCGGCGGTGCGGATCTCCTTGAGCGCAAAATCCGGCAGACCCACCGGCGCGGTCTGACCCCAGCAATGAACCGCCGCCAACAAGAGCGTAGCGAGCGTTGTACGAAGAGTGAGCGTGGGGTCCATGGTCGGTCTCCGTTCCAGCGATGTGCGACCCCGTGAACGTGGGGTAAAAGGCGTTGGCAGGGCAGACGTGGAAGCTGCCTTCGGCCACGTCTCCGGGGCGTCGACGGCCGGTGCGTCGAGGTCCTCAGCAGAGAGGGAGCAGGGGGGTGTCCGGAGACTTCGGGTTCGGCACCAGCGCTTTCTGTTGCGAGGCGATATGCCAGTCCATTATCTCCAAGGGCACAGCTCCCAGAAGCGTCTCCGCGCCGCGCGGCAGCTCGATGGCGCGCACCTGGCATCTCCGTCCCTGGACCTCAAGCTCGACGAAGCCGCAGACGCGGTACTCGTGCTGCCCGCCATCCGCCGGGTAGACGCGGACCCTATCGAGAGGGCGCAGTTTCAGCCTCTCCACCAACTCCGCCGGCAGAGCGAGTTCTGCGGCGCCCGAGTCGACCACTGCCTCGCACTTGACCTCTTCGCCGCGCTCGGGCTCCGGCAGGTACTCGTTCAGGAGGTTGCGCATCGTCACTGGAACGCTGAACACGCCCATGGCTTCGTCCTTTCCGCTTGGTTGGACCACCATTGTAGACCTGAATCATCCCCCGCGCACCCGGCGACACCCTTGCAGCCCTTGCCAAGCGACGACGAAGGAGGGCAACTCCAGTGGCAGTGCTTGAGAAGATCAACCTCGGAATCGCAGGCGCTTGCGGGCGCGGTCAGAGCTTCAAGTTGGCGTGCGACGTGGTGGACGCGGTCCGGATCCACGCGGTGTGCGACGTCAACGAGGAGGGGTTGGCGGCAGTCGCCACCAGTCTCGGTGCCGCGCAGCAGTACACCGACTACGACGAAATGCTGGAGCGGAGCGACCTCGATGCGGTCATCATCGGCACGCCGATGCCCTTTCACGTGCCGCAGTCCGTCGCCGCCATTCGCCGCGGGGTCCACGTTCTTTCGGAGGTGCCGGCGGGCGTGTCGCTCGAGGAGTGCTGCACGCTGGTTGAGGCGTGCAAGGCGTCCGCCGCCCTTTACATGATGGCGGAGAACTACACCTACATGCTGCCCAACGCCCTCGTCAAAGAGATCGTGCGGCGGGGCGAGTTCGGCACGCTGTACTACGCGGAGGGCGAGTACCTCCACGAGCTGAAGGAGCTGAACGAGGTCACCAAATGGCGCCGCCGCTGGCAGACGGGGGTCGCCGGGCTGACCTACCCCACGCATTCGCTGGGCCCCATTCTGCAGTGGTTTGCCGGCGACCGGGTAGTGAAGGCCAGTTGCGCCGGCAGCGGGCACCACTACCGCGACCCCCGCGGCGACTGCTACGAGAACGACGACTCGACAGTGATGCTCTGCAAGCTGCGCGAGGGCGGTCTCGTGAAGATCCGCTTGGATATGCTTTCCAACCGGCCACACGCGATGACCAACTACCAGCTCCAAGGAACCGACGGCTGCTACGAGTCCAGCCGCGGCGGCCCCGGCGACCTCAACAACGTCTGGCTCCGCTCGCGCTGCTCGGACCCCAACACGTGGCTGAACCTCGACGACCTCCACGACGAATTCATGCCGGAGTCGTGGCGCCGCGGCATGGAGCTGGCCAACAAGGCCGGCCACGGCGGCGGCGACTTCCTGGAGATCCTGGATTTCGTGGACGCCATCCTGGGCAAGCGACCCTGCGAGATCGGCATCCACGAAGCGATGGACATGACGCTGCCGGGGCTGATCAGCCAACAGTCGATCCTGCAGGACAGCGCGTGGCTGGACGTGCCGGATTCGAGGGAGTGGTAGAGCGACCCGACCTGATGCCCGCGGGTCGCCCGCTGCCAACACTCAGACGACGTGACGTAGCCTTCGGCGCGTAGCCGAAGGACCGCCTAACCTGTCCGTTGCGCTACTAGCTCGGGGCAGGTCTCCGACCGCCCCGAAACGCTTGACCGGAAGGTCTCAAAGGGCTGCGAATCCACGGGATTCGAGGAGACCTGTCGGTCC
>PEVN01000458.1:9066-9132 GCA_002779825.1 Armatimonadetes bacterium CG06_land_8_20_14_3_00_66_21 | reverse complement strand
TCGAGGAGACCTGTCGGTCCGGGGAGCGGCGGGGTCAGGAGACCCTCGCCGAGCACATTCGCGCTA
>PEVN01000458.1:0-9031 GCA_002779825.1 Armatimonadetes bacterium CG06_land_8_20_14_3_00_66_21 | reverse complement strand
GGACTTGCTGACCCGGCTGAAGGGCACCGGAACGCACGCCGTCACCGTGGACTTTGCCCTGCCGGGGTTCTGGCACGCCCTGGGATTCGAGGCGTACCCGGACTACGGCGGCTTGGCGAAGATCCTGGCGTGACCCGGGAAGACTGACTGCGGCACCCCTCGGACAGGTCGGGTGTGTCGGACCTGTCCGAGGGGCTGTCGAACAACGGCCTGACCGGCTCTACTGCTTGCCCTTGCCGGCCTTCGCTCCCGGTTGCGCCGGCTTCGGCGTGTCGAGCTTGGGGTCCTTGATCTCGATGACCGCCGCCTCGCGCAGCTTCTCCACCAGACCGCCCTGGGCCATCTGGGTCTCCTGCTGGGTCAGCATCGTGCGGATCTCTTCCTTGCACTCGTCGAAGGGACGCTGCTGTGCCTTAGTGCGCTTCTCCAGCTTGAGGAGGTACCAGGCTCCCATGCCCTCGAATACGTCGCTGATCTTCCCCGGTTCGAGCTTGTCTGCGGCGGCCTTGAGGTGCGGCTGCAGGGCGTCCACGGGCATCTCGCCCATGTCGCCGCCCTTGTCCTTGGTTGCGGGGTCGGTGGAGAACTCCTTGGCGAGCGCCGCAAAGTCCCCCCCGACCTTGAGCGCCTTGAGTACGTTGGTGGCGTTCTCCTTGCTCTCGAACTCCATGTCCCGAAGGTGCACCTGCTCCTTCTGGAGGTAGTGCTCCTTGTACTGGTCGTAGTGCTGCTTGCACTGCTCGTCGGTGACCTTCGCGTCTTTGGCGGCGAGCTTCTCGATCAGGAGTTGCAGCTCGAAGCTCTTGCGGATGCGTTCCATGCTCTGTCCGCTGCTTGCCACCATCTGGTCGAAGTCCTGCGGTGAGGGGTACCGGGCCCGGATCTCCTCGATCTTGCCGTCGATGTCCTTGTCTGTAACGGTGACGCTCGCCTTGGTCGCAGCGTGGTGAATCACGGATTCGTCGATCATCTGCCGGAGAATAACCTGCCCTGCCCGCTCCATCAGCGCTTGGTCCAACTGCGCTTGGGTGATCGTCTCACCATTCACGACCGCGACCGGGCGTTTGGACGCTCCGCACCCCTGGCAAAGCGTAAGTGCCGCCAGGCCGGCCAGTGTGGCAGAACGGACTACGGACAGCATGAATCTGGGTAACGTCATGTTCAGAGACCTCCGTGAGGCAAAGTGCCTCGGGTACCGACGAATGCGAGCAGTGAGCGCTCGGGTGGGGAGTTGCTGTGCAGATGGACCGGCGGGCATTCGACGTTGGTACCCGCCGTAGGCTCGCCTCCAAACGCGACGCCGGCTTGTTGGGCGTCGCCCGGGCTGGCGCTCCTTCGCGCCTTGGCTACAGGCCAAACGCCTCTTTCGCGTTGGTGTACAGGATGCGCTCCTTGTCGCGCTCGGGGAGGTCGGACCCCACGACCATGCCCGCGACAAATGCCGGGTTCAGCAGCATGAGGTCGCTCCCGAACACCACCCGCTTGGGCCCAACGGCGTCAAGGGCTTCCCGGATCTTGTCCCGCTCGGCATAGCTGCAGCACGGATCCAGGAAGACGTTCAGGATCTCCTCCACGGCTTCCAGCGCCGGCCGCCAATCGTTGCCGCCCATGTGCCCCATGATGAACTTGAGCGTCGCAAACTCCGCGGCTGCTTCCGCAATGGCGGCACAATCGGTCGGGCTCCAGGTGTGCGCCAACACGGGCTTGCCGTACCTCCGGGAGGCGTTGAGGATCTCCCTCATCGGCGCGCTGTTCACCGGCCGCTGCGAGTAGCCGCTGTGCACCTTGAGCCCGAAGCACCGAGACTTGCTCATGTACTTCTTCATCTCGGCGATGGACTCGTCGACGTAGTTCGGGTTGACAGTGCAGTAGCCCAGGAAGCGATCGTGCCCCTCGATGTCTTTGAACAGCCGGGCATTGCCACTGACGAAGTTGCACGTCAGGGCTTCCACCGAGGAGAAGCAGGCTTTCTCGATGCCAAATCGCTGAAGGTAGGTGTCGAGGGCATCGACGTTTCTTGCCTGGGTGGGGAACTGCCAGACCCCGTAGTGAGCGTGAATGTCGAGGATGGGCATCATGGAACCTCCGGGTTCTCAGGCTTCGCCGGACAGAATCCGGCGGATGTTGCCGGAGAGGATCTTGGCTTTCTCCTCGTCGGTGAGGGTCGCCGCCTTCAGGGGCATCAGCGCGCTGTTCAGGTACTTGAGCGGCGACAGCGAGCCGAACACCACGCGGTGTGCGCCCACCTCGCCGCAGAGCACCTCAAAGCCGTCGGGCGTGTTCAGCATGTGGGACTCCACCATGAACTGCGCGTGGTCTTTCATGACGGCGAGGACTTCACCCAGGTTGCCGTAGCTGACGCCCGACAGGATGACCGAGGCGCCCCCCTTGCTCATCCGGGCAAGTAGTGTGGCCGCGCCGGGCTCCCCGCAGTAGACCATGGTGGCGAGCTTCTTCTCTGCCAGCTTGTCCAGGAGCTTCTGGAACGGCAGGAAGTCCAGCGGCCACCCCTGGTGCTGTGGGTAGAACGAGAACAGCTTGAACCCCTGCTCGGCGCGCTTGTCGATCTCCTCGGCGCAGCCGACGTGACGCTTGGGGTCGACCGTGCCGAGGGGGAACACGTCGGTTGACTGCCTTCCGAACGCCAGCGCCTCGTCGTTTCCGCGCAAAAAGTCGTAGAGGATGCCGGTGGCCGAGACGACGAGCGACTTCGCGATGCCATTCTTCTTCATGAGCGCCACCAGCGTCTCCGGCCGGAGGTCTGCCTTCCGTGACGGCCAGAAGCCGAAGAGGGTGTGCGCGTCGATGATGGGAGTTCCGTTCGCCATCCAGTTCCCTCCTGAGAGAGCGAGTCGCGAGGTGTTCGTCGGCCAAAGCCGGTTCCCTGTTGCGCTCCGCAGTCCATGCACTGCTGCCGAAGCATGGCCGCACGGACAACGACTTGCCAATTGTAGCCTGTCGGCCCCTGTGCAGGAAGGTGCTACGTGCAGAAGCGCGTGCCACTATCACTCGCCGGCGACAGTGCCGGCGGCGCCGAGAACTGGCTATCCCTTGAGCTTGATTCGCAGTTCCTTGCGGACCGCGTCGCGGAGTTCGTCGGCATTGAAGGGCTTCTGGAGGTATGTCCGCACCTTCATTGCTCGGCGAGTGACGACCTTGTCCCAGAACCCGCCGTGAGCGCTCAGCACGATCACCGGGATCGCCTCGAACCCACTATCGTCCTTGAGCTTCTGGATGAACTCCCAGCCGTTCATCTGGGGCAGACTGAGGGCAACAATGAACAGGTTCGGGACCGTCTGGCGCAGGCGCTTCAGCGCCTCGGAGCCGCTCTGTGCAACGACCAGATGGCAGCCCAAGGGGTTTAGGGCTCGCTTGAGGAGCGACTGCGTTCCCGGATCGCTCTCCACGACCATGATCGTCCGGTGTACTGCCTTGCCGTCTTCTCCGGGGGGGGGACTTCGTGCTTTCCACCTAACCGCAACGCCGTGCTCCATTCGTCGATCCAACGCCGCATTCTCGATGATCTCGCCGCTCCGGTCAGCCGACACTGGTCCGTACGGTCGAGGCGGGAACCCACCCCCGACACATGAGGCGACAGTCGGGCTCATCTTGAATGGAAGCAGAATCAGAACTCGTCTGGTACGTCCTGCGCAACCGACCTTGTCCTGCCCCTCAACGCTTTGTCGGCCGGACAGGCAGCCCGCAGAACTGCTTCCCATTATGCACCAAACCGGGGGCAGGCGTCGGCCAATCCGGACTCGGGGGAGACCGGCGGGCCGGCAACGAAGGGATTCCTTGTGGAACCGCGAATCTGCTGACTCGACCACGGAAGCGGCGCCAACTCTTCCCGCCTCGCGAGGACACCGATGCTTGCCCTTGAACAGCTTTCCCCCCTCGACGTACACGGACACATTCCGAGCGACCGCTCGGGCGCCTTCGCCGACACGCTAACGGCGGCCATGGAGCGCTATGGCATCGCCAGGCTCGTGGTCTCCGGAATGGGACTTGGGTGGCCCCAGCGCCCCACGCCCGCGGACCTGCGCACGGGCAACGACGACGTGGTCCGGTTGATCGCGCGGCTCCCCGACCGAGTCTGGGGCCACCTCTACGTGAGCCTCGACGAACCGGAAGCCTCGCTGCAGATGCTGGACGAGTACGCTGGCGTCGAGGGGATGGTGTCGGTGAAGATCTGGGTCGCCCGGAAGTGCACCGACCCGAAGGGCGAGCCGGTGATTGCTCGCGCCGTCGAGTTGGGGTTGCCGATGTTGATTCACACCTACTTCCGTTCCGGCGGCAACATGGAAGGCGAGTCGTCCCCTGCCGATGTCGCCGAGGTGGCCCGCCGTTTCCCCGCGGGCCGGTTCATGGCGGCGCACCTCATCACCGGTGCCTACGAGTGGAACTGCAAAGCAATCCGCGACACGCCCAACGTCTTCGGCGACATCGGCGGCAACCCGGCCGAAGCGGGCGGGATCGAGTTCGCCGTGCGCGAGCTGGGCGAAGACCGCGTCGTCTTCGGCTCCGACGTCCCCTGTCGCGGATTCGGCAACCCGCTGGGCAAAGTGCTCGGCGCCGACATCCCTGACCACGTGAAGGCGAAGATCCTGACAGACAACCCGCGGCGGGCACTGTTCGGAGAGGCAACAATCGCATAGGCTCGCCCGTCGCGTTCGCGCAGCGTGCGCGTCAGCCGCGTGTGTACGTCTGTATGGGTGTACGGGTCACACCTTAGATCATAACGAATTGGGCCACTGCGCAGCTCAACCAGTCGCTCGACCGGAAGGGACTCGCGCGGATAGATGGAAGAACACTGCAGGGAGAGGTTGGAAAGGACTTTTCGTTAAGTCTTAAGCTGTGATTCCTTGCCGGAACCTACGGCTGACTACTTCCGCAAGGAGCACTGATGGAACCGGCAATCTGGACAAGCGTGTATGTCGAACTCCAGCCCGAGGAGGCGCTCAGGCGCTTGCGCGCCCTGGGCTGGCGGCACTTTGAGCTGTCGTGCGAGCACCTGCAGGTGCTGGTTGAGTGCTCGCGCCGACCGGCGCGGGTGCGGCGGTTCCGGCAGTTGTGCGAAGAGCTGGGGGTGCGGGCGCCGCAGTGTCACTTGCCGCTGATGACCAACTTCGCGCAAGGCGATTACGCGAAGCGGCAGGAGCAGATTGAGGCGGCGCTAGAGTGGATTGCGGTGGCTGCCGACTTGGGCATCAAGAACGGCGTCCTGCACCCCGGCGGCGGCGACGGCTTGCCGAACGAAGCGGCCTGGCAGGAGGTGAAGCGGCTGAACCTGGACGCCTTCGCCCAGTTTGCTGCGAAGGCGGAGTCCCTCGGCTTCCGCGTGGCGATTGAGAACATGGCCGACGGAGCGGGCATTGCCAAGCGGGGCTATGGATCCGTGGTTTGGGAGTTGCTGGAGATCATCCATACCATCGGTTCGCCGGCCCTGGGCATCTGCCTCGACACCAGCCACGCCAACCTCCAACGGCTGGACCTGCCGGCGGCATTCCGGGAGTGCGGCGAGCACCTCAGCGCCACCCACATCTCCGACAACGACGGTTCCGGCGACCAGCACCGGATCCCCGGTCATGGCAAGATCGACTGGCCGCCGGTGATGGCGGCTGTCCGGGAGATCGGCTACGACGGGGTCTGGAATCTGGAGATCCCCGGCGAGCGCCTCGGCCCCGAGCCGTGGGTGACGGCGCGGATGAAGTATGCACTGCAAGTCGCGAAGGCGATGCTGAAGCTGGAGTTCTGCGGGTGAGGCTTCCGGCCTCCAGCTTCCAGGGGCGACGCTCGCACGCCCGCTACAGGAGGAGCATCTGACATGTCCCACACCCAACTGGCTATCAACGGCGGCGAACCCGTCCGCAAGTGCCCCCTGCCCGGCGGCAAGAAGGTGGGCAAGGAAGAGCTGAAGGAGTTGATCGATGTCATCGACTCCGGTGACATGTTCCGTTACAGCGGGACGAAGGTGAAGGCGTTCGAGGAAGAGTTCCGGCAGCTCATGGGTGCCACCTACGCGACGGCAAGCACCTCTGGCACGTCGGCCGTTCACGTCGCGGTCGGCATGGTCAATCCCAGCCCCGGCGACGAGATCATCACCGCGCCCATCACCGACATCGGTACGGTGATCCCGATTCTCTACCAGACGGCGATCCCCATCTTCGCCGATGTGGACCCGGAGACGTTCTGCATTGACCCGGCCGACGCCGAGCAGAAGATCACCGAGAAGACGAAGGCGATCATCGTTGTCCACCTCGCCGGCAACCCCTGCGATATGGACGCCTTCGTGGACCTCGGCAAGCGATACGGCCTCCCCATCATCGAGGACTGTTCGCAGTCGCACCTCAGCGAGTACAAGGGGAAGCCCGTCGGCACCCTCGGCGACATCGGCTGCTTCAGTCTGCAGCAGAGCAAACACATCACCACCGGCGATGGCGGCATCACCCTCACCAGCAACGAGGAGTACGGCGTCCGCGGGAAGCTGTTTGCCGACAAGGGCTGGCACCGCGACGAGTTCGGCCCGCGGCGATACACGCTGATGGGGCCGAACTACCGGATGAGTGAGCTGACTGGCGCCGTGGCGCTGGCGCAGGTCCGCAAGCTGCCGGACCTCATCGCCAGGCGCCGGGCCAACGGCGACCTGCTATCGTCGCTGATCGCCGATGTCCCCGGTCTCAAGCCGCAGAAGCTACTGGACGGCTGCAAACATACCTACTGGCACTACGAGCTGGGTGTCGACCGAGGCGGCCCCTACACGGCCGACGAGTTCTGCGCGGCAATGCGGGCAGAAGGCATCGGCGCCTCGGCCCACTACATTGGCAAGCCGATCTTCCTCTGCCACGAGGCATTGGCGCAGAAGCGGATCTTCGGCAACTCCCAGTTCCCATTCGACCACCCTAACGCCCGCCCCGGCATCGAGTACAAGGAAGGCGACTGCCCCATCTGCGAGGACGTGCTCGACCGCATGGTCATCCTGTCGATGAGCGAGTTCTACGCCGAAGCCGACGTGCGCGATATGGCGGCGGCGGTCAACAAGGTGGCGGCGGGTCTGGCCTGTGACAAGGAGACAAGGTGAAACCCGCTCGGCGCAAGTCTCCTGACCGCGCCACTTGCCCGATCTACCGCCAACTGCCCAGGAACTGGGTGTCGCCCCTGAGCTCGTCGGCGGTCAGGGTGCTCAGCAGGCGCACGCACCGCTTGACCACCTCGCCGATCGGTACTTGGTCCGACACGATGACCCCGCAGTGCTCCCTGCCCGTTCGGATATACTCCGTGTGCAGGCGGCAGAAGTCGCCCACGTTGAACGTCAGGATTGCTCGGCCCTGGAAGGCAGCGAACTCCAGTTGTGCTCCGTCGGACGCCCCGAGGTTGCCGGACTCGCCGGCCGAGGTCACGTCATACCCTCGGCGTCGGAGCTGAGCCGCCACTGCGGAGTGCACGTCCTCGTCGACATAAAGCCGTGCGGCGCTCACGCCACGACCTCGACGACCGGCGTCAGACGTCGCCACTGAGCCTCGCTGTTCGCCTCGATCTCGCGTTCGATCTCCTCGCGGTTCTCGAAGTAGTAAGTCAGCGCCGCAGTTACTTGCTCAGGCTTGAGGTGCGGGTAGCCGTCCATGATCTCGTCCAGCGTCATCCCAGCCTTCCACCAACCGGAGATCACCCGCACGGGCACACGGGTGCCCGCGACGGTCGGACTCCCCCCGCAGATCTCCGGATCGCTGACGACATGCTGTCCCAGCCGAAGGACCGTGCGTTGAGCCATGGACTCTACCTCGCTTTCTCTGACAGCACACTGTCGTGTGAACAGCATTGTAGACGGGAAGAGGCTCCTGGCCAATGCCCCGTCTCGCCGCCGCACCCTCCGGCGGCGGTCAACAAGGTGGCGGCGGGTCTGGCCTGTGACAAGGTGGCGAGGGGAAGGGGTGACGCGGTGAACGCGCGGCAGACGACGACTGAACCAATCTGCAATCTGCAATCTGCAATCTGCAAGCCGGGCGAAGCCTTCTCGGTCGGCGCGGCGCGCGTCGACGTGACCCCGCCGTTGACGATCCCGCACCTGGCGATTGCTCCGCGCCACGGCTTCTTCAAGGGCGTGCACGACCCGCTGTTCGCCAAGGCGATTGTGGTCGGCGACGGGGAGCGGCGGGTGGCGCTCGTCACAGTGGACAGCATCGGCATCGCTCGGCGGGTGGCCGGACTGGAGCGGGACTTCATCGCTGAGGTCCGGTGGTGTGCGCACGAGCAGTGCGGCATCGGCCCCGAGGACATCATGCTGTGCGCCACCCACGCGCACTCGACGCCCGATCTGGGGGGCTTCCGCTCGCTCGCGCAGCACCCGGGCGCCATGGCTTGGTTGGACGCGCTACGCGACCAGTTGGCTTCTGTCATCGCGATGGCAGACCGGGCGACTGGTCCGGCGCGGCTGAAGGTCGGTCGCGGGACGGTTGCCGGGCTGGGCGCCGGGCGTCGCCTCCGCGGCACTGATGGCCGGCTGTACTACTGGCGAGACAGGCCGCCGAACGACGAGATCGCCGACTGGGGAATCAGTGACGACGAGGTGGTCGTGCTGTCGTTCGAGCGCCTCGACGGTGCGCCGGCGGCGGTGCTGTTCCACTTCATGTGCCACCCGACGACCGTACAGGTAAACCCGCTCGTGTCCGCCGACTTCCCAGGCGTGGCCGCGGCGTTGATCGAGCAAGTGACCGGCTGCGAGGGAGCGATGTTCATCCAGGGCGCGTGCGGTGCCACCGTGCCGGTTCGCCTCACAACCGACTTCGACGACGTTGGCCGCTACGGGCACATGCTGGGTGGCGAGGTCGTCAAGCAGGTGGCTCGGATGAGTGCGCCTGACTGCCCGTGCGAGCAAGTGCGGGTGGAGTGTGCGGTCCGTCAGCTTAGTACTACAACCGTACTTAGTTCGTGTTGCGGAAGCCTCAGACCTCCTGATCCGGGTCGGAAGCATTTTGGGACCATTTGCTCATTTTCGGTTCGAGTCGGCGAGTGTGTAGCGGAGTTGCAGGGTGGT
>PEVN01000260.1 GCA_002779825.1 Armatimonadetes bacterium CG06_land_8_20_14_3_00_66_21 | reverse complement strand
CCGCTGCTGGCGGACGCCGGATGGCGCTTGAGCTTTGACTACCGGATCCCGCCTGGCACCCGCGTGGCGGTGTTAGGCGGGCCCGGACCCTTGTACGGTCCGATGGGTAGTCTCGTCTGCGGGATGAGCCCATTGCCGCTTGCCGGCCCCACCAACCAACTGACTGAGGATGACCAGTGGCACCATGCGGAGGTCGATCTGGCACCCTGCCGGTTCCCGCGCGATGAGCTTCTCAGGGAGATCCCCGACGAAGGCTGCCAGGTGGCCTTCGGCCCGCAGGAAGCCGAGACCCCGAGCGCCGAGGCTGGCGGGGAGCGGAGGTTCTGGCTGGACAACGTGCGGATCGGACCGTCGGAAAAGTAGCCCGCGCATCCGTGACCGTCGAAGCTGGACTGACTGCCTGCATTCGGGCGGGAGCGCCGGTCCGCAAGGCAGAGCCTTGCGCCACGAGGGCGGGCGCTGTCCGAGATCCAGGACGTATCGGGCACGATCCACCTCGGCGACAGCGCAGCGCTCAGCGGTACCGCCCGTGCAGCGCCACGCACTCGACGACCGCCCGCATGTTCGCCAGCTTCGCGTTGGCAGGCACTTCGTCTGAGGTGGTCATGAGGTACCCGCCGCCTTCCATGCCCGCGTCCAGGCAGCGGCGCGCCTCCGCCTGGGCGTCGGCGACTGAGCCGTGCGCTAAGGCGACGCAGTTGTAGTTGCCCATGGCGCAGAACTGGCCGGCAAACGTCTGCTTGACTTCCGCCAGGTCGCAGTCGCCAAGGACATCCAGGTGCTGAATGCCGTGCGGACGGAGCGCCGCCAGATCGGGCAGCACGTCGCGGATGCGGCCGGAGGTGAAGAAGACGATCCGCTTGCCGGGCGCGAGGCTCTCGACCGCCCACCGTGCTTCCGGAACGACGAATCGCCGCACCATCTCGGGGTTGAGCAGGCTGGTCGACGCCCAGCAGATGTCCCAGACCAACACGTCGGCGACCGATTCGTTGAACGCCTGCATCGCGACCTCGCGCTCGGCGTGAAGCGGGACCAACAGCTCCTCGACCACTTCCGGGATCTCCACCAAGTCGACGATGAACTCCGCCGAGTCGCGATGGTTCGCCAGCGCGTAGAGCGAGTCGCCGCACCAGTGGTTCACCAACCCGTCGTCTCGGACGTAGTCCAACGCTTCGGCGCTCACTGCCGTTCCCGGGTGGGCGGTGTTGGCGTGCGCGCGCAGATACCCGGCGAGGATCTCGTAGTCCGCCCGAGTCTTGACGAAGGACTCGACCCGCTTGTGGACCAACGGATCGTGCTTCATGCCGCCGTGCTTGGTTCGCTGCTGCAGCGTGCCTGAGGGAGTGACGAGGCGGTGCTCACCGACCTGCCAACCGTCCTCGGCACCGAGCGTCTCGGACTCCGCGGCAAACCCGGGAACGGCCTCGTGGCGCACTTCCGGGCCGATGCCCTGCAGGTTGAAGATGGAGGAGCCGATCAGCCGGTGGGCGTCGCACTGCCCGCGCCAGCCGCCGTCGCCGGTGAGGGCGTGGGCGCAGCGGCCGACCAGTTCCCAGGTGACAGGCACTTGGTCGGGTGTGCCGAGGTCGAGGGCGGTCAGGAGGCGTTCGCGGTGGGTCATGGTTGTGTGGCTCCTGGGTGAATGGGCGCTCGCGGCTCGGGGTAGCCGCGGAAGGACATCGGACGAGTCGGACAGGTCTGACCAGTCGGATAGGTCAGACCACGGGCCCGCGTGAACGCGGAACTACGAGCCTGAGGTTGGTCTCCACGTGGGCACAGCTCACAGCGGCAGTCGAACGTCCGCGTTCTGGTCACCTCTGCTGATCGACAGCTCGTTGCCTGTGACCGCCACGCGATCCGTCCAGCCGGGGCCTTGGATCACCAGGTTCTGCCCGTCCGCGACCTGCCAGGTTAGAGCCGGGGTTTGCCGGAGGTTCGGGAGCAGCGCAAAGAGCGCGGTGCTCGTTGCCGCCCGCCACTTCGCCAACGCCACCTGGTTGACGAACTCCGGGTTGCCGGACATCGGCCGCCAGCGGCTCTTGTCGAGGGTCAACTTCGCGAAGGGAGGGGCGATCGTGGTGAGCTGGGTCCGCCCGGGTTTGAGGTCCCGCCACTGGCGGGCATCTAACCCCGGCCAGGTGACGTCTCGCTCTTGGAGGGCGGTGCCGGGGCTATCCGGCGGACAGGCTGACCGGACTTGCCAGGCGTAGTCGTGCGCGGAGTCAGCCGCGACCCGATCCGCCACCAACACGTAGCGACCGCGCACCAGCGCGAGCGTCCGTCGCACGGTGCAGCCCTGGTATTCCGTAGTACGGTCGCGTGGCGAACGGGGCCTTCGGTGTTGATCTGCGACAGCTCGCCCGGCGTGTTCTGCTCGGGACCTTTGCCGTCGATCAGGAGCACGTTGTGGAACTCGGCGCCGTAGTAGTCGTGACTCTTCCAGTGGTCGTACCCCGAGTCGGTCGCCAGCACCTCGTCCCAGGCAGTCAGCACGAAGTGTCCTGAGTCGCCGTGGCTGTAGGTGCCGTACCGGTAATCCAGCGGCCAGGTGCCGTCCTTGCCGGCGAACCACACGGCGACCGCCGCGTGCCCCCAGTTCTCGCGCAGCACCACCGTCTGCGACGCTGGGAACGCCCGGGAGGCAGGGGGTGTCGGGCCGGTCACCTCGGGATCGTGGTGCGCCAGCGCCAGATGGAGGTGGTACGGGTGCAGGGAAGGGCTTGTCGGCAGGTTGAACGCCAGCCGGAACAGCGGCGCCAGATCACGACCGTAGCGGGCGTTGGCGAGCAGCCCGAAGAACCTCAGCCCGATGCCCGTCTCGCACGTGCCCCACGGGATTAGCTCGCCGTTGTTCATCAACTGGTAGACGACGAAGGTGAGCCACTCCCGCAGTCGCGGGTCGGCAAAGAGATACTTGCCCGTCGCCCGTTCGTAGGCGAGGGCGAACTGCACGAACTGCACGTTCATGTAGTCGGTATACCCGGCGCCCTCGACGAACAGCCCGCCGGGCCGGAAGAACCAGAAGTTCTCGTCGCGCCGGATCTCGTACAGCGCGCGCCGCAGCCACTTCTCCGGGCCGTTCGGGCTGTCTTTGTACTCGCAGAGCGTCAGTGCCGCCATGCCCAAGGCCGAAGCGGCGAGGGTTCGCTGGTTGCCGAAGTTGCAGCCGCCCGGCACGCCGCCGCACATGACTCCGTAGTAGTGATCGGCTTCGGCGGCGATCTTGTCACGGATCTGCTGGTGGTCTTCGGCGGTGAGTCCGGGCCAGGCGCTTAACACGTCGTACGTGATGACGTAGTCAGAGAACCGGTGCGAGCTGGGCTCCAGGTAGCCTTGCGGCGTCTGTCGCCAGATCGGTTGAGACAGCAGCGCCTCCCGGGCCCTGCCTGCTGCCGGCTCATCGCCCGTGAGCCACCACCGGACCGCAGGCGTGCTGCCCACCCCGTGTTTCAGCGAGTCCTGCCACCACCGCGACCATGGCTCCCGCTGGGCGCGTTCCCGCATTCGCTCTCGGTCCGCCTCGTCGTAGAACAACGAAGGGTGCTTCTCGCTCTTCGGAAGCTGCGGCTGCCAGACCTCTCCCCACTCCGCGGGGATATCCTGCGCGCAGGCGGCGCAGCATACTGCGACGAGTAGCGCTGTCGCCCAAGACCAATCGGCAGGGAAGGGAGTCGGGTACATCATGCAGCAGGCTCCGGGGATTTCCGCAAGACCTCTCTGATTCTCGCCGCCGGCACCCAACTCCTGCCCGGCGGAAAGGGAAGCTTCGGGCGGCCGGCGAAGAAGCGTTTCGTCGTCAGGTTCGTAGTTCCGCTTTCAAGCGGGCCGTCTGGTGTGCGGCCTCGGCCAGGACGGCCCGGCTGAAGCCGGAACTACAAGCGACGCCGGGTGGACAGTCAGCTAACGGTGTTGCCGGCGGGCCTTCTGGCGACGTTCGGCGGCTCGTGGTACACTCGGAAACACGCCATGTTCGACCGGGACGCTGGAAACACGAACAAGAACCTCGTGCACGGCGTCCACGACGGGGAGATCGAGGAAGCCTGCGAGGATCCTGACGCCATCATCATCGAGCAACAGGTTGTTGACGGCGAGGAACGCTACGTTCTGCTGGGACGCGCAGCCACGTCCGGTGTGTACCTGCGAGTCGTCTACACTTGGCGGACCGACAACCAAGGTGAGGACCTCATGAGGCCGATCAGTGCTGTGACCATGGGGCGCCCCCAGCGGCGTCGGTATCAGCGCGGATGAGAAAAGCAAAAGCCATGGATCGCCGGGAGCAGCCCGAACGCGCGGTCATTGACCGACTGGAAGACATCCCCGAGTTCGCCTCGGAAGACGAAGAGCGGGCGTGGTGGGCCACCCACGATATCGCTGAGGAGCTGGGTCGCGACGCGACCCAGGAGCAGCGCGCCCGGATCCGCCGCGCCGCTCGTCGTGCCCGCCCAAGGCCCGTGCCGGTCACGACTGTCCGCCCATCACCGGTTGGACAGGTCGCCTGACCAGTTCGGTTCACGTGGTGATGGGCGGGGATGACCGACAGGTTCGGCAACCTGTCCCACGGAGAGAGGCGAAGCGGGGGCGGGTGGTTTGCGCGCGCAAGCAAGGGGAAGCCGGTAGACGGGCCGAACATGCAGGCGAATGCAAGGAGGTCCCGTCATGATCGCGCTCCGTGCCCCCCATACGTTCGGCAACACAGCCCGTCGCCGCGCCGCTCTGGTGGCCTATGTCGGGTCGTCTCTGGCGACGCAATCCCTGGCTCAACAGCCCCTCCACACCTGGGACTTCCGCCAAGGCCCCGGCGAGTGGTGGGCGGCGAACGGGGTTGCGCCGCTGACTGTGCAGGATGGGCGGCTGGTCGTCCGGGTCGTCGGCTTCGATCCGTTCATCCATTGCAGTCGCGGTCCGTGTCTGGCGATTCAGGGCAATGACCGGCAATTCATCCGGATGAAGGCCCGGTGCAACGTGAAGGGCGGGGCGGAGTTCTTCTGGGCGGCGAGCACCGAGGGGAAGGACTCGGGCTTCGAGGCGAGCAAGGAGATCGCCTTCACGCTGCCTGGCGACAACCAGCTTCACACGTACAACGTGTTCCCCGGTTGGGAAGGCAAAGTGACCCGGCTGCGGTTCGATCCGCCGGGCGGCGAGAAGGAGGGCGTGGTAGTGGAGATCGAGTCGGTCGAGATCCTGGAGCTGCCGCCATCGCCGCGGAGCGAGGGACCGGTCTGGGAATTCGCCGGGACCCTGGCCGGGTTCGTGCCGGCGCGGGACATCGAGGACGTCAAGGTGAAGACCGACGGCGCCGAGCTGGTCGGACACGGCAGCGCGCCGACGGTGGCGATCTCGAAGCTCTCGCTGGACGCCGACAGTCTCCCGTGGCTGACTGTTGACGCCGGCGCGACCGAGAGCACCGTGTTGACGGTGCGGTGGAGCGACGAAGAGGGCAAGTTCCAGCCCGGCGCGCAGGCGACGGCCCGGCTCCCTCAGCGGAAGACGCATCACGCCCTCAAGCTTGCCGATCGTCGCGGCTGGCAGGGCAGGATCACCGGGTTGCAGGTCTCGTGGCAGGCGGATGACCAGCCGGTCACCATGCAGTTCAGGAAGCTGGGACTTGGCGGCACGCCGCTGGGCCCCCCCTGTGCCGACGTCCTGTCCCTCGGCTTCGATCGTGCGTTCGCCTTCCTGGGACAGAGCGTCACGTTGGGGGTCGTCATCCGCAACAGCGGCGGCGAGCCGCTCTCGGGGGCTTCCGTGCAGGCGCGGGGCCCCGGCGACCCGGAACCGGCGCCTATTCCCGCACTGGCGCCCGGACAGGACACCCCGGTGCGCTTGCGACTTAAGCCGACCCAGCTTGGCGAGCTGGGCTACAACGTCTCGCTCGGCCGACATGGAGGCGGTGGGGCGGCGCGCCTCTTCGTGACCCACCCTCTGCCACCAACCGCGCCGGAACAGGGCGCTACCGTTGCGCGAGATCAGGCAGTGCTGGCCTCGGGCACCGTCCGACTGCGCGCCCCCGGCTTCGAGCAGGCGACGATCCGCACCGGATCGACGCGGTTCGGTCCGCTCTTCCTGGAGCTGAAGCGCGGGGGAAGTTGGCGCGCCGTAGCGACGTTGCCTGCCGTGGGCGCCGTGCAGCTCTCGGCACAGCGGCGGGAGGAGCTGGCCGCGGCGACGGCCACGCCGCTCCGCGGAGGTATGCCCGGACTGCGGTTTGAGGAGGCGGTGCTCGACGGGTCCGGCAGGAGATGGACCGCCACCGCCGAGTACCGATTGACCGTCGACCCACATCGGATCGACGTGACCCACACGCTGAAAGCCGGCGGGCCGGGCGCGGTCTACCGCTTTGACGGCCCGCAACTCCGAGTCGGCGAGGGCTCCTTCGGCTCAGCGAAGTATGAAGCGCTCCTCCCGGGGCTGGAGTACTTGGAGGGAGGCGAGGTCTCCTCCAGCGACCGCGATATTGCTCCGCCCGGCGACCTGCGCGTGGTGTCCCACCCGAACCGGATCTGCATTCCCGTGCAGGCAGTAACGTCGCCCGACAAGGACTTGGTAGCGCTCCTGTGGGACAACCGGCAGAAGTGGCTGGGCGAACACGACCAGCCCGCGGCGGTCTTTGCGTCGCCCAACCTGGTGGAGAGCGCCGATCCGCGGATCGACTTGGCTGCAGCCGGCCCGCCGCGAAGCGCCAACAACCACTTGCTCGGCCTCTTCCTGCCGTCCGTGCCTGAGTTCGTGGACGAGAACGAGCTGCAAGCTCAGCGCCCGGTTGAGCTGCAGGCCGGTCAAGAACTGATGCTGCGGTCGTCGCTCTACGTGAAGCCCAACGCCGACGTTCTCGACGCCGTCACTGAGTGGTGTCGTCTTTTCAAGCCCGGCGCAATCGGCGACCCGCCGATGGCGCTGAAGGAGCACTACGCCCTGTCCTTGCGCGGCTTCGAGGAGTTGCTCTACACCGAGGGCAAAGGCTGGGCGGGCGTCAAGGGGTGGGCGCCCGGCAAGAATCCTGGCACTGCCCTGATGTACCTGTACCTGGCCAAGGAGCTGGGGCAGCCCGAGCTGCGCCGGCTCGCCATCGAGAGAATCGCCGGCACCAACGCGCTGCCGCTCTCGCTCCACGTTGGCAGCGTCGCGCAGGCGCTCCTGCAGGCACGTACCGCAGGCTTCGGCCAACTCGGCCATCGCGAGCCGGATGGCACGTGGGTGTTCCATCCAAGCGAGAAGACGCAATCACTTGGCAAAGCCGGAGACACCAACGTCGGTATGGGCGCCGCGCCGGTACACGCGATCCTGAAGGCGGCGGCGCAGACGGCGGATCCTCGGCTCCTAATGGAAGGGCTCAAGGGGCTGGACTGGCTGCGCAAGTGGCGCATCCCGCGCGGCTCGCAAGTATGGGAGATCCCGCTGCACGCGCCCGACATCCTGGCTTCGGCGCACTGCTGCGAGGCGTTCCTGTGGGGCTACCGGCTGACCGGCGACAGGTCGTACCTGGCCGACGCCGTCTACTGGGCGAAGACCGGCCTGCCGTTTGTGTACTTCTGGCAGACGCCCGAGGAGGGGTTGGAGCCAATGCGCGGTGGCACCATCCCGATCTTCGGCGCCACCTTCTACAGCGGGAGCTGGTTCGGCCGGCTGGTCCAGTGGTGTGGGCTGGAGTACGCCAAGGCGTTGCTCGACCTGGCCGAGTTCGACGACTCATTCGTCTGGAAGCGCGTCGCCAACGACATCACCGTCAGCGGTTGGCGGCAGCAGCAGACCAAGGACGGCTACCAGGGGCTCTATCCCGATAGCTGGGGAATGCTCGATGGCACCATCTCGTGGGGACTGATGCTCGGCCCGCAGCGGCTGGTGCAGAACCAACTCGATCTCGACGGCCGGCATCCGGACGGCGACATGCGGCTCTTCCGCAGTGGGAAGAACCTCGTGTCGCTGCTCGCGCCCGGTCAGTTGGGCGACGTCGCCGCCGGCAACGCCAAAGGCGGCGAATGCGTCGCCGACCTGGGCGAGGGACCGTTCGACCTGGCGTTTTCCCACACCTTCGACCTGGACCCGACGGCGTGCGTTGCCGTGGTCGGCGTCGCTGCGCCGACAGCCGTTACGGTAGACGGCGCGCCACTCGCGGCTGCGGCGGACCTCGACGCCGTCAAGTCCGGCTGGTCGGTTGCGCCCGAGCTGCCGAGCGTGGTGCTGAAGCTGGCCCAGGCGGCCGGCCGCCCGGTAAAGGTCGCTCTGTCCGGTCTGCGCGTTTCCCCCGTCGCAGTCGCCCGAACCCGCTGGACCTTCGACGCCGACGCGGAAGGCTGGCGCCCGGAACATGATCTCGGCCCGCTTGAAGTCCGGGATGGTTCTCTGGTCTGCGCGCCCACTGGCGGCGACCCATACCTGTCGACGGCGCTCATGAGCGTGCCCGCCGCCGACTTCACCAAGGTGGTAGTCAGGTGCCGTCTGCCGCAAGACAAGGCGGCCGCGCCCAGCTCCTTCCAGGTCTTCTGGCGAACGCAGGAGGGCGGGTACGTGCCCGAGCGCTCTGCCACCGCATCCCTCCCCCCCGGCCGCGACTGGCACGAAGTGGTTGTCAATGTCGGCGAGGTCGCCGCTTGGCGCACAATGCTAACCGGTCTACGAATCGACCCGCCCGGAGCCGGTCTGGAGATCGACGAAGTGCGCCTCGCAAAGTAGCCTGCGCTGCCTCAGCGCCCGCCCACGGCTTGGCATCACGTCGTCGGATGAAAACGCCCTGCCTTCGGGAAGGTAGGTGGCAGCCGGTCGTCCTCCGCCGACGAGGCGTGGGAGTAACCGGCTGCCGCCTATCTTCCCGCGCACAGCAACGCGTTTTCGAAGGAATCATCCATGTGCGTCTGCACACCACGTCGGAGGAGAACGTAGCGCGACTTGGTAAGTCGCACGGTGCGAGATGCCATCTCGCGCTACATTCTCACAGGAGGACACTATGAGACACGAAGTCCGCTGGGAACGCATGTTCCCCGACCAGCTTGAGGCGGCGTTTGCCGAATGCCCGGTCGTCTACTTCACGTACGGGCTGTGCGAGCCACACGGGCCGCAGAATGCCGTCGGGCTGGATGGCTTGAAGGCCCACGCCCTCGCCTGCGAGACAGCCCGAGCCCACGGCGGCATCGTCGCCCCGCTCGACTGCTGGCACATCCACGAGCTGAGCGGTTACGCGGCCTGGGCGGTGAAAGCCGTCGGCGAGGTCCAGCGAAGCTGGCTCACCAGCATGCCGCCGTGGCAGCACTTCAAGAACGTCTGCTACCACCTCCGCACCGCGGACGCCCTCGGCTTCCACGCAGCCGTGTTCGTGACCGGCCATTACGGCCCCAACTGGGAAGACCTGAACACTCTCATCGGCCTCGTGCAGCCACACATAGGCACCCGGTTGTACAGCCTGCCCGACTGGGAGGCCAACACGCCCGGCTTTGACAGCGATGGGAGAAGCGGTGGCGACCATGCCGGCAAGGTGGAGACCTCGCTGCTGTGGGCGCTCATGCCCGAGTGCGTCGACGTCTCCCGCGTGCCGCCCGAAGACGAACCGGGAGAGCACTTCGCCATGGGACCGACTGTCCGCCTGTCCGACCGACGCGTCGGCGAGCGGATGGTTGCCGATGAAGTACACTTCCTGAGCAAGAAGACGAAGGAGCTGCTGGCCGCCTACGACCGGGAACAGCCGCAGCACCAACTGAAGACGTTCGAGCAGGTGGAGGTCCTGTGGGACACCGTCGTCCGGCCCGCGCTCAAGGACTTCCGCTCGATGCAGGACTTGTGGCAAGGCCAGGAACCGGTGCCCGAGGACTCGGTGTGGTACGCCAACTGGCGGGTGCCGGAGCGGGGGTAACGCTCGGAGGCGTCGGGTGCCCGGGCCGGACGCCTCGGGAGGCGCCGCCCCGCTGCCTCCGCGGTGGCAAGGGCGCGGGACTTCGGGTACAGTTACCCAGTGTGCTGTGCGGCAGACCGAGCCGCCGCAGGCAGTCTGATCTCCTGCCCATACCAGTCGGTGAGGAACACAGCCATGTCAACTCCTCAGGTTCTCGTCACCCAGCGGAAGTACATGGGGAAGATCGTCGCGTTGCGTTCGTTCAGCGACAACACGGTTGTGGCGTCCGGCAAGGACTACTCCGAAGTGCTCGACCGCGCCCGGGCAAAGGGCGTTGAGTCACCGGTCATGGTGCGCGTCCCGGCGAAGAAGACGGTCTGCTGCTACTGAGATGCCCGTTCACACCTTCCCCTTCTCCCGGCGTTTCCCCGACGACTTCCCCCGGCCACTGCTGCCAGTGCGCGTCAGCAACCCCGCGTCGTCCAAGCCGCCCATCAACGAGCGTGCCCTGATCGACACCGGCGCCGATTGCTGCTTCTTGCCCCGGGATCTCACCGAGGCGCTGGGTCATGACTTCGCGAAGGGAGTGACCCCGGAATCCGTGGGCACTGGTTCAGGCACCAGTCAGGCATACGGTCACACCAGCACGATCGAGATCTGTGACTCGTCGGGGACCGTGCTGTGGACGATCCGTAGCGCCCCCGTCTACGTGATTGACGGGCTCGACCAAGTGCTGCTGGGGGTGGAGGACTTCCTGGCGAGCTTCATACTGACCGTTGACTACTCGAACCAGCAGTTCTCGCTGGAATCGTGAGGCGCAAGCGGACACCATCCGGATGAGAACCCCCTACGGCCGCGACCGGCCGCAGCACTCGGTGTGGCACACGAACTGGCGGGTGCCGGATCGGATCGGGGGTGCGACCCCGGGGGTCAGAGGCAGGAATCTCTGGGCGCCCGGCACGATCGCCGAGGGGTGAGCAGGAAAGGACACGAAGATGCCACATGCTCTGGTGCTGATCGCGTTGATCTCTTGCTCCGTCTACAGCCGGCTGTGGGCGGAGCAAGCGGCAGATCGGCAGGCGACGCCCCTCGCCTCCCAGTTCTCCTGGCACGCCCCTGACCGCGGCGCGAAGGTGGCGGCACTGATTCCGGGCAGACGCACCCCGCAACTGACGCCCGAGACGCTATTCGCCGACTGGACCAAGGCCCAGGTGGAGCGGTGGAACAAGGAGCACCCTCCTTTGCCCGCAGCGGAGGCATACCAGCAGTACGCCGCCACTGCGCCGACCGACGCAGAGCTGACGGCGGACTTCCCCGTCCACATCTCCCCCTTTGGTCGTCCGCGAGGAAAAGGCTCGGAAGGTCCGCCCACGCAGCACGCGGTGGAGAAGGCCGACCAAGTGTTGGTCAGCTACTGCCCGTTCTGCGGATCGGAGTCGCTGAGCTTGGCTTTCGACCCGAAGAACCCCTACGGGCACGCCACGACGAACTGCTGCCGGACGGAGCTGTATGCCTCCGAGAAAGACTGGCCCGCTGACTACGCCCTGAAGCCGACCGCCACGGCCAAGTTCCAGCACTTGGACGACACCTGGGTCGAGGTGCCGTGCACGCTCCACCGCGACAGGGACGGGACCGAGTGGGAGCTGTTCCTCAAGAC
>PEVN01000237.1 GCA_002779825.1 Armatimonadetes bacterium CG06_land_8_20_14_3_00_66_21 | reverse complement strand
ATCCACCCGCCCAGCTCCTTGTCGTAATCCCAGGTGTACCAGTAGAAAAAGGTGTCGCTGATCCAGGGGGAATCGAGGGCGTGGGCGGCAGTTGCCGCGAAGCTGAGAGCGAGAAGCAAGCTGACAGCGGGTCGCATCGTGGGCATCTCCTTGGGGACCGGTGTACCGTGGCACGTACTTCGACCCGGCGAAGCCGTTCCCTGCCGGGGGGCTGCTGTTCTGGTCGCCCGACCCGGGTCATCCCTTGGGCAACTGCGTCAGGAGAGAGCAGAGCAGGAAGACCTCGATCAGCCCGTACGACAGCCCGTTCGCCAGCCATGCCCACCGACGCACTTTCGGGTAGTCTTCCTTGGCGTAGAAGCGACGCGCGACCAGGTACTCGCAGAGCACTGAGGCGAAGTAGAAGGGGACGCACAGTGTCGCCGCTGCCGCCGGCACCATCCAGTGGAGATGGGCGTCATAGGGCAATAGCCAGGCGCTCTGGACAACGGCAGACACGAGCTTCGCTGGCGCGGTGCTCACCCCGTAGTTCCCGGGTGCCACGACCATCTGAATGAGGACGAGGGTCAACCAGGCGATCGGTATGCCCACGGCCGTGGACACCAGGTTCGCCACGGCACTGACCCTCCACTCCCGGCCGCGCCCGAGGACCCGCCGGGCCACCAGGGCCTCGATCGGGACGATCGCGACAAGGAGTAGCCATGCAGCCGGCCACATCAGCATGATCATCGGGATGCCGATGTTGGCGTGGGCTGGTTCGGCGGCGAACACAAGCACGAGCGCGCAGACGAGCACGGTTCCCCGTCGCATCATCGCCGTCACAGAAGGTCTCCTTGCCGCCGACGCGTTGAGCCTCCCCCCATGGTCTGCGGCCCCCGCGTATGACGAAGCGCTCATGTCGCCGCCTCAACCCGTATCTGGGACCTTGCGCTCATCTCGGTCAACACGTTGCCAACCTGGTCGAGCGGAAGTCCCAGCTTGGACGACAGATCAAAGTAACCGCAGCCTGGATTGCTGCTGACGTAGGCCGCAATCTCGGCCTTCGCGGTATCCATGGGGAGGTCGCGCGCCTCCGCTGATGTCTCAATGGGCCACTCGCGGTCGTTTCCCTCTACCTCCACCAACGCCAGCAGTCGTCGCTTCAGCCCAACAGCGTCCGGCGTCAGCTCCTCGTCGGGCACGAGGGCGTACTCCTCCCAGAGAGCCATAAACTCCTCGGCGAAGTCGCGGATGGCAAACTCGCGCGACTCGGCATAGGCCCGGATGCCGAGGGGGTCGTACTGGATGACCACGAGACCGTCTTCGCGGGAGACGTTGCAGACGATTCGGCGCCGCAGCTTGATCCTTCGCCCGCCCCAGCACACCTCGTCGGGCCGGTGAGCTCGCAGATCAGGAGCCTCAAGAGGCTCCCAGTCAAGCACCGAGGTGATGTCCGCTGGGCTGAGTGCAGCATGCGGCCTTACCCTTGCCTTGCACACGACGTCGACGAGCAGCTCTTCCTCAAACGGAGCCTCAACAGCCGGCTTCCCGACTGGCGGCCTCCCAGGCTGCTCGTGCCACAGCTCAATGGGGACAATGACGCTCACCGGCTTCCCGTCTGCATAGACGTACTGGAGGGTCGTCTCTGTCGGCATGGGGACTTCACCAAGTAGCAAGTGTAGCAGAGGGCGGCTGTCTTCCGCAAACGCGAGCGGGGACCGCAACGCGCGGTCCCCGCTCAAGCGCGCTCAAGCCTCTCTGCCTTGCCGGGTGTCGTCACCCGCTCCTTAGCTCTTGCGCGAACTGGTTGTCGTGAACCGGCTACGGCATCGGCACCGGCGCGCCGCCTTGGCTGCTGCTCTCGACGGCGGCCTTGATGAAGGCGATGCCGACGCGGCCGTCGCCGACGTTGGCGTACTTGGAGCCGTCGCAGGAGAAGGGCTCCCCGGCGAGGTGGGCGCGAACGTCTGCCTCGAAGGAACGATGCAGCCGAGCGAAGGCATCGTGGAACGCCTCGACGTGCCCGGAGGGAATCGTCGGCTCCGCCATCAGGTCTTCCGGGAGGTCGCCCAGGAAGCCGTCGTTGGGCTTGACGTCGCCGCGCCAGTAGGTGCGCTCCGGCTGGCCGGGGAGGCTGATGGCGACCTGCTCCGCCTCTTCCTGCCGCCAGCGCAAGCTGCCCTTGCTGCAGTTGACTTCTATGCCGAGGTCGTTCTTGTGACCGATGGCGATCTGGCTGGCGCGTACCAGAGCCTTGGCGCCGTTGGAGAGCTGGCAGTAGGTGGTGAAGTGGTCATCCAACTGCCGGCCGCTCACGAACGTCTCGAGGATTGCGTTGACGCTGGTAACATTGAGCCCGGTCACGTACCGAAGCTGCATCAGCGCGTGGGTGCCGATGTCGCCGCCGCAGTTGCTGCCGCCGGCGCGCTTCGGGTCCACGCGCCACTCGGCCTGCATCACGCCCATGTCCTCGGTGCGATCGGCGAGCCATCCCTGCAGGTAGTACGCATCCGCCCAGCGCACCTCGCCGAGGAGACCGCTCTGGACGATGAACCGGGAGAACCGGCTGGACCAGTGCCCCAGATAGGTGTGGCCAACGCCGAAGGGCAGCCCGGTCTCAGCGACTTTGGCGACGAGGGCGTCGGCCTGTTCAAGGTTGACGGTCAGCGGCTTCTCGCAGAAGACCGGAATGCCGGCGTCCAAGCACTTCATCGCGGGGTCGAAGTGGACATGGTTCGGGGTCACGATCAGCGCGTAGTCGATCCGGTCGCCCACCGGCTTTGCTTTCTCCGCCGCGATCATCTCGTCGTAACTCGTGTACCCCTTGATCGGGTACGCCCAGTTCTCGGCTTCGTCCATGGCGATCTGCGGGTCGGGGTGCAGGGCCGCCGCGACGACGCGCCGGGTCCCGTCGAAGTGAATCGCCCGCTGGTGGGGAACGGCGATGAAGGCTCCCCCACCGCCGCCGATCAGCCCCACGTTCAAGGGTCTTTGTGACATCAGACACTCCTCCTTCATTTGGTCGTGTGCAGAGACTCCCGCCAGCCGGTGCCCGAGGGCTCCGCTTTGTTGCGGGGAGCTGTCACGACAGGGAAGAGGTCCCAGATGGAGGTGACGCCTTCCCTGTCGCGACTAAGCCAGTCGGAAGATTCTACAGCAACCACGGCGTTCCTTCCAGCCCCCAATCGTGTCGCGCGGCACGGCGGCCTCGGCAGGAAGCAGGGCTCGCGGCCGCGGCGGCGAATCCAGACAGACCTGCTGGTCCGGCCCGTTCAATCCAGAATCCGCAATCGCAGATCCGCATACCCACAGGAGCAATCCATGCCCGCCCTTGCGGTTGGGCACCACGTCAGCTCCAAGCGACGCCCTTCACTTGGCACTTGACACCTGACACTTGACACCCGTTCTCAGAGGACTTCGCATGGACAGAACATGGATCACGACTTCGTTTGACTTTGAGGGCTACCGCATCGCCCGGTACCTTGGGGTCGTCCGCGGGATCACCGTCCGCTCGCGCAGCGTGTTCGGCAACTTCGGCGCCTCGATTCAGCAGCTCTTTGGCGGCAACATCACGCTGTACACCGAGCTGTGCGAACATGCGCGACAGGAAGCCTTCGAGTTCATGGTCCGCCATGCCGAGGAGATGGGCGCCAACGGGATCGTCGGCGTTCGCTACGACGCCACCGAGATCTCCACCGGCGTTTCCGAAGTCCTCGCCTACGGAACAGCCGTCGTAGTAGAAAGCGCCAAGTAGCCGCCCCTCACCCCTCACCCCTCCCCCCTCCACCAGGAGACTCCCCAATGACCACCCGCCCCACCGACCACGCCAACCGCAACCTCGCCGACCTCCACCGCCAAGTCGTCCGGGGGGCGTCCGGCGGGCAGAT
>PEVN01000273.1:3427-28587 GCA_002779825.1 Armatimonadetes bacterium CG06_land_8_20_14_3_00_66_21 | reverse complement strand
ACTCCACGCTCTTGCGCGCATCTTCCAGATCGCTGCCGAGACCGCCGCATTCGATGGACAGGCAGCCTTCGTACCCGCGTTCCGCCAGCTTGCGGATCGTGGGTGCGTTGTCGACGTCGCCCTCGCCCAGCGGCATCATTTGGAATGACTCGCCGCGGGGCACGACATCCTTCAAGTGAACGTGGGCGACGTGGTCTACGAGCCGGTCAAACGCTTCGTCGCTGTCCATGCCGACATAGCGGAAGTTGCCTACGTCGAAGGTGATCTGCAAGCGGGGTTCGCTGGCGGCGTCGAGGATGTGTTCAAAGTGCTCGACCGTACCGATGAACTCGCCGGCCGGCCCGCCCCGGTTCTCGAAGGTCACGGTCATGCCGTACTCCTCGGCAAGCGGCACAGCTTCGGCCAGGCCAATGCCGAACTGCTCGCGCCACTCCGCCGGGCCGAGACCGTTGGGGACGCTGCCCAGCATAACGGCGCGGCACTTGATCTGTGCAAGCCTATCGAACAGCTCCCGGAGCTGCTCCTGACGCGTCGCCGCTGCGTCGGCCCCTCGGGAGACCAAGTCGAGCGAGGTGTTGCAGCACGCGACGCCCATCCCCGTTTCCTCCAGCGCCTCGACGGTAGCGAGGACGTCCCTGTCGGGGTCCAGCCAGTGCCGGTCAGTGAGATCCAGGTCCTGCACGCCAAGTGAAGCGCAGAACCGCACGACGCCGGGGACATCGATCTCCCTCCGGGTGAGCATGCCGTGGAAGGAGTACGTCATCATGCCGAGGGTCGGGTGAGCCATTGCTGCGTCCTTGCAGAGAAGAGGTTTCGGTAGCCGCGGGCGTAGAGTTCACCGGGGGAGCTGGAGAGCCTGCTCAGCGAGCGCAAAGCAGAGCGCCTCCCGCAGACACACTCGGGTCACGGCTCCCGCGCTTCGTCGATCAGCGCGATCAGGTTCTCCAGTGGCACATCCGCTTGCAGCGTGATGCCCGGCTCCAGGATGTAGCCGCCGTCGCCGCCCATGTCCGTCTTCAGCCGACGCACTTCGCGGCGCACGTCTTCGGGGCAACCGTGAACCAGCAACGTTTGAGTGGGCACGCCTCCGCAAAAGGTGAGGTGCTTGCCGAACTCACGCTTAAGCCACGCGAGGTCCATCGCCTCGGGCTGGAGGGGGTGGAGGAGGTCCAACCCGAGGTCCACCAGGTCGCCGACGATTTCGGTGACGTTGCCGCAGGAGTGGTGGAACACCGTGCGGCCGTTCTGCTTGGCGAGCGCGTAGATCTCGGCCAACCGTGGCTTGATGAGCTTGCGCCAATGAGTAGGGGAGAGGACCAACGCCTGCTGCGTCCCGTAGTCGTCGCTGACGGCGATGCCCTCGAAGGCGAACCGGTCGAAGAGAAGCGCCATGGTCTGCAGGAGGTAGTCTGCGAGGCCCCGGAGCAATGCGTCCGCGAAGCCAGGCGCAAGCACAACGTCTGTCATCAACGCTTCCATGCCGCGCATGAACGTGGCCCGCTCCCACAGATCGCCAACCCACAAGAGGCGGTAATGCCCTTGCCGCAAGGCACACCACTCGTCCAGGTGCGCGAACCGGTACGCTGCGCTGGGATCAGGGAAGGTGTAGCCCGACAGCGTCGACTCCGGCAGGCACGGGCCGACGGGCGAGCCGCGGTCCCGTTCGCTCGTGGACCACACCACCCCGAACTCGTCTGCGAGCGTCTCGCCGTACTCACCCGGGTCAGCGTACAACGGCTTCACAGACTTCGGCCCGACCATGCGGAGGGGGAGGTCGAGACGGTCTTCCAGCGGCGTGCCGTAGTGGGATTCGGCCAGTCGCTGTGCTGGCGGCGAGAATGAGAAGTTGTAGGGCACCGGCCCGCTCGGCTCGTGACGGAGGGTGCGCTCGATCCACTCGCGGCTGCACTGACGTTGGTTCATGCGACCCACAGTGCCTCTCTCTCGCTCACTTCACCGGTTGGGGAGCGTTCGCCAGTCGGTCCTTCAGCGCCGCCAGGAATCGGGCCGCCAGCGCGCCATCGACGAGCCGGTGGTCGGCCGAGAGCGTGAGACAGATCGTCGGCACGGCGACGATGCCAGCCGCCGTGAGGGTCAGTTTGTCTTCCACGGCGCCGACCGCGAGGACGGCCGCTTCCGGTGGGTTGATGATGGCGGTAAAGGACTTGACGCCGTACATACCGAGATTGGAGACGGTGAACGTGCTCTGCGCGCCCGCTGCGAGTCTCCCGGCTCGAGCACTGGCGACCACCGACCGTGCCCGTTCAGCAACCTCGGCGAGCGTGCGCTTGTCCGCTCCGGCCACCACTGGGACGACCAGCCCGTCATCCACGCTGACGGCGATACCGATGTTGATGTCTTCCAGGTAGTGGATCGCGTCTGCCTCGAGCCGGCAGTTCAGCCGGGGGAACTCGGCCAGCATATCGGCCGCCGCCTTCACAATCACATCGTTGAGCGTGACTCGCGGCTCGGCCGCCTGCCGAACGGCCAGGGCACGCGTCATGTCCACCTCGACGGTCACGTAGAAGTGCGGCGCCTCCCGGACGCTTTGCTGGAGACGAACCGCGAGGGCGCGCCGCATGCTGCTCAACGGAACGCGGGTGCCACGCAGGCTCTCGTGGTCGCGGGTCGGGAATGCCGCTACGTCGCGTTTCACAACGCAGCCAGCCGGCCCGGTGCCGGCAACTGCCTTCACGTCCACCCCGTGTTCGCGCGCGGCCGTGCGGGCGGCCGGCGTGGCGAGGGTGCCGGCGGGGGCAGGGCTGGTGGGCGTCGGCGCCGCGTCCTCAGGGGTGACGGCTTGCTCCGCGGGTGTTGTTCCAGCGCCGGGCGCCGTCGCCTCGTCGACCTGCTCTCCCGGCGCCCCAATCCATAGCAGTGTCTGCCCGGTCTCGACGGTGTCGCCTTCCTCGGCCATCAGTTTGAGGACCTGACCGGTCGCGTGGGACTCCAACTCCGCAACGGCTTTGTCGGTCTCGATATCGGCCAGCAGGTCGCCTGCTGCGACGTCGTCTCCGACGGCCACGTGCCACTTCACCAGCAGCAGTTCATCGGTGGTCTGCCCGGCGTCCGGAACGACGATCTTCGTTGCCATCTTACACCGCCTTGCCCGACGAGCCGTAGAGCCGCATGAGCGAACGCACGGACTCAATCACTGCCGCCTTGCCGGGCATCAGGAGATCGGTCGGCTTTCGAGAGCCGACGAGAGCCTGGTAGTTGACTTGGTTCGCGAGGTTCCCCACTGTCGCCCGCGCCGCCTCCAAGTAGCGCCGCTTCATGACCGTGCCGACGTGGAAGAGCGTGATCCCCTCGCGGATCAACGCGGCAACCGTATCAGGAGACAGTCCGCTTCCGCCATGGATCACCAACGGGACGTCGACCTGCTGCCGGATCGCCCGCAAGCGCTCCCACTTGATCTTGGCCGCGCCCTCGGTGCACAGGTGCACATTCCCGACGGAGACCGCCAGGAAGTCGACGCCAGTCGCCGCGACGAACGCGCGAGCTTCATGCGGGTCCGTCGCGCTGCCGGCGTCTTCGCCGCCGAAGTCCGGCAGTTGCCCCAACTCGGCCTGTACCTCGACGCCTTCGGGGTGGGCGAATGCCACCAGCTCCCGGGTCCGCTCCACGCGCTGCTCAAACGGAAGCTCCGAGGTGTCCAGCATCACCACGTTGAATCCGGCGCTGACACCTCGGCGCCCGTGCTCCGGTTCTCGGACCTCATTGAGGATCAGTGCAGCAGGTACGTCGAGGCGCCGGGCGACGGCGCGCGCGTAGGCGCCCAACGGCTCTATGCCGAACCGGTCCAGCCACGCCGGGTCCATCATCATGCCGCCGAAGCCCAGGACCACCGGCGACTGTTCCGCTTCCGCCGCTTCGGCGACAGCCTCGAAGCTGTAGGTGTCCCATGCTTCGAAGTACCCCACGGCGTAGCCGTCAGCCCTTGCCGCGCCGAGGAGCGTGGAGAGCGGACTCAACGCCACCGCAGGACCTCCCGGACGGCCTGCGCAATGTCCTGCTCATCGGGCACGTAGTACTTCTCCATCACCGGCGCGAAAGGCACGGGCGTGTCCGGCGCGGTCACGCGCTTGATGGGTGCGTCCAAGTGACCGAACGCCTGCTCCTGGATCTCAGCCGCGACTTCCCCGGCCCAGCCGCCGGTTCGCGGGCACTCATCGACGATGACCAGGCGCTCTGTCTTACGGACCGACTCGACGACCAACTCCGTGTCGAAGGGAACCAGCGTTCGCGGGTCGAGGACCTCACACGAGATGCCCTCCTCGGCGAGGGCTTCCGCTGCAGACAGCGCCTTGTAGACCATCAACAGCTTCGCAACGATGGTGACGTCGGTCCCTTCGCGGCGGATGGCTCCCTTGCCGAAGGGGATCGTGTAGTCGTCGAGCGGAACCTCTCCGACCGGCGAGAGCGCTCCCTTCTCGGCCCGCATGCCTTTGCTGCCGTACAGGAGTTTGTGCTCGAAGAAGAGCACCGGGTTGTCGTCGCGGATGGCCGTCTTCAGCAAGCCCTTGGCGTCGTAGGCGGTGGACGGGCAGGCAACCTTGAGCCCGGGAACATGGATGAAGTAGGACTCGGGGCTCTGCCCGTGCTGTGCGGCCCGCGTGGTAGCACCCGAAGGCGCGCGCATGACCAAAGGCACAGCGACCTTCCCGCCCGACATGTAGCGCATCTTCGCTGCCTGGTTGACGAGTTGGTCCATGGCGCAGAAGAGGAAATCGGCGTACTGCACATCGGCGACGGGGCGCATGCCGGCCAGCGCCGCACCGACGGCTGCGCCGGCAATGCCTGCTTCGGAGATGGGCGTGTCGAGGATGCGCTGGTGGCCGAACTCCTCGGCCAGCCCCAGCGTCACGGTGAACGCGCCGCCGAAGCCGCCGGGAATGCCGATGTCTTCGCCCAAGCAGAACACACGCTCGTCGCGCCGCATCTCCTCGCGGATCGCCTCTCGCAGGGCTTCGGCGATGGTCATGGTTCGGGTTTCCGGCTGAGCTACCGCCATCAGTGCGCTCCCTCCTCGGTGAACACGTGCCTCAAGCAGTCTTCCGGTGCACGTGCCGGGCTCTCCCGCGCGAAGGCAACGGCCTGCTCAAGCTCCTCCTCGACGGCGGCCGCAATCGCTGTCAGCGCCTCGTCGGTAGCCTGCTCGCTTTCCTTGAGCTGTGCGGCCAGACGGGCGATTGGGTCGCGCGCCTTCCATTCAGCCTCCTCCTCCCGGGACCGGTAGCCGCGGGTGTCACTTCGGGAGTGGCCGATGAACCGGTAGGTCTCGCACTCGACGAACGTCGGGCCGCCGCCCGAGCGGGCGCGCTCGACCGCTGGGGCAATCGCCTCGTGCACCGCCAGCACGTCCATGCCGTCCACGGTGACGCCCGGAATGCCGTAGCCGTGGGCGCGGTCGGCCAACTTCTCCAGTTTCACGACTTGCTCGACGGGCGTCGAGGCGCCGTACTTGTTGTTCTCGCAGATGAAGACCACCGGCAAGTCCCAGATCGCCGCCATGTTGACCCCTTCATGGAAGGCCCCCTCGTTCACGGCGCCATCGCCCATGAAGCAGCAAACCACCTGACCGGTCTTCTGCAGCTTGAAGCCAAGGGCCATGCCGGAAGCCACGGGGGTGTTGCCGCCGACAATGGCAATGGCCGTCAGCGACCCTACGGCTGGGTCGCCCACATGCATCGAGCCGCCGTACCCGCCGCAACATCCGGTCGTCTTGCCAAACAGCTCGGCCATTAGCGAGTCCATCGAGACGCCCTTCGCAATCGCGTGCCCGTGGGGGCGGTGTGTGCTGGTGATCCAGTCGGTTTGTTGCAGTGCCTCGCAGACGCCGACGGCACAAGCCTCCTGGCCGATGTAAAGGTGCAGCGTCCCCGGCATGACGCCCTCCAAGAACAACTGGTTCACCTTCTCCTCGAACCGCCGTATCCGCACCATCTGCCGGTACAGGTGCAGTAGTTGCTCTGTCGAGAGGGGCATGGGTTGTGTGTCTCCTGCGAAGGCGCGTCGGTGGGGTGACGTATCACGTGTCATGTTCCACGTGTCACGTTGGTGGCGCCGGGGTTGTCGGTGGCGGCGTTTGACCATGAACCACTGCGCGAGCGAGTCCTCTGCAAGCGCTCAGGGGTCGCCCCAACCGTCGAGGTGTTCAGACGAGGGGCGGGTAGCCGATTCCCCAGACCGTTGAGTATACAGCCGTTAGCGCCGGAACGCACGTCGCACCGGCGAACGAGGCAGCTACGGTGTTGGCAGCCCAGCCATAGCGATTCCCGGCTCGATGCATTTGACATGACCATCGCAGAAGAGCATGTTCGGGCCGGGCGTGTGCCACTTCGGCTCGAAGTCGGCGGACACCACGTACTTCGAGGGATCGGTGTTCCAGGGCGAGTCGAGGGGCTGAGGCTGGGGGGGCAGGCCGGCGACGAGGGGAGGCGACAGGAGCCCAAACCCGTAGTCATAGCTGGTGCCCTCGGTCTGCCACTTCTTGGCGACGTCGCTCGGGCAACGGAACAGCTCTCGGTTCTTCACGTAAGGAAGCAGCAGCACCACAATGCCGGGCTGCCCGTCCTGCGAGGGGGTGGAGTAGGCCAGCGGCAGCAGCCCGTCGTAGTCGGAGGCGTACATCTCCAAGGCGAGACCGATCTGCCGCAGGTTGGACCCGCACCGAGTCTTCCGCGCCTGTTCGCGCGCCCTGGCGAAGACGGGGAACAGCAGCGCTGCCAGAATCGCGATGATGACAATCACGATGAGCAGCTCAATGAGCGTGAAGCCCTGGCGGCCGCCACGAGGGAACCTCTCGCCTGGTCTGCCTTGCTCGCGGAAGAGCATGCCGGTCACTGCCCTCCGAAGACGCTCAGCAGCATCTGAGCCAAGGGAGCGACCTCCCGCCGTTGCTGGGGATTGAGCCGGGTGACCAACTGGGTAGCCGCCTCAACCATGCGGGGTGCGAACTCGGACTGCCTGATCTGCGCAACCTGGGCGGGCGGGATGGACTGCAGCATGGAGATGCCCCACTGGAGCCACTTCTGGCGCGCCGGCGCGTCCAAGCTGAAGAAGGAATCCCACATCATGTTCCAGCCCTGGTTCATGCGCTGCGCCACCTGGTCGCGGTTCAGCTCCTCGAGGGGGACGACCAGATACACTCGGCGCCACTTCAGGTTCAGCGGCGTGCACAGCTTGTCCAGCACAGTCTCAAGGGCTTCCTGCTTCGCTTCGACGGACACGTCGCCCTGCAGGTCCTCCTCGGCGACGACCGGGTAACCGCTCGCTCCCCAAAGGGCATCCAGGGCGGAGAGAAGCGTTCCGTTTTGCACGGAGAGGTCGACCTGCTCGTGGTACTCGGCTGCCCGGAACGGCCGCAGCGGGTCCCACGGGAAAGTCCCCCCGGCCTGGAGTTGCCCTGCCGGTCCCCCGCGGTCGCCACCGTTCGGTCGGAACGCGAAGACGTTGCGCAGCAGTTCTCCCTGCTGTTTCTCGAAGGGCATGTGTAGAATCCGGTCGCGCTGCTGATCCATGAGGAACTGGATCAGCTCTTTGCTCTCCCAAGCGGGCGCCTGTTGGGTCGGCTTGCCAACCAGGTAGAGCCGCAGCCAACGACTGCCGCACTGCTGAACAGCCCGATCCAGAGCCGTCTCCCCTGCGGTGCTGTCGACCCTCAGGGTCACCTTGCCCGGCAGCTCGGCGCTGGCACAGATCTCCCACTGGGTCTGCTTGCCGATCTCGGTGAGGGCGTCACCGAGGCCCGCGTCCTTCAAGTCCAAGGTGACAGTGCCCGGTCCCTTGGTGCCCGCCTCCTGGGCCTGCAGTACTTGCACGCCTGTCAGGGCCAACAAAACAGTCACCAACAAACTCACGTGAACCCAGCTTCCGTACCATCTTGTGTCCATGGGAACAACCTCCGGCTTGCCGTGTGTGTAGTCTACCCAATACAGACGCAGCGGGCGCCGCGACTATGCGCGTGAACCGGTCCTGATTGCAGACGGGACCAAGTGTTCCGGGCAAGGAAGGAGACGGAGCGCGGCCGGCGTACCAACAGCTTCCCTGTTCGTCCCTCTCTCACCTTTCCTCCAAGGAGCAAACCCGTTGCCAAACGTGAACCTCGGTCTCATCGGATTCGGCGAGTGGGCGCGCGGCGCTTACGTGCCCACACTGAGCACTCTCGACAACGTGGAAGTGGTAGCCGTCGCGGCCCGGAGCGCGGCGACGCGGCAACGCGCTCGCGAAATGCTGGGGGAGGCGGTCGCCACCACCGCCGACTACCGGGAGGTTTTGGCGGACGCGTCGGTTGACGCCGTGCTGGTTGCCGTGCCCAACGCCCTCCACCGAGAAGTCGCCGTAGCTGCCCTTGCCCAGGGCAAGCACCTCTTCCTGGAGCTGCCCATTGCGCTCGTCCGTGGTGACGTCCGGGCGGTCCTCGACGCAGCGACCTCAGCCGACCGCCTCGTCCAGTTCGACTTCGAGCTTCGCTACCTGCCCGTCGCCCAAGCAGTGCAGCGGCTGGTAGCTCGGGGTGACGTCGGCCGGCCGCTGTCGGCCTCCGTAGACCTGAGCTGCAACTGGGGTCGCGGCGGCGGCGACTTCAGCGACCCCTTGGCCAGGGCGGCGTTCTATTTGTGGGTCGGCGCGTGGTACCTCGACATGCTCGACGTGCTGCTCGGCGGCCTCGCGCCCCGGGGGGCACAAGTGACCGGAATCCGCGCCTTCAACGGCCCGATGCTGGACCAGGGCCACGCACTCCTTGAGTACGACAGCGGAGCCGTTGGTCGGTTCAGCCACTCGATTCTCTCACCGAAGGTGGGGACGTTCGTCACCGGCTGGCTCTTGGGCGAAGAAGGCGAGCTGGTGGTTGACTTCCAGGAAGGCACGCTGACCAAGTACTCGGCGGCCGGCTCCGTCAACGAAGGGCAGCACCCGCCGAAGCGACCGGTCCACGGCTGGGCGGGCATGCGCGAAAGCCTGGAGAGCTTCGTGTCGGCGGTAGGGGAGGGGACGCCAGTAGTCGCCGACGCCGAGGTTGCTCGCCGCGTGCACGAAGCGGCATTCGCGTGCCACGAGGCGGACCAGCGGGCGCGGGGAGAGCGGGAGTGAGAACGCCGGGCGAGGGGCCGCCTCGGCAGGTCTGAGCGGAGTTCTTCCTCCGGGTGGTGTATAATCTGCTCCTTGTGCCCCTCCCCGAATCGGCCCGCCGAGTGGACCATTTTGGGGGGCACCCCATCGGCAGTGAGGGGACTTGATGCGAACCACGCGACAACGGAGTTCGGAATGGCCGAAGCCGGTCGCCGTCATAGACATCGGCGCCAGCGCGCTGCGCGCCGAGATCGCCGAGATCAACGAAGACGGTACCATCCGGCAGTTGGAGTCTCTGCGGAAGGGCGTTCTCCTGGGGAACGACACCTTCACCCGCGGCGAGTTGTCGCTTGAGTCCGTCCGGGCCGCTTGTGAGGTACTGCGGGGCTTCAAGAAGGTGATGGATGAGTACGGCGTTCGCGACATTCGGGCAGTCGCGACCAGCGCCGTCCGTGAAGCGGCCAACAGCGACACGTTCCTCGATCGGGTCTTCATGACCACCGGAATTGAAGTCGAGATCATCGAGGGTCCGGAAGAGAGCCGACTGTCCTATGCCGCCATCCACGAGGCGCTGAATGGCCGGGTTCCCTTCGACAAGGGCGTGGCGCTCTTGGTGGAGGTGGGCGGGGGCAGCGCCGATGTCGCCATTCTCGACGACGGCGAGATCGTCCATTCGGCGACCCTGGCCATGGGCGCGATCCGCTTGCGGCAGACGGTCGCCGGGATCAGTACCGACCACGCCCAGCGGACGGAGTTGTACAAGCGCTTCATCCACAACGCGGTGGCGAACCTGCAACGGGACGTGTCGCTGCGCGAGGCGGACCACTTCATCGCCCAGGGCGGCGATATGCGGCTGGTCGCACGCCGGCTCAAGAAGGCGGTGTTCCACGACACCTTCCACGAGATCGACAGGGAGACCTTCTCCGAGTTCTGCACCCAGACCTCTCGGCTGACCCGGGAGAACCTCGTCGCCAAGTACAACGTGTCGTACCTCGAAGCCGAGACCCTGGTTCCGGCGCTGCTGGCCTACAGCGCGTTCCTGAAGGAGACCCCAGCCTCTTCCGTGATCGTCCCCAACGCCAGCCTGCGACGCGGGCTGCTCCTGGAGATGGCCAGTTCGCAGACCGGGCGCAGCTTCGAGGCGCTGGACAAGCACGTCCTGTCCTCGGCGCTGTCGCTGGCGGAGAAGTTCTCCGTCGATCTCGCGCACGGCCAGCATGTGGCCAACACGGCGACCAGCCTCTTCGACGCCCTGAAGAAGGAGCACGGCCTCGGTACCCGCGAGCGGCTGTTTCTGCAGGTGGCCGCGCTCCTGCATGAGGTGGGCATGTTTGTGGGCATGACCGCGCACCACCAGCACACCTACTATGTGATCTCCGCCGCCCAGCTCTTCGGGCTGGGGCGCGAGGAGATTGAGCTGGTGGCCAATGTGGCCCGCTACCACCGTCGCTCCACGCCAAAGCGTGAGCACGCGGGGTACATGCGGCTCGACCGTGCCGCCCGAGTGCTTGTCTGCAAGCTGGCCGCGCTACTGCGCGTGGCGGACGCCCTCGACCGCGACCACCAGCAGAAAGCGCGGCGACTGCGATTCCGCATCACCGAGGACGAGTTCCTCATCCTGGTCGACCGAAACCGCGACTGGACGATGGAACGCATGACACTGGAGGAGAAGGGCGACCTGTTCCTCGCCTGCTTCGGCAAGCGAGTGGCACTGCGGGGCGTCTGATTGCCATGACCAAGAAAACGAAAACTGAGCTGACCGACCCCAGCCTGTACCTCAACCGCGAACTCAGTTGGCTGGAGTTCAATGCCAGGGTACTGGAAGAAGCGCAAGACGCCAGCGTGCCGCTGCTGGAGCGCCTCAAGTTCGCGTGCATCGTCAGCTCCAACTTGGATGAGTTCTTCATGGTTCGCGTCGCCCGGCTGAAGCGGGCGGTGGCGGAAGGTCGCACGGAGCGTTGCCCGGCCGGGCTGACGCCGCGGCAGCAACTCCAGCGCGTGCACGCCCGCAGTCACCGGCTGGTGCGCGACCAATACAAGTGCGTGTTCGACGAGATCCTCCCGGGGCTGGCGAAGCGCGGCATCCGCCTGGCGCACACGCCAGATCTGAGCCCCGCTCAAGCGACCCACGTGGAGCGTGTGTTCGCCACCGAGCTGTTCCCGGTGCTCACCCCGATGGCGGTTGAACCGGACCGGCGCTTCCCGCTCCTGGCTAATCTGACCCTGAGCTTCGGCGTCATGTTGGCGCCCGCGTCTCCTGACGGCGAGCCCCGCTTCGCCGTCGTCCCGATCCCCTCGGGACTGCCCCGCTTGGTGCAGTTGCCCGCGGACGAGGGGCTGACCTACCACTCGCTCGAGGATATCGCGCGAACATACCTCGGCCGGCTCTTTCCGGGACAAGAGATCCTGTCGGCGTCGCTGTTCCGAATCACCCGCGACTCGGAGCTGGAGTTCGACGACGAAGGGGCGCCTGACTTCCTCCACGCGGTCGAGGAGGAGCTGCAGACCCGGCGGACCAACCACCCCGTCCGGCTGGAAGTGGAAGCTGCCGCGGACGACCAACTCGTGAAGTGGCTGCTCGGGGAACTGAAGCTGCGAACCGAGACCCTCTACCGGCTGCCCGGGTCGCTGGATGTGCGCGACCTCCTGACGCTGGTCGAACTGCCCGGACATGGAGACCTCTGGGATGAGCCGTTCGAGCCGGTCCTTCCCGGCGCGCTGCTGGACGCAGAATCCCTGTTCCCCGTTCTTCGCGAACACGACGTCCTCCTGCATCATCCCTATGAGTCGTTCGAACCAGTGGCGCAGTTAGTATCCGAGGCCGCCATCGACCCCGACGTGCTGGCCATCAAGTTGACGCTGTACCGCACCAGCGGCGAATCGCCGATCATCTCTGCGCTGGTCCGCGCCGCCCAGGCGGGGAAGCAGGTCACGGCCGTGGTCGAGGTCACGGCGCGATTCGACGAGGAGCGCAACGTGGAATGGGCGAAACGGCTTGAGGAGGCCGGCGCGCACGTGATTCACGGCGTCCACGCCCTCAAGACGCACGCCAAGATCTTGCTGATTGTGCGCCGCGAGCCGGACGGAATCCGGCGCTATCTTCACCTGGGGACCGGCAACTACAATGATCGCACGGCTCGGCTGTATACGGACCTGGGTCTGCTCACTGTCGATGAGGAACTGGGCATCGACGGCTCAAGCTTCTTCAATGCGCTTACCGGGTACTCGGATCCACCCGCGTTCCGGAAGCTGACCATGGCGCCGACGGGGCTTCGGGAGCGGTTCATCGCGTTGATCGACCGCGAAGCGCAGAAGGCCAAGGATGGCCAGCCGGTTGAGATCCTCGCGAAGATGAACTCGCTGGTCGACCCGCAGATCATCCGCGCGCTGTACCGCGCCTCTCAGACCGGGGTGCCCATCTGGCTGAACGTGCGCGGGATCTGCTGCCTGCGTCCGCGGGTAAAGGGCGTCAGCGACACGATCCGCGTGGTCAGCCTCGTGGACCGCTACCTGGAACACAGCCGCATGTTCTACTTCCGGAACGGGGGCGACGAGGAGCTGTACCTGTCCAGCGCCGACTGGATGGGGCGGAACCTCGACCGTCGCGTCGAACTGATGTTCCCCATTGAGTCGCCCGAGACGAGAGACAAAGCCCTCACGATCTTGCGCACATTCTTCGCCGAGACCGAAAAGGGCCGCTGGCTGCGCGCCGACGGCAAGTATGCCCGCAAGCCACGGCGCGCCGGCGACCCGACCGTGCGCTGCCAGCAGCACTTCCGCGAGCAGGCCGCCACCGCCCACAGCCACGCCGAGTACCTCACGCGCACGCGCTTCCGGCCCATGCGGCGGAACGCGGCCGTCGAAGACGGCGACGAGACGCCGGCGCTCACCTGACGAGGGGCGAGTAGGTGACCGAGGGGACCTATGGGACCGCTCAGACGGAACGGGCGGATCGGTCACCGACCACCGATGACTGGTCACTGATGACTGGTCGCCGCTCACTGACAACCGCCTCGCAACCGACATGCCTCCAGAACCCCTCAGCCTCCTTGTGAAGCCCGCCGGGGCGGACTGCAACCTCAACTGCACGTACTGCTTCTACCTGCCCAAGCAGGCGCTCTACCCGGACGCGAAGGTCCGGCGGATGCCGCTCGAGGTGGCCGAGGAGATGGTCCGGCAGTATATGCCGCTGGGCGGGGCGTCTCCCTCCTTCGGCTGGCAGGGCGGCGAGCCGACGTTGATGGGGCTGGACTTCTTCAAGCGCGTCGTGGGGTGGCAGCAGCAGTATGGCGTTTCGGGGCAGACGGTCGGGAACGGGCTTCAGACCAACGGGCTGCTGCTCGATGAGGAGTGGGCGAAGTTCCTGGCGGAGTACAACTTCCTGTTGGGTGTGAGCGTGGACGGCCCGCAGGATTTGCACGACCACTACCGGCGCAACGTCGCCGGCGGGCCGTCGTGGGAACGGGTCATGCGGGTGCTCGACATCCTCCGCCAACACAGCGTCGAGTTCAACATCCTGGTGCTGCTGAACGACCGCAACGTCAAGGAGCCGCGCCGCGTCTACGACTTCCTCCGCCAGAACGACCTGAACTTCGTCCAGTTCATCCCGTGCGTCGAGCAGGACCCGAGCACGGGTCTGCTTGCGCCCTACTCGGTCACTCCGGAGGAGTACGGCGCGTTCCTCTGCGCCTTGTTCGACGAGTGGTACGGCGACGGACAGACGCGGTTCTACGAGCGCATGTTCGACGACACCTTCATGGCGTACATGGGCTACGAGCAGCCCACCTGCCTCTTCCGCAAGAAGTGCGGCAACTACGTCGTCGTCGAGCACAACGGCGATGTCTACGCCTGCGACTTCTTCGTCGAGCCGGACTGGCAACTCGGCAACCTGACGGAGACGCCGCTCCAAGAGATCGTCAGGACGCCGCGCGCGCTTGAGTTCCGCGACCGCAAGTGGAAGGAATTACCCGCCGACTGCGAGCACTGTCGGTTCCGCTGGCTCTGCCAGGGCGGCTGCCCCAAGCACCGCCTCGCCCTCCCCGACGGCACGCCGCCGCCCAACTACTTCTGCCGGGCGTACCAGCGGTTGTGGGAACACAGCGAAGGTAGAATGCACGAACTGAAGAAGCGGTTCGAGGCGGAGGAACGAGTGCGCCAGCAGGAACTGGCATTCGAGAGGGGAATGACCTCACCCGCTGCGCCGGCCCCCGACGCGGCTGTTCCGCCCGCCAAGACCGGCCGCAACGATCCGTGCCCCTGCGGTAGCGGGAAGAAGTACAAGAAGTGCTGCGGGCACGTGTAGCGGCCGCTAGCCGACACTCACAGCTCGTAGAGGAGTTCTCTGACCGGGCTCTCGCGATAGGATCTCGCCCATGCCACCCCTCACAGCCGCCGCCGCCAAGGCAAACATCACTCCGTACGTCGGGGTCTCTCTCTCCGGCTTCGGCGGGCGCGACCATGGCGCCGAAGGCATTCACGATGAGCTGTGGGCGAAGGCGCTGGTGCTGGAAACGGGGGACACTCGCGTCGCCGTCGTCTCGTGCGACCTGATCGGGCTTACGCTCGACTCGGTGGCGCGCATCCGTCAGCGCGCCGAGGCGATGTGCGGCATCCCCGGCGACCACGTGGTGCTGGCAGCGACGCACACCCACTCCGGCCCGGCGATGGGCTGCCTGCGATTGCTTGGGCAGGACCCGGCGTGGGTGGAGGTCGTCGAGAGGAAGATTGCCGGGGCGGTCGCTGAGGCGAACCGCAACTTGGTCGCGGCCACGGTTGGCGTCGGTTGCGGCGAGGTGCAGATCGGCATCAATCGGCGCGAGCGGCAGCCGGACGGCACCATCCGGCTCGGGCGCAACCCCGGCGGCCCCCTCGACACCACCGTTGGCGTGCTGCGAGTGGACGCGGCTTCCGGTGAGCCGATTGCCGCCCTAATCCACCATCCGTGCCACCCGGTGGTGCTGGGCGGCAACAACTACCTGATCTCCGCGGACTTCCCGGGCCGCGCGACAGCCTTCGTGGAGCGGGCGCTTCCCGGCGTCACCGCACTGTTCGTCAACGGGTGTGCGGGCAATATCAACTCCGACCCTTTCGGCCATACCTTCGAAGCTGCCGAGCGCCTCGGCGCGACCCTTGGCGCCGAAGCGGTGAAGGCGTACCACGGAATCGAGTTGGCGGACGAGACCACCCTCCGTTGCGCGACCGAATGGGCCGATGCCCCGCTTCAGCCGCTGCCCCCGCGCGCGGGAACGCAGTCCCTCTTCGACTCGCGACGGCAAGCCCTCGACGCCGAGGTCGCCGCGGGCAGACTTTCTCCGCTGAAGTGCGACACCGACCACGTCCTCGGCTGGCTCGGCGACGTCCTCACCGAGTGGGACAAGCCCCGCCAGCAGACCACGCGCCGACTCGAGGTCCAGGCCGTTGCTGTGGGCGACACCGCCTTCGTGACCACTCCCGGGGAGACGTTCGTCGAGATCGGCCAGGCCATCGCCGCCGGGTCCCCATTCCCCCACACCTTCGTCACCGGATACACCAACGGCGTGGTCGGCTACATCCCCGTGGACACCGCCTTCGAGGAGGGCGGCTACGAGGTGGAGAGCGCGTACCAGTTCTACTACGGCACTTACTCGCTGGCGCCGGGGACGGAGGCAGCCGTGGCTGCAGCCGGTATCCGGGCAGCCGCCGCGGTTCGCTGACCGCGCCTCGCGCTGGCCGCAACCCGGCAAGCCGGCCGCACAACAGGAGGTCTACCGATCGTTCTCAATGCAATTGCACTCGCTTTGAGCGCTCACCTCGCACCAGCGGGCGCCGGAGACGCGCCGACGCTCCCCGACCGCTGGGTCTACGTCTCCCGCAACCTGAACCGCGACCAAGACGTCGACGACATCCGCGCAATCGCGACCACTGCCAGCCAGCACGGTCTGAACGGCATGCTGCTGACCGGCTCGTTCGACACCCTCGATCTCCGCGACGCGGCGTACTTCGCCCGGCTGGAACAGGTGAAGGCCCTCTGCCGCGAACGGAGCATTGAGATCATCCCGATCATCTTCTCGGCCGGGTACGGCGGCGGAGTGAGGGCGCATGACCCCAACCTGGCCGCGGGGCTGCCCGTGGTGGACGCGCCCTATGTCGTCCGCAATGGGGAAGCAGTGCTGGTGCCAGAAGGGGGCGTGAAGCTCGTGAACGGCGGCTTCGAGGAAGCAGAGGGGCAGAAGCTGCCGGGCTTCGACTTCTACGACAAGCCGGGCGAGATCGCCCACTTGGATCACGAGATCTTCAAGGAGGGCGGCACCGCGCTCCGCTTCGAGCGGGTGGCCGAGTTCAGCCCCGACCACGGCCATGCCCGGGTCATGCAGCAAGTGAAGGTGAAGCCGCACCGGTTCTACCGGTTGAGCCTTTGGGTGCGAACCAAGAACCTGCAGCCAAAGAGCGCCTTCCGCCTGCAGGTCTACACCGAGAAACGCGCGTTGGCGTCCGTCGATCCCGGACTATCGGGCACCAACGACTGGACGCAAGTTGCACTCGACTTCAACAGCGCCGACAACGAGATGCTCGGCTTCTACCTTGGTCAATGGGGCGGGAAGTCAGGCACCGTCTGGCTGGACGACCTCCGGCTGGAAGAGCGGAGTCTGGTCAACGTCGTTCGCCGCCCCGGCTGCCCGGTGATCGTCCGCAGCGAAGACGGCGCCACCACCTACGACGAGGGCCGCGACTACGAGCCGCTCCCGCCCCTCCAGCGATTCCGCGCGAATGCCGACCCGACGCCGCTGAAGGTGGTCGCTGGCGGCCGGATCAAGGACGGCGACCGTCTCCGCCTCAGCTACTACCACGCACTGTCGATCAACCAGGGGCAGGTGTCCGTCTGCATGTCCGAGCCCAAACTCTACGAGATCTGGAGCCAAGTGGCCGTGGAGATCCACAAACGGCTCGCGCCCAGCAAGTGGTTCCTCAGCATGGACGAGATCCGCATGGGCGGGAGTTGCGCCGCCTGCAAGGCGCGGGGGATGACCATGGGCGAGATTCTCGGCGACTGCCTCACCAAGCAGGTCCAGCTCATCCGCGCGCTGGACCCCAAAGCCGAGGTCTACGTCTGGTCCGACATGCTGGACCCCAACCACAACGCCCACGGCGACTACTACCTGGTAGACGGCGACTTCACCGGCTCCTGGGAGCACGTCCCCAAAGACCTGATCATCGCCTGCTGGTACCACAAGATCCGCGACAAAAGCCTCAAGTCCTTCTCCGCCCTCGGCTTCCGCACCCTCGGCGGCGCCTACTACGACAGCAACTCTCTCGATGGCTGCCGCGATTGGCTGGCGTCGCTGCAGAGGACGCCGAAGGCTCGCGGCATCATGTACACCACGTGGCAGAACAAGTACGAGTTGTTGGCGGGATTCGGAGAATTGGTGAGCAAGTGAGCGGGTTGGGTGAGGGCGCTTGGCAGTCCCCAGCGCTTGTCGGGTTGCCGGGGTCAGCTACGCGGAGGGACGGCGTTGAACTTGACAGAACGGCCTTGCCGTTGTACATCATGCTGAACACTGTTCATTGGGCATGCGAACTATGGACTCCCTCGGCCGGAATCTGAACCGTATCCGCTCTGCGCGAGGCATGTCGCTTCGGGACTTGGCGGAGGCCGCGAACGTCTCTCCGAGTTTTCTCTCCCAGATCGAGAACGACAAGACGTCGCCCTCCATCAGCTCGCTCACGGACATCGCTCGGGGTCTGGGGACCACTGTCGCCCGGCTGATTGAGGAGTCCCCCAACCGCGCCAACCCCGTGACGCGGAAGTCGGGCCAGAAGCACATGTCCATTGGCGACCCACCGATCGACATGCAGCTCCTGACGGATAGCGACCTGCACAAGAAGATGGAGCCCATCCTCTTCGTGATGCCTCCAGGGAGCAGTTCCGGTTCGCAGCCGTACAGCCACGTTGGGCAGGAGGTCGCGCTGGTGCTCTCCGGCCAGCTTGGCGTGACGCTGGACCGAACGGACTACTACCTGGAGACCGGTGACAGCATCTACTTCGACTCCAACCGGCCGCACCGCTTCCACAACCCCGGAGCGACCGAAACGCGCGTCATCTGGGTAGTGACGCCACCGACGTGCTGACGAGAACTCTCTGGCGTCAGAGGAGCAGACCTCCGGACAGAGGCCAGATGCCCTCATGGGTGCCCTCGCCGAGGGGGGGGAGGCGCGCGGGCAAGCCAAGCGGTCTATTACCGCGGCGGGTCCCTTCAGCGTCCGTCCGCACTGCCGCCTTTTTTTTGCCACTCCGCGACTCGCCAGAAAGCCCGCGCCACCGGCGCTATGTAGAGCAGCTTCACCTCGTCCAGCACCATCTCCCGCCGGTCCACGTTCCAGTACTCGCCGTGGCGGCCGTTCTTGTCGCGGCCGAACTCGCGTTGGTAGGCACACATCCGCCGCGCGGCGTCGAGCCAGCGGCGGTCACCGTCGGCTGCGTGCAGGTCCAGGAAGGCGTCGACCAAGTCGCTCCCGCCCCATTGCCCCGTGTCGCCGAAGGCGCCGGCAGGCGCGACCCACTTGTTCAGGCACGCTGCGGCCAGCGTCTGGGCGTCTTCGAGGTAGTTTCTATCGTGCTTGATCTGGTAGAGCAGAACCGCTGCTCGGATCGGTGCCGCCGTCTGGTAGGCACGGTACCCCTTCTTCACCGTCCAGTCCCCTTCGGCGACTGCGGCGCCCTGGTGGAACAAGTTGGTCTCGGGGTCTCGAACGCCGACCTCCGGAGCGTTGAGCCAGGCGTACCAGCGCTCGGCCGCGGCGAGGTACTCCTTCGTTCCAGTGAGTTGGTAGAGCTTGAGGGCCACTTCCGTCGCCGGTGCCGTGGTACAAACCACCGACTCTGTCTCCTCGTTCTCTCGCTGCCGGATGCCGCCGCCTTTGGTGCGCCGCTCCCCCTCCAGCAGGAACTCCATCACCTTCTCTGCTCTGGTCAGGTACTTCTGCTCCCCGGTCACTCCGTGGGTCTCGAGCAGCCCCAGCGCCAGCCAGGCGTTGTCGTCGTAGAACCGCTCCGACGGCATTGATAGAACCTGGTAGCCGCCGACCCCGTTGTCGCCAACCTCCCAGTAGGCGTCGAGCGCGTCGACGAACTTGACGAGCCTGCCGTTGTAGTCGTCCGGGCACACCCGCGCCGCCGCCGCCAGCGCCAGGAGCTGGAACCCCGCCGGCCACACGAACGAGAAGCGACCGTAGTCGTTCTCGCGCTCGCCCGCAGGCTGATGCCAGTCGGCCGACAAATCGCTGCCCTGCTTCTTCCCGACCCGGTACCACTCGGCATACAGGTCGGTTCCCGCCACCCGGAGGTCCCTCTCGATCCGGTCGAAGATCTCATGACCCCACGCCGTGAAGTCCGGGTCGGCCGCGCGAGCGGCTGAGCTTGCCCCCACAAGGAAGAGCGTGAGCAAGCAAGCGGCAAGGTGTTGAGGCAGGTGCATTTCGTGATTCCTGTCAGACGAGTCGGTGTCTCAACGCAAAGGGAAGGGGACGGGGTCGTGGGTAGCGACGCCCCGCTCGGCGAGTCGAGGTCCAGTCGCTTCTTCCCGGTGTCAGCTCTGAGTAGCCGTTCAGCGCGATCCTCTGGTCTCAACCAACGTGCATGGAGGGTACACGGTTCGTAAGTGGTGGGCAAGGGTGGGGAGCGGTGAGGCGCCGCCCGCACTCCAGCTCCCACCGCGGGCTATACTCAGTACAGATCAACTCGTGGAGGTCAGTCACTTTGGCGCAACAGGAGTTCGGACTCGTTGGTCTGGCGGTCATGGGGCAAAACCTGGCTCTGAACATTGCCCGCAACGGGTTCCCGATTGCGGTCTACAACCGGACGGGGGAGAAGACGCGGGATCTCGTCGGGCGCTGCCCCGACGGGCTGCCGCTTATCGGCACGTACTCCATCGAGGAGTTTGCGCAGTCGCTCAAACGCCCCCGACGAGTGATGCTGATGGTCCAGGCAGGGCCGGCGGTCGATGCTGTGATCGCCCAGATGCGGCCGCTGCTGGAGCCGGACGACTTGGTCATCGATGGCGGGAACTCGTTCTTCCAGGATACCCGTCGCCGTGAGAAGGAGCTGCGGCAAGCGGGCATCCACTTCCTGGGTGTGGGCGTTTCGGGGGGCGAGGAAGGCGCGCTGAACGGGCCCTCCATCATGCCCGGCGGGCCGCGGGACGCGTACGACTTGGTTGCGCCCGTCTTGACCACCATCGCGGCGCAGGTAGCGGGCGAGTCGTGCTGTACGTACATTGGCCCCGATGGAGCCGGTCACTACGTGAAGATGGTCCATAACGGCATCGAGTACGCCGACATGCAGCTCATCGCGGAGGCGTACTTCCTGCTGGTGCGCGGACTGGGGATGGAGGCGCCCGAGCTGGCTGAGGTGTTCGCCCGGTGGAACGAAGGCGAGCTCGACTCGTATCTCATCGAGATCACCGCCGCCATTCTCCGGAAGACCGACGACGAGACCGGACAGCCGCTGGTCGACCTGATTCTCGACAAAGCCGGTCAGAAGGGCACCGGCAAGTGGACCTCGGAATCGGCGCTGGATCTGGGCGCGCCGGCGGCCACGGTGGCGGAAGCCGTCTTCGCGCGCGCCATGTCTGCGCAGAAAGACCTCCGCAGCCACGCCTCGCGGCAACTGCGCGGTCCCCGTACCGAGTACGAGGGTGACCGGACGCAGTTCGTCGAGGCGGTGCGGCAGGCGCTCTATGCCTCCAAGATCTGCTGCTACGCCCAGGGCTTTGAGCTGCTGCGGGCCGCCGGCGACGAGTACAACTGGCACCTTCGCTACGGCGACCTGGCGCGGATCTGGCGCGGCGGCTGCATCATCCGCGCCCAGTTCCTGCACCGGATCACCGACGCGTTCGAGACGGAGCCGGACCTCCCCAACCTGCTGTTGGCTCCCTACTTCAGGGACGCGGTGCACGCGGCGCAGACCGCTTGGCGGCACGTGGTTGTCACCGCGGTGACGCTCGGTATTCCGGTCCCCGCGTTCAGTTCCGCGCTGGCGTACTTCGATTCCTACCGGCACGAACGCCTGCCCGCCAACCTCATCCAGGCGCAACGGGACTACTTCGGCGCGCACACCTACGAGCGCGTGGATCGCGAGGGCGTGTTTCACACCGAGTGGGTGTAGCGGCCGGCGCGTAGCCGGTGGGTCCACGCGCTGGCGCGCGCAGCTACGTCTTCAGCACCGCCGCGTCGTCGATGCCGACTGCGGTGGGTCCACGCGCTGGCGCGCGCAGCTACGTCGACGCGCCGGTGGTGTATAATCACTATCTCTGCGGGGACACCGCGGCCGGGAGGGTCTGCTCCGCCTGCGCCGGCTGTCCCGATCACCGCCCTCAAGCGCCCTGCCGTGTTAGGAGCCTGAATCCGTGGCAGACAAGAAGCAACTGCAAACCGTCGGCACCCCCGACCTCACCCGCGCGACCCCGCCCATGGGACGCGTTGCCGTGCTGAAGACCTCCGCCGAGTCCGTGGTTGAGGATCTCAGACGAGTCATGGAACTCGCGGGCTTCCAGGAGGCTTTGCCCAAGGGGCCCGACACGCTGCTCAAGATCAACATCTCCTGGCAGCACTACTACCCGGCGTGCTCCACCACTCCCTGGCAACTCGACGGCGTGATCCAGGCGATGACTGGGGCGGGCTACCCGAAGGAGTCGCTGATCCCGGCGCAGAACAGCACCGTGGTCGTCGACCCGCGGGTGGGGGCGAAGTGCAACAAGCATGTGCCTGTCATCGAGAAGCACGGGCTGGAGTTCGCCTGGCTGGACCAGCCCGAGGTCGAATGGGTCATCTACCAACCGACGGCGAAGATGCTCTGCCTGCCTGAAATCTTCCCGGACGGCATCGAGCTCCCCAGGATGTTCCTGGGCAAGAACGCGATCCACCTACCCACCGTGAAGACCCATGTTTTCACGGGAACCACTGGCGCGATGAAGAACGCCTTCGGCGGTCTGCTGAACCTCAACCGCCACTGGACGCATGGGCGCATCCACGAGACGTTGGTCGACCTGCTGAACATCCAGAAGGAGATCCACCCGGGGTTGTTCGCAGTGATGGATGGCACCATCTGCGGCAAGGGCCCCGGTCCGCGGGCCATGGAATACGAGGTCCACGACTACCTGTTGGCCAGTGCCGATCAAGTCGCCATCGATGCGCTGGCCGCCAAGCTGATGGGCTTTGACCCGATGAAGATTGACTACATTCGCCTCGGGCACGAGAGCGGCCTCGGCGTGGGGAATCCGTCGGAGATCGAGGTGTTGGGCGACGATATCTCGGGAGAGAACTGGGGCTTCACCGTCGGCGACACCTTCGCCAGCAAAGGGCAGAAGGCGATCTACCACGGCAAGCTCCACCGCTTCGAGCACTTCCTGTTGCGGACACCCATCGTCCCGTGGTCGTTCGCTGCGTCGAACGTGTATCACAACTGGTATTGGTTCCCCTTCAAGGGGAAGAAGCGCGTAAACGACGTGCTGCAGAACACCCAGTGGGGCAGGCTGTTCCAGAGCTACTGACCGGCAGCTTCCAGCTCGCTCTTGGCGATCCACCGGACCATCCCGTCGTCGCTCGACGCGCACTGCCGCAAACCGTCAAAGGCCGCCGGAGTCGCGATCTCCGCCAGCGCGATGGGTACGGCCTGCCGCACGACTTCGGCTGGGTCGGTCAGCACGCCCAGCAGGGCGGGGACAGCCTGTTCATCCCGAATGGCGGCGAGGGCCAGCACTGCTTCCATGCGGACCTCGGGGGCGTCGTCTTTGCAGGCCGCCATCAGCGCCTCGACTGCGCTTCGCGCTTTGGTCCTGCCAAGGCTCATCGCCGCCCGCGAGCGAACGGCAGGGTCGGTGTGCGAAAGCGCGCCCACGAGCACCGGTCGCGAGGCTTCGCCGGCGTCGACCAGTGCCAGGGAGGCGGTCACCCGGACGTCTTGGCTGGGGTCATTGAGGGCGGCGCCCAGCAGGGCGCATGATTCCGCTGTGGCCAGGAGACCCAGGATCCGGGCGATGGGCTTCCAGGGGCCGGTGCCGCGAGGCAGGGCCGGTAGGCAGGACATGACCCGCTCGGGGCCGAGGCAGACCAGCGCCCGCACCGCTGCCTCTCTCACGTTCCCGTCGCCATCGCGCAGTGCTTCGAGAAGGGGAGCGATGGCGTCGTCGGAGTCAGATTCCCCTAACGCCTTGATCTCCGCCACGCGCGCCACCGTTGCGGGTGGAACCGCAATGGGTTGTCCGCGACTGCCTTTGTCCATGTCCAGCCACCGCCCTCTCGTACGCAATCGTACCCCTCGGCCACCGGTGAGGCAAGGGGGGCAGTGCGCGCCCCACTGCCTGCGCACACGACTGCGCTACTTCGTGATGGCCGCAGCGATCCGGGCGAGCCCAGCGGCGAGGACCTCCCGACTGCTGGCATAGGAGAATCGGAGGTACTCCTCCGCCTCGCCTTCGTTCCGCGGCCCGAAGCACTCGCGCTCCAGCACTGCGACGCCAGCGTCATGCAACAGGTACTGCTGCAGTGCAGAAGCATCCTTGAGACCCAGAGAGCGGCACACGCCAGTCACGTTGGGGAATGCATAGAACGCGCCGCCGGGGCGATGGCACCGGATGCCCGGAAGGGCATTGAGCCCGTCGATCAGCAGGTCGCGGCGCGCCCGGAACTCCTCGCGCATGTCGCGGACGAAGTCCTGCGGGCCCGTTAGCGCTGCGATGGCCGCGTACTGGCTGAAGGTGGACGTGCAGGACACCGAGTTCACGAGGAACGTGGTGATCAGTGGCACCAACGGCTCCGGGAACACCCCGTACCCGAGCCGCCAGCCGGTCATAGCGTAGGTCTTCGAGAAGCCATCGACCAGGATCGTCCGCTCGGCCATGCCGGGCAGATCGTAGAGGCTGTGGAACTTGCCCTCGTAGACGAGTTGGCAGTAGACCTCATCCGTGAACACCCAGGTATCGTACTTGAGCGCCAGCTCGGCGATCAGCTCCAGGTCGGCGGGAGTGAGCACTCCGCCGGTGGGATTGTGCGGGCTGTTCAGGATGATCATCGCCGTCTTCTCGTTGACCAGCGACCGGAGTTGATCGTGATCGAAGGAGAAGCCCCGGTCCTCGACCAGCGGCAGCGGCACGCCCGTCGCGCCGGCGTAGTTGATGAGTGAGGCGTACATGGGGAAGCCCGGATTCGGGTAGACAACCTCATCGCCGGGGCCGACGCAGGAGAGGATGCCATGGAACAGCGCCGGTTTCGCGCCGGGCATGACGCACACTTGGTCGGGGTTGACGGTCACGCCGCGGGTGGAGCCAATGTACTCGGCGAGGGCTTTGCGCAGGGGCGGAATCCCGATGGCGGGCCCGTAGTGCGTCTCGTTGCGGTCCAGCGCGTCTTTCGCCGCCTGGCGGATGTGCTCGGGGGTGTCGAAGTCGGGCTCGCCGATGGCGAAACTGACGATGTCCTTCCCTGTTTCCTTGAGCTTGTTGACCTCAGCCAGGACACTGAACGCCGTCTCGGTGCTGAGCCTATACACACTCTCTGCTGGTTTCATGTTCTTGGTTGCAGTCCTCTCGTAAGTCGGCGTGGGGCGAGTTACTCTGGGCGGCCATGGTTGCCGACAACGCCTCGACGCCCTCCCCGGACAAGCCTTGGGGTCTGACGCTTCCCGGTTGGGTCCGCCACGCCCTCGGTGGCATGGTGACGCGGGGAGAGGTTCCGCGAATGCAGGGAATCTGCCACCGGGAAAGGCGTCTGCACTGCGCACCCCGCGGCGCGGCCTCGGCTCAACCGGGAGCGCCCTCGCCGCCGCGCAGATTGGCTTCCACCCTCGCCACCAAGTTGTCCGGCTCGAACGGCTTCGTCAGGTAGTCGTTCACGCCGAGGTTGATCGCCTTCTCGACGTCCCACTGCTGTGTCAGCGCACTGAGCATCACGACGGGGATATTCCGCGTCGGCTCGTTGGCTCGTAGCGCCCCAAACACCTGAAACCCATCGAGGTCAGGCATCATTACGTCCAGCAGAATAAGGTCTGGTCGCTCGGCGGTTGCCCGCTCGACGACCTGCTTTCCTCGCTCGACGCCGACGACCTCGTATCCCTC
>PEVN01000273.1:0-3401 GCA_002779825.1 Armatimonadetes bacterium CG06_land_8_20_14_3_00_66_21 | reverse complement strand
CCCTCGGTGCTGAGGATGACCTTGATGAGCAACTGGTTCTCCGGCTCATCATCGACAACCATGATCTTGGGCACGGCGATTCACCTCCGCTCGACAGTAACGTCGCAGTCGTTCGCGGAGTATAGGACACTCGCCGGTCGCTGATGCCTCGCGGCACAAGCTTCGCCTTCTGCGGCCGCCGCTGCGCGGCGAGTGGGGGCGGTCTTCACCGTCAGACGACCTTCACCTTGAGCTTCCGGAACAGCTCGCCGTCCGCGAAGCACAGCGCCCTCTCCAGGTCCTCCTGCTTCGCCTTCCGCCAGTCAGCCAGGGACTTCCCTCGAAGCCGCTTGGTCCCGTCCGGGCATTGGAAGGTCAACGTCAGCGTCGCGTTCGTCCCGCGAGAGCCGCCGGCGCTGCGCACTTCCACGCCCTGGACGGGTCCAAAGTCGTAGCCGATCACCGTCTGATTGGTACCGGCGGGGGTCGGCACGGCATAGGGGATGCCGGCAGGGCGGTCGAACTCATGGATCTCGTCGCTCAGAACAAGCAGGAACGCCAGCGGCTCGTCGGCGAACCGGATGGGCTGCCAGTCCCTCGACTTCCGAAGCTGGTGGTGGAGCAAGATGGCGCGAGCCGCCAGCCCCAGCACTACCCGGCGCCGGTCGCGGCACGCCGTGCCCTCACTTCTGCCTGCCCGCGCCTCGTATCGGCGCTCCTGGGAAGCCAGCGCAGCCGCGCTGGTGAAGGGATGCCGCCCGCGCAGGCAGTTGGCGACGTCAAGCGCGGTCAGCCCGCCGGTCAACCGCGCCAACTCCTGGTAGCAGGCAGACCAGTGAGCGGCGGACGGACTGCCAACGGTCATGTCGAACGCCGTCCTCAGCGCGCCGGTGTGCCCGTGCAGGAGCTGGTGCGGGTAGCCACAGTCGTGGAACATCGCCGCCAGCCACCACGCCAGGAGGACCGACTCCGCCGAAGGGCAGCCAGCGGCCGAGCGGCGGCTCAGTTCCTCGGTCGTGCAGCCGAGGAGCGTCCGCCCCGCCACCTTCTGGTCCAGCAGCAGGTCGCCAATGGCAGCCACCCGTACTTGGTGCACGATATGGTCGCGGTAGTGCCGGTTGAACAGATCGGTGTGCATCAGCCACTCGAACATCGGCTCGGCGTTGACCATCCCGCTCACCGGCAGCCACCAAGTGTCGGCGAAGGCGGTCATCTGGACGTATGCCTGCTCGAGGCGGCGGGCGTAGGGATCGGCGATGGACCCGAACACCAGCGGCAGCTCCGGCCGGCTCGGCGGTTTGGTCGGCAGGGGCACGCCGGGGTCGTACAGCGGCCAGAGGTTGGCCGCCAGTCGCTCGGGGCGACGCAGGCGCTGGTCAGCGTGCGCGGCGAGGACTGCTTCGTCAAGGCTGACCGTCATCCGCGCTCACCTCCCCGCTCGCGCTCGCGAACAGCGCGTCGGCAAGTTGCCGGAGGTCGTTGGACAGGACCTCCGCGAGCGCCGGGCGTGGCTCGTCCACCATCGCTGCGCGTACCATGCGCTGGTAGGCCAGTGTCTCCGGGACCCAGGCTGCCTGGTATGCCTTCAGCCAGTTGCTGACCAGCGCCCTCACGGTGCGCCGGCTGTCCGCCGGGCGCGCCGCTTGGTCGAACAGGGCGAGGAGGTTCCTTCGCGGGTCGTCGCCGAGGTCCCATGGACAGCGGTTCAGGGCGATTGCCCGCGCCGACGCGACGTTGCCTTCCGGCTCCTCTTCGTCGAGAGCGTGGAGCATCCCCCACGTACCGGCCAGATCCTGAGTGGTCGGCTGGCAGACGAAGATGAGCGCGCCCTGATGGGCGTCCACCAAGCCGCGGACCGCTGCTGAGACGCCGAACAGGGACGGTGGGGTGTCGAGGATGAAGACCTCGGGGCTGCTTGCGTCCTCGCGGTCTCGCACCTCGTGGAGGAGCCGCTCCAGCCTGGTGCGCACGAGTCCGGCGCGCGCTTCCGCGGCCAGGTAGGCTTGCGCGTTCCGGGCGTCGGTGAGCACCGGCTTGCCGGAAACCAGCCAGACGTCTCGGTCCGGGAACCCGGCGAACGCCGGACGGACACGGTGGATCACCTCGCCCGCCCCCTTGGCGTTTCCAGCCGCATTGGCGATCAGGTAGTCCAGCACCGCCGCCTTCCCTGCCACCTGATCCGCCACCCCCAGCATGTGGTGCAGCCCCGGCGCCAACAGGTCCAGGTCGACGAAGCACACCTTCTTGCCCTGTTCGGCCAGGGCGAGCCCCAGGAGCGTGGCGAGGGTGCTCTTGCCCACGCCGCCCTTGTAGGAGTGCACCGAGATGAGCTTGAGCCGTTCCGTTGTTGCTGTCATGCTGGTTCTCTCACCTGGGAAGTCTTGTAGCATGGGTCTCCGACCTGTTCCGTTGTCCTCGTAGTGTAGCCCTTCATGGGCGTCATCGAAGCGCACCAGTGACGCCCATGAAGGGCTATGCTACAGGATCCCGTGGTGGTGGGATGCGCCCGGTCGGGAACCCGTGCTACGGAGCGAGCGGCTACCTACACCAACTCCGCCAGCGCCGGCAGCTTCGCCTTCGTCACCGCCTGGCGTTCATCGGCGGTCAGGCTGGACCGGACCAAGTGAAGCGCGCGGGCGGCGGCGCGACGGACATCGTCGCTGTCGCCCGCGGTCGCGCTGGTCAGAATGAGATCGAAGGCGCGGTTGCGATCGGTGCCTTTCAGCCAGGAGAGGAACCCAGCGAGACCTTCCAGCGCGGCGGAGCGGACGGTGGGCGCGTCTGCCTCGCACGCCTGCCGCACCCGGCGGAGCAGCACGGTCCGCTCCTTGGCGCTCGCGCCTTCGGCGAGGGCGGCGTACAGCCCGAGCAGGCGCGCCGCCTCCGCGTCGTTGGCGTTGAACGGCAGCGCCACCAGCCGGGTGCGGCACCGAGCGACGGCTTCGGCGCCGAGGTCGTCGAGGGCGGCGTCGATCACCTCGGCGAACAGGAGCGCCGGCAGGGCGTCCACCAGCGACTGCTCCTCCTCGGCGGCGGAACGGTCACCCTCTTGGCGGCGGGAGGCCAGCTCGCGGAGCCGCTGGGTCAGCGCCTCCACAAGCGCCCGGCGAAGCTCGCCGTGCTCTTCGCCGCCGCTTGGCATCGCCGCGGCGACAGACGGCTGCCCGAGCCAGGCCAGCACCTCCCGCACCTCCTGCCCGGTCGCCGGCCGGAGCCGAGCTTCGACCGCGCGGACGGCGCGCTCCCTTGCCTTGCCCTTCGCGCGGAGCGCCTCGTCCAGCGCAGCAGCCAGCGTGTCCGGCTTCTTCGTGCGCGGGGGTCGGGGTTGGCGCCGTGGTGGCTCGCCCTCCACACGCCTCGGTGGCTCCCTCGTGTCGAGCCACGCCGGTGGAGGTCCACCTTCAGCAACCTGCTGCTCCGCG
>PEVN01000570.1 GCA_002779825.1 Armatimonadetes bacterium CG06_land_8_20_14_3_00_66_21 | reverse complement strand
TTCGGCCTGGTGTACTACGGCTGCTGCGAGCCGCTGGACCGCAAAGTCAGCTACATTCGCGACATTCCCCACGTCCGCAAAGTGTCCATGAGCCCGTGGGTCGACCAGGATCGCGGCGCCGAGCAACTTGCGCCCGACCTGGTGTTCTCCCGCAAGCCCAGCCCGGCGTTCCTGTGCGTCGATGACTGGGACCCAGCCGCGGTGGAGAAGGACCTGCGCAACACGGTGGACACGTGCGCCCGCCACGGCTGCCCGGTGGAGTTGATCCTGAAGGACATCAGCACCGTCCGCTACGAGCCCCAGCGGCTCTGGGAATGGGAGGACATTGCGCGGCGGGTGGTTGAGGAAACAGCGTAGTCCCCGAACCGCTGGAACCGACCGCTGCCACCGTGGTGATCGCCCCATGCCCAACTCACAGCATCTGCTCAACGAACATGGCGAACTGACGCGGCGGTACTTCCTCGGGCTCAGCGCCGCTGCCGTGGCCGGACTGGGAATCGGCGAGGCCGGCGCGGCGCCGGCGCCCAGGCAGCAGGAAGCGTTGACGAGGCTGGAGTACCTCACCCACAGCGAGAACTTCCGCAACTTCGGCCGGGGCAACCCACCTCCGCACACGCTGCCTGCCGACAAGCGCCGCGAAGTGGGCATGGATCGAGAGACCTGGCAGTTGGAGGTTGTGCCGGATCCTGAGACCGACGCCAAGGTGGATAGCCCACTCTCGAGAGAGCGCGGGACGGCGCTGACCTGGAACGACTTGATGGCGCTTGCCAGGGAGCATGCCGTCTGCTACCTGCATGTGATGACCTGCCTCAACGTCGCCGACCCTTGCGGGATGGGGTTGTGGGAGGGGGTGCCGCTGCGAGTGGTCGTCTGGAAAGCGCGGCCAGTCGGGAACATCCGCCGCGTCTTCTACCACGGCTACCACAACGACGACCCGAAGCAGCTCTTCCAGAGTTCGCTGCCATTCGGCCGGGTGCTGGAGGACCCTCCGGGCGAGCCGCCGGTGATTCTCTGCTACAAGCTCAACGGCCAGTGGCTCTCGCCGGAGCGCGGCGGGCCGGTGCGAATGCTCGTGCCGGATGCCTACGGCTTCAAGTCGGTCAAGTGGCTGAATCGCGTCGTGTTGTCCAACCTGTTCCACGCCAACGACACGTACGCGGGGGGCAACAACGACATCGACACTTGGCTCAAGACCTTCGCCCGCTTCCTGTCGTACCCGAAGACCGCTCGCGCGGGGCAGCCGTTGCCGGTGACGGGGCTGGCTCAGGTGGGGATCGCGGGTCTGTCGGCGGTCCAAGCCTGGCTGCACCCCGCAGGCGCGCCGTTGCCGGCGGACGATCCGTACCTCACGAAGGGCGACTGGAAGCCAGCCGAGCTCTTGGGGCCGCCTGCGCAATGGGGTGGCGGTCTGCCGGAGGGCAAGCTGCCGTTGGGGTTTGACCCGAAGACCGGCAAGCCGAAGGAGTGGCCAATGCGGTTCGCCCTCGCGCACTGGGCAGCACTCCTGCCCGGCGTCCCCGCCGGGACGTACGCCCTCCGCTGCCGCACGATTGACGTCGCCGGCCACGCGCAACCGATGCCGCGCCCCTTCCCCAAGTCGGGGCAGAATCCGGTCCATCGGGTGCAGGTGCAGATTGAAGGATAGGAGAGCCCATTGATGCTCCGTTGCTGCTCGCGCCTTGCCGCGTTCGTCGCAATCTCGGCGGCTGTGCCTGGTGACGCTCAGCCTGCGGTCGGCTTCCTAGACCAGACCTCTCCCGGCACACCGTTGCCCCGCAACGCGGCGGCGCTGGCCTTCGCGCGTACGCAGGGCACGGTGACGCGCCTTGCCTGGCAAGCGGCGGGCGGGTGGCAGGGAGACGACGGGAAGCTGCACGCGCCCGAGGAGTGCGACGTCCTGTGGTGTCACCAGGCGGAACAAGGCGTCGTATCGCTGGGCGAGGCCGGCAACGCAGACTTACTGACGTACCTGGAACTTGGCGGCACGCTATTGCTGTCCGGGTCGGCTGGGAGCCTGGTCAATGAGCTGGGCATCGAGCCGACACCGCTGCGCGTGCTGGGACCGACCACTGCGGCGTACCTGAGCGGCCTGGTGGTGAAGCCGGAACACCGAGAACATCCGGCGTTCCTCGGGCTGGACGCCAGCAAGCCAATCCTGCTGACGTCCATTGGCGGCAATGCGTTGGCTGACTTCTACGACACCGCCGGGCCGCATGGCGAACTCCTCGCTGAAGGCAACGCGGGCGTCGGCGAACGGCCGCTGGTAGAGTACACCGTCGGCCCCGGCCGCGTCATCGTGGTCGGCTGGCGCTTGGGCGACTTCACCACCGACCACGATGAGTACCGGCCGAATCTCGAACGGCTTTATGGCAACTTGCTCCGCTACCTTGCCGACTGCAATGCCAACCGCGGCCGGTTGGTGGCGCCGCCGGGCAAGAGCGTTTACGTCCGGCTCGACGGCGTCCCGTTTCTGCGAGCGGAGCAGCCAGTCCCGTTGTCTGCTCCCGTCGTCGGCGAGAAATGGGCGGCGGCGCTGACGGCGCAACCGGTGGGTGAGTCGTCGTTCGCGGTTCCCGACGGGCACGTGACGGAGCAGGCGCTGACCGAGGCGACGATCACCGTTGACGCGCTCGGGCTGACACTGCTCACGCGCGAGCGGCCGGTGTCGCAGTTCGTCGCCGCCCGGCGCGCCGAGCAGGAGCAGCAGGACAAGCACGACCGCGAACTGATGCAGGGGCTGCGCGTTGTAACTCCGCAGGTCGCGTTCACGCCCGCCCCCCTGAAGCCGACGACGCTCGTCGAGCCGAACCAGTCGGTGCTGCTGGGTCGGTCGGCGTTCATGGCGCCGAACCACGGCCGTGGCGACATTACGCCGGTGTACGAGCCGATCGACGACGGCGGCTTCCGGATCACCGGCAGCACCCGCCAACTGAACCGCCCGATTGTCCACGGGCAGAACCGCGTCTGGACGGGCGACGTGCCGCTCTTTCGCATGGACACCCCGACCGGCAATGGTTGCTATGCCGCGGAGCGGGTGTTCCCCCTTTGGGCGCGCCCCGACGCGCAGACGGGCAACGTCAACCCGAGCATGGGAACGCTGCGGCTCGGCGTGCGTGGGGCCGATGGGCAGACCCTCTGGCTGGACACGCTGCAGTCTGTCACGACGTTCCGGCCCGGCTACACCGAGTACCAGGTCGCCGGGCCGGAAGAGGCGTGGACAGCCTCGATCATCGTCGCGCCGGCGCTGGACTTCCACGGCATGGTCTGCCGAGTGACGTTCGACAAGGACGTTCCGCTGGTCTGGCAGTATGGGGGCGTGTGGTGGCAGGCGGGGGAGAACAACGCCAACCGCCTCCAGCTCGACGGCCGACGCGCCACGATCGCCGAAGCCAACCTGCCCAACGGGGTAGTCTGCGTGGGTTGGGATGGCAGCGGCGCAGGGCGGACGCTGCAGGCGCCCTACGGCGAGCAGCTCGAGTACGCCGCCGACAAGGCGCAGCGCGTCTACCACGTCGTGGCAACGTGGGGCGTCACCAAGTACGACGAAGACCGCGCCAAGACGGCGAGGGCGCGTCTGGACACCCCAGCCGCCGCCGGGTGGCCCGAGTGGCGGGACCGGCTGAAGCAGCTCTGGTTCGACTGCTACATTGGGCGGGCGTCGTCGCCCGAGGAGCACTTTGCCGCGCTGACTGCGGCCCCGGACGCCGCGCTGGCGAAGACGTGCAACTGGTGGGACAGCCGTCGGCAGGAGTTCCAGGTCAAGACGCCCGACGCGCAACTCAACGCGCTGATGAACTGGTCGCGCTGTACCACCGAGTACCATCGGCAGGGGCCGGGGCTGGTGCTGGGCGCCCAGATCTGGCAGATGTACTCTCACATTTCCACCGGCTGGTACGGCAAGGAGTGGGGCGGCGACCACCAGGCGATCGAGGAGTGCTTGCGGCTGTACGGCGCCATGCAGAACGACGATGGCTTCATCCGGTGGGTCGCGCCGTCGCTGGTGGCATTCCACGCCGAGAACAACACAGCGTACTGGGTCGACCAAGTCTGGCGGCACTACACGTGGACCGGCGACAAGCGGTTCGTCCGCGACCTGTGGCCGTCGGTGCAGAAGGCCGTGGCGTGGATGCAGAAGGCCAACGACCACGATGGCGACGGGCTGTTCCGAGACTCATACGAGTACTGGAACTGCGACTCCCACGGCAAAGGCCCGAAGTCGGCCGTGCCCAGCGCTATGTCATGGGCGATGTTCGACCGCGCGGCGCGGATGGCGGCAGTGCTGGAGGACCGCGAATCGGAGCAGCGCTACCGCGCCCTTGCCGACCAAACCCACGCCGCCGTCTTCCGCGAGTTGTGGCGGGATGACAAAGGGCTGCTCGGGTCCATCGGCGCCGATGGGCTCTGGAACGGGCACCCGCAAATCTGGAACGAGTACCTGGCGATCAACGCGGGGCTGCTCGACGCGGAACAGGGCCGGCGCGCCATGCGGTGGCTGGCCGCGCACTACGGATTCCAGCCCAGCCCGGGCGTGCAGCTTCTGTCGTGCAGCGACTGGTGGCCGATTCGGTGGAGCATCCAGTGGGTGCCCACCGGCGACACGTGCCTCGCAGCGTTGGCGGGCATGAAGTGCGGCGACGCCGACCTCTGGTGGCCGTACCTGAAGACGGTCGTCGGCTCCGCCTTCAAGAGCGACTTCCCCGGCATCAACATGGGCATTTCCAACGCGGGCGCAGGCGGGGGAGATCGGGAAGACGTCGACTCCGTGGACCCGCACGTTCACTGTGCCGTCCGCGGGCTGTTCGGGCTCGAGCCGGCGCTGCAGGACGCACGACTCGGAATCTGTCCCGCGTTCCCGTCAGGCTGGACCGACGCGAGCATTCGCACGCCTGACGTCAGCTATGAGTACCACCGCGACGGCCAACGCGCGACGTTCCGCATCCACACCCCGCGGCCACTGGTGAAGCGTGTCCGCGCCAACCTGACCGGCCCGGAAGTCATGACCCCTGCGGAGACCGACTCCGTCGTGACGGTTGACCTCGGCCCGCTGCCCCAACCCGCTCAACCGGCCGCCCAACCGACGACCTTGCTCGAGCAGACCTCTGCCCAACGACAGACCGATCCCTTACTGCCGCCAGACCACCATTCTCCTCAAGTCCTATTCGACCTATCCGCCGCCTACAACACCACCCTCGAAGACTTCGTCGCCACCCGGTTCGTGTACGACTACGCCGACAACCCGAGCCCGGTGGTCGGTTGGTGGGGGAATCCGGCGCTTACCATGTCGCCCTCGCCGCGGATCGTGGAGACCGGCTCCGGCGTGCGGTTCCTGACCTCTGGCCGCCCGCGCCCCGGCGTCGGCGAGAGCCCGAAGAACCTGATCGCTCTCAGTAGTTGGCGACCGTATCCGCTCCCCGCTGCGGCGACGATCCCGGTCGGCGCCCGGTGCCAGGAGCTCCACCTGCTCCTGCAGAACTACGTCCACCCCATGAAGAACTACGTGCCCAATGGTGAAGTGATTCTGCACTACGCCGAGGGCGAGGCGGCCGTGGTGTCGCTCGTCCCACCGTACAACCTCGACTGCTACTTCCAGCATTTCAGCCTGGAGGGTGAGCCGGTCCTCTTCGGCCGGCTGGGGACGTGGCCGGCCGGCTGGACGCCGATCAGCAAGGGGCTGGCCCAGGCGCACGCAGACGCACTCGAGATCAAGTGCGACCCGTCGCGGCCGCTGACCTCCGTCGAGCTGCGCGCTACGTGCAGCGAAGGCGCGATCGGGCTGGCCGGAATGACCGCGGTTGCGGCCGGCGAATGAGGGGGACGACTGTGCACTGCGCTGTTCGTTCACGGAGGTCCGCGGGATGCTTGCACTGCTGACAATGCTGGCGGTTGCCTCGCTGTCGAGCGCCGCGAGTGGTGAGGGGATCGCCCTGAGGAACCCAATCCGCCTGATCTTCGACACCGACATGGGCAACGACATCGACGATGCGTTGGCGCTGGCCATGATTCACGCGTTGGAGAGCCGCGGCGAGTGCGAGCTGTTGGCGGTCACCGTCACCAAAGACAACCGCTACTCGGCGCCGTTCATCGATATCGTCAACACGTTCTACGGTCGCGGCGAGGTCCCCATTGGGGTGGTCCGGCAGGGCGTCACCCCGGAGGATGGGAGCTACACCCGCGGCGTCGTCGCGGCGACGGACGACGGGCGGCCGCGATATGCACACAAGCTTGCCGACGGCAGCGACGCGCCGGAAGCGGTGGGGCTGCTGCGGAAGGTGTTGGCGGCGCAGCCCGATAGCTCGGTGGTCCTCGTGCAGGTCGGCTTCTCCTCCAATCTGGCGCGGCTGCTGACCTCGCAGCCAGACGGGGATTCCCCCCTCACCGGCATGGAGCTGGTGCGCCGCAAGGTGCGGCTGCTGTCGGCGATGGCGGGGTCCTTCAGCGCCGAGCTGGCCGACAAGGGGTTTGGCGAGTACAACGTGAAGATGGACCTGGAAGCCTCACGCGAGCTGTTCGCCAACTGGCCGACCGCGCTGGTGGCCAGCGGATTCGAGATCGGCATCGCGCTGAACTACCCGGCGCAGAGCATCGTGAAGGACTATGCCTACGTCGCCCACCACCCCATCCGGGAGGCGTACGAGCTGTACCAGAAGATGCCTTACGATCGCCCCGCGTGGGACCTGACCAGTGTGCTCTACGCTGTGCGCCCCGACCACGGCTGCTTCGAGCTGTCGCCCCCGGGCAAGATCGTGGTTCTGGAGGACGGCAAGACGCGGTTCGACCCAGCGCCCGACGGCCTTCACCGGTACCTGAAGCTCGACAGGGCGCAGTCGGCCCGAATCCTCGAAGCCCTGCAGCTTCTGAGCAGCCAGCCGCCGGAATCGCGCTGACGCCGGCGCGGCCGCCGCTGCCTGTTGTCTGACCAGTCCGACCAGTCAGACATGTCGAACGCGTCCGAGAGGAACCCCAACCCGATGCCCACCATGACCATGCGCCAGCGCATGCTCGCCCTTGTCCAGGGCCGCCAGCACGATCGCGTTCCCTTCGTGCAGTACTCCGGAATCGCCGCCCCCAACGAGGAGGTCTGGGCGGAGATCGGCAGAGACAACATGGGTCTCTTGCAGTGGACGGGGATCCACTCCGAAGCCCACCCCAACTGCCGGATGGTTGCAGAAGACATTGCCAAAGGCGAACGCCGGGGCACTCGGACCCGGCTGCTCACGCCGGCGGGCGAACTGACGGAAGAGCGGTTCTACACGCCCACCCTCGGCTCGGCGGCAATCCACAAGCACTTCGTCGTCGAGCCCGAAGACTACCGGGTGCTCACGGCGTTCATGCGCGACACGGTGATCGCGCCAAATCACGAGCAAGTGCTTGCAGTCCGCGAGCAGTTGGGCGATGACGGCTTGCCGTTGGTCAGCGTCGGCCGCACGCCGTATCAGCAGCTCTGGGTGCAGTGGGTGTCGCTGGAGGATCTGTCGTGCCACCTGGTTGATTGCCCCGAGGTGGTGCACGAGTGTACCGACGAAATGGGGCGCGTTCTGCGGGACATCTTCGCGTGCGCCCGCACCGCCCCCCTCGACATGATCGACGTCGCCGACAACATCACTGCGCCCACTCTCGGCGTCGCCAACTTCCTCAAGTACTGCGTCCCCTTCTACGACGAGCTTGCCGACATGCTGTCCGACCGCGACATCCCGGTGTTCGTCCACATGGACGGCGACCTCAAGCCGCTCTGGAAAGCAATCGGCGAGTCCAAGGTGCGCGGGATCGACTCCTTCTCTCCGACGCCGGACAACGACACCTCCGTCGGCGAAGCCGCCCGCCTCTGGCCGGAGATGCGCTTGTGGGTCAACTTCCCGTCGTCAGTCCACGCCCGCAAACCCGAAGTCATCTACGCCCAGACCGCCAAAATGCTCGAAGAAGCCGGCGACACGGGTCGGCTACAGATTCAGGTTTCGGAGAACCCACCACCGGGCGCGTGGCGAGTCAGCTACCCCGAGATCGTCCGCGCCCTCGCTGACTTCAGCGCGTCGACGTGAGACCCGCGTCCCGCCCGGGGCGCGCTACTCCCGCCATTCGCTTCTCGTTGCGACCTCCACCAACGCCCGCAGGTTCTCCAGCGGGGTGTCTGGCGGGACCATGTCGCCGGCTGCCAGAACGTACGCGTGCGGGCCTCCTTCGCGGCACTTACGGATTGCCTCTGCTCGAACCGCTTCGGCTGTGCCGCGCGACAGCGTGAGTGTGTTCACCCCTCCCATCAGTGCCGCCTTGCCGCCGATCCGCCGCTTGGCGTCGGCGACGGAAACTCCGCCCAATGGGTCGAGCGGCTCCACAACATGGGCGCCGGTGTCGGCCAGCATCTCGAGGATGGGGTTGGCGTTACCGCAGACGTGAATGTAGACCAGAACGTCCCGCCCCTTGAAGTGGTCGCACACCTTGCGGTAGGCGGGTAGGCAGAACTGCTCGAAGTGCCACGGGCCCAGCAGACTGCCGCTGGCCGAGGGGTCGCCGATGTACAAGGCGTCGATGCCAGTCGCGAGCAGCTTCTCGGCCCGCAGGATCACGGCATCGGCCTGCATGTCCATGACGGCGCTGACGAAGTCGGGGCGCTCGATGAGGTCCACCATCCCCTGCTCCCGGCCGCGCAGGGCGGTGTAGGTGTTCATGGTGATGCCGCCGGGATTCGAGGCGACGAAGCGGTCGGGGACGCGGGCCCGGGCGGTTTGCAGGAGTTCGACCTTCTCGTCGGTGAGTTCAGCCACCAGGGCTGCGAGCCTGCGTCCTGCTTCTTCGAGATCCTCAACGCGTGGCGGCGGCTGGTCGGGGACCACACCGCCGCCGCCAAGGGCGTCGATCCGCCCCGTTCGCTTCCCCGACTGGGAATCGACTACGATCAACTGGTCGCCGACGCGCGTGACCTTGATCGGCTCGTCTGGAACAAAGAGCCGCAAACCGTCGCAGCCGACCTCCTCCGCGAGGCGGATGACGTAGTCATGGATGAGCCGCGGGTCCTCCAGACAACGTTGGAGTCCGTCGATCCAGTCGCAGCCGTCGTCCGCCGCGTAGATCCGCAACGCCACGTCGTGGCAGAGCTGCGGCATGGTGGGGATCCGCTCGGTGGGCTGTCGGCGCATTGCGGCGCGCATAAGGGCACGCGACGTCGCGGGCGGCGCCGCCACCTCTTGACACGGGGACATGGTCACCGTCGCCTCACCTCGCGACCGACATGATCGCGTGCCCGGGAACGGACACCCGGCCGGCTCGCGTCTCGACCTGCCTCTCGGTGTCCCCGTGGTTGTAGAACAGCACATCGGTCGTGGTGACAGTCACGTAGAGCTGATCAAGCTCGCAGTCGAGTTGTGTCTCCGGGGAAACGGGCGGCACGCCATACCGGCCGGGCTCTTTGAGAATCGCGGTCAGGGCCCGCGCCAGCCCGGTCGGG
>PEVN01000109.1 GCA_002779825.1 Armatimonadetes bacterium CG06_land_8_20_14_3_00_66_21 | reverse complement strand
CAATCCACGCCCCCGGGTGGGGGGCGAGTGCGGGTTCCGCCGGACCTGATTTCTCAGGGACTTGCGGGACCCTTTGCGCGGACCACTAGAATCGGGGAACCGCGCAGCCGGGCATGAAATGCCCGAAATCGCTTTCTGGCGGGCTGAGTGCCCGCTCCGGGGCAACGCGGACCTCCCAGGGATTTGCTGGTCGCTTGGGGTCCGCGCACGGTGTCAGACAAGGAGCAATCCCTCCGGATCCACGCCGGGCTTGGCGCCGACATGCTCGACGCGGCGTCTCCAGTTGCTGCCCAAGTAGTAGAACCGCAGGCTGTCCGTCTCCGGGTTGATCCGGTCAACGAGTTGCGCTTTGAGCGCTTCCCACTGGGCGGGGTCGACCAGACACTCGAAGACGGACTTCTGCACGCGCTGCCCGCGGTTCTCGCAGGCTTTCGCCACTCGGGTCAGGCGCCGCCTGCCTTCGGCGGTCTCTGTGCTGACATCATACGTCACCAGCACCATCATCGGGTACACCTCCGAACGGGACTTTGAGCGAGCTGGCAGCTCGCTGTACGGGGTTCACCTCCAGAAGAAGGGCGGGTAGGCATCCAGGTCGCCGCGCAGGAAACGCGCCAGCAGCATCGCCTGCACGTGGAGCAGCAAGCCCACCGGGACACGCTCGCCCAGGAAGGGGTGCTGAAGCTCTTCCTGCTTGCGCTCCTGGTAGGCCGACAGGACGGTCTTCCGCGTGGGCTCATCCATCAGCACCGCTCCCGTCTCGGTCGGCTCGAAGCCACTGGCGCGCACCTGCTGCCGGTTGATGAGGGAGAGCGCCAAGCGGTCGGCCAACACCGGCCGCAGCTCTTCCATCAGGTCCAGCGCGAGGCCGGGCCGGCCGGGGCGTTCGCGGTGCAGGTAGCCGACGGCCGGGTCCAAGCCGACACCCTCCAGCGCGCTGGCAGCATCGTGGCTCAACAGGACATAGAAGAACGACAGCAGGGAGTTCACGTTGTCCAGAGGCGGCCGACGGGTGCGGCGCTCGAACCGGAAGTCGCCCTTTTGGGCGACGATCAGGTGGTCGAAGACGCTGAAGTACGCCTGTCCCGCCGCCCCCTCAACACCGCGAACGGAATCCAACGACAGCGGCTTGTCCAACCCCTGAAGCAGCCGCTGAAGCTCGCCGCCTGCCTGCTCCAGGGCGCCCGCGCCGGGGCGGTCGGGATGTTCCCGCGCCGCGCGCAGAAGTACGGTGCGGGCGTTGGCCACTTTGGCAGCCACCACCGCCCGGGCGATCTCCGCCGCCCTGTCAGGGTCGTCGGTCCGCCGGTACTGCTCGCGCCGCAACAGCACGTTGCCCGACACAGGCCCCTGCACCCGCGCCAAGAACCGACCGCCGAAGCCCATGAACGACACGGTGACATTGCGCTCGGCACAGGCGTACAGCAAGGGCGGGCTGCAGGCGATCTGCTCGAAGCAGACGATGCCATCCAACGTGTGGAGCGGCAGCCGCAGGCGCGTCTCCTTCTCGATCCGCACCACCACGGTTTCGCCGTCGAGATTCAGGTACGCGCCCTGGGTGGTGACGTAGAGGGTGTTGAGGAGGTGTTTCATGCGGACTGTGGCTCCTGGCAGGCGGCGCGGATCATCCGGTCCAGGTAGCGCTTCGCACTGCGGCCGCCGGTGGACTGGGGCAGGCAGAGGTCGACCAGGGAGCAGGCGCGGCACTTGCCGGCAGCGTACTCTGCCGGCGGCGTGCGCCCGCTGCGGATCAACTCGTGGAGGCGCGCTGCCAAGCGTTCGGTCTCCTGGCGCAGGTCCGGGGTGAACTCGACGGGATGCCGGCGTCGCGGCTTGCCGTAGTACAGTGCACCCGCGGGCACGGCGGTATTCAGCATCTCCTCCAGGCACAGCGCTTGCGCGCAAAGCTGGACCTCATCCGACTGGTCCAGCTTGGGCTTGCCACGCTTGTACTCGACAGGGAAGGGCGCGGTGGGCGTCGCTGAGTCCGCGTCAGCGAGTGCTGGCTCGTTGTCCGCAGCCCACTCCTCCTCTAACCAATCCAGGGGGTCCGGCAGGTCGGCGGTGGTCTGGACCGGGAACTCGACGACATCGGCGATGCCGGTGAGCCCCAGGCGCAACGAGCGCAACGGCAGCCCCCGGCAGATCCGAACGCCGGCGCGCTGTTCGTCAGGCCCGTCGTGGGTGCGCCGGTGCATCTCGCTACCGAGGACGGTGAACCGGTTCTCGGCCCAGAGGTGCTCGATATGGATCAGCGCGCATTGGCGCTCGCAGAACACCAGGTGTTGCAGCGCCGAGATCGGCAGCAGGTCGTCTTCGTCGTAGGTGGGCATGGGGCATTTCCCCGTGGCACAGGTCGCCTGACCTGTGCCACGGCAAGCCGGTGGTAGTCTACCGCCTTGTCTCCGTCACAGCTTTGGCAAGCTGTGCTACGTCAGTCCACTGACACTCCTTCCGGCGGCGTGTCCCACTGGATCTCGGCGCCGCCACCGGCGCCGTTGAGCAGGAAGCCGACTTGGACGCCGGCTGGCACGCGGCTCTGGTGGAAGGTCACTTGGTAGTCGCCGAACTGGCGGGGCGACTGGACGCCTTCGCGCTTGTGTACTTCCACCAAGTCGAACAGCTTGTGCGCCGGGGCGCAGCCCAACATGGCCTGGCGCTTGCGCTGTTCCGGGTCGCTGTCGGTGCCGACGTGCTTGAACACGAAGACGGGCTCCCGCACGCTCATCAGACCTTTGCTGGCAGAGCGGTCGTGCTCATACATGCCCAGCAGGGCTTCCCACAGCAGCTCCAGGTCGGCTTCGGAGAACTTAGTGCCCGCGGCCAGGTGGGCACTGATAAACCCCTTGCCAGCGTAGAGCCCGTAGGGGATCAGGCTCTTGCGGCCCATGGTGCGGAGCTTGTCTTCGGCCTGCTCGGCTTCCCATTTGACGTAATCCTCGCTGGACTTGGCGCCTTTCACGTCTTCGGCGACGGCCATGCGAGTGATGGACACGTCCAGCGGCAGGACCGGATCCAGCGAGCGGGCAAAGGAAAGCTGGACTGGGCCCCGCACCTGGCCGGCGTTGGGACCGGTGCTCATGACAGCCCCAAAGGTGCGCACGTCGTAGAACTTGGCGCACATCCAGTTCCGGGCCCGGTACACCTTCGCCTTGCCGGCGCCCTTGTCTCCCGGGGCGTAGCCGCCTTCGGTCTGCTCGTGCGCCATGACGATGAGCCGGTTCAGGTTGGAGGCGTGCTCGACGAAGATGGCGTCGGGCATCGCGTTGCCGCGCGCCATCTGGACGTAGTTGCGAATCCGGCGCTTGAGGGCGACGTCGGAGACGAGGCCGTGCAGATCTTCGGGGTCGATCCTTGGGGCGTTGCCGGCGTCGGGATCACCGTTGGGGTTGCCGTTCTCGCAGTCGAACAGCAGGAGGAACTCGTAACGGTTGGTGATTGGGGTGGACATGTTGGTGGTCTCCTTTGGGGGTTTGTGGACAGGTCAGGCGACCTGTGTGTGGCACAGCTTGCCAAGCTGTGGAGGTGGCTGGCGATGGTTCATGTTCCACCTCGCGCCACCGCCACAGGTCAGGCGACCTGTGCTACGGTGTTGTCCGTCTCGGGCTGGTCGGTCTTCTCCGTCCGCAGGTCGGCGAGCTGCTGGTAGTAGCCGAGGGCGAACAGGCTCTGCTGCTCCAAGTCGAGCGTGCGCGGGATGGCGTCTTGGAGCCGCCCCATGATTGCGCCAAGTCTCCCCTGGTACCACCAGGCGAGCCGAGGCTCGAGCTTGTCCAGGTGGAACTGGCTGGTGCGAACCAGCCGGCCGAGCACCAGGCCGGGGGTGCAGGAGGCGGCGGCGTAGTAGCGCTGGATCACGCCGGCGCCGACGTCGCCCAGGGCGCCTCGCTGCAACTGGGCCAGCACGGCTAACAACCGCCCGCAGTGGTAGGCTGGCTCGGGGTGGTTTTCGTTCAGGTAGGGCGTGAGTGTTTCGGGCATATCGGGACCACCTTTCTGTCGGTCTTTTCGGAGATGGTAGGCTTTGAGCAGGCCCAGGCGGGCATGGTTGGCCGTCTGGGCCTCGATCACGTCGAGGCGCGTGCGAGTCAGCGCCTGAGCAAGCAAGTCCGCCGGGATCGGCTCATTGCGCAAGGCAACGCGCCAGAGCTTGGCGGACCGGGGCCCGGGGACTTCGCCCAACTCCCGCGCGGTAGCGGCAAGGACGGCAAGGAACTTGGGCCACGGCGCCAAGCGGCCGCCGTAGCGGTGCACGATAGATAGGTCTTCGAACCAGGCAAGGATGTTCGCAGCCAGCTCCTCAAACTGCCCTTCCATCCAGTCGCGAACCATCACTCGGCCGGCCGCCCCGGACAGGGTCAGGGCGTAGTAGTAGTTCCCGGCGAGGTGGGTCAGCTCGCCTCGCTGGAGCGAGCGGAGGAACTCGGCGGCGCGCTCCTGCGCGGCAAGCTCCCGCATGTCGGCCGCCTCGTCGTCGTCAGTCTCGCCGCCAGGGTCCACGAGGAACGCCATCGGGTCGTTCTCAGGAGACACTTCTTCCTTGAACCAGTGGACGGCACGCGCGACGCCGAGTCGGTGGGAATAGTGGGCTAACAGGTCGTTAAGAGCAGCTCGATAGGCGGCTGCCGCCTCTTCCGACACGGCAGCATTGGCAGACTGGCTCAGGCCGTAGGAAGCGAAAGCGTCTTTGTCGAAGCCCACCAGAGGTGAGCCCATAGACGTGCCGCCCACGTCAGCTAAGCCTTTGATCTTGGGATGGGTGGCTGTCGGCTCCACCAGTTCGCCGGTGACGAAGCAGCGCATGCGGCCCTTCGCTCCCTGGTCGCCTGCCAGAGACCGCCGGAAGCCGCGCCACCAATCGTGCCAGGCATCGGACTCCACGGGGAAGCCATCGCCGATCTGGAGCGTCAGCTTGTCGGTGGGCTTCGCCCGATGCTCGGCCAGGGCCAGGCAGATGGCAGCCAAGTCGTCGGGATTGGTCAGAGTCTCAGCCGCACCCGTCAGTGACGGCACGGCTTCGCCGGCTTGGCGAAGCAAGTCCACGAAGTAGTGGTGTTTGGCTTTGATCTTCTCATCGGCGTGGTCCACCTCAAGCGAGGTCACCACTTGAGCGGTATCGATGAGGAAGTGGCTCTTGGTGATCCCACCAGCCTTCATCTCCGGCTGGGACAACTCCGGTGCTTTGAGGAACGTGCGCCCGGGGTTGCGCTTTGCTTCGGTGTCGCCCAGTTCCGCGACACCCAGGTAGCGGCCGTCTTCGGCAAGCATCACCGCCCACTTGGCTTCCTTGGGGGCGAAACCGCTTTCGGTCGCGAGCCCTCGGCGCGCTGCATATTCAGCCAACTGCTTCAGCATCAGCCCAGCCCTCCTTCGAGCCTCAAGACTTGGTCGCTCTCATACGGCGGCACGGTCAACCGACCGGCTTCCACCTTGGCGTGGAACAGACTCACGGCGGGTTTGCTCTCGCAGGTTCCGGGCCGCGAGAGGTCGAACACATCGTAGAGCATCAGCCCCACGTCCATGTTCTCGCGCCAAGCGCCGTCGGGCAAGGGCGCGTCCGGTTCCACCAGCTCGAAGTAGGCGGGGAACTCCCGGCAGCCGAAGCACGGCTGGTAGAAGCACTTCCCCTGCGAAGCTCGCCGTTGGAACTGAGCGTCGATGGCCGGCTGCTTCCGTTTGTGCCCCGGCCACGGCTTGGCGCGGGCGTGGATCCGGTAGCGCACATCCTTCAGCGCCATGGTCTGGCGCTGGGTGCGGCCTTTGGCGTCCGAGCCGGTGAGGGACTTGTCGGCATCGGCGAAGATCGGCTGGGGCTCGCCGTTGCCTCTCATCCACTGCTTGACGTTGCTCTCCGAGACCTTCTCCTTGACCTCGTTGCGGCGCAGGGCCAGGTACTTGGGCGGGTTGAGGACCTCAATCGAGGTGACCTCCCAGCGGAACTCTGCCTGGGTGGGGTCGCGGTTGGGCTTGGCGTAGATGGCATCCAAGATGCCCCTCGCTGCCGACGGGGTAATGACGGGGTAGCTGAACCGCTCCACCTTCAACTCGGGTCGGGTGAAGCAGGCCAACTCGCCCCAGACTTCCAGGACGTGCTCGGTGGGTTGCATAGGCATTCCTCCTTCGAAGACGTGGGACAGATTGCCAAATCTGTCGTGGTAGTTGGGTGACAGGTTGGCAACCTGTCTTACGCGATCAAGGTACTCGAATCTGCGATGGGCACCAGTCCTTTCAGGGGGTGGTAGTGGTCGGGCTCCAGGTAGAGGAACCAGTCTTCCGCCGCCGCTTGGGTGCGGGCAACGCAGACAGGCTCCAAGTGCCCGCGGACGGGGTCGTCGTCGCGAGGTCGGTAGACGCCGACGGTGAACGGTCGCGCGCGCGTAACCCAGTCGCGAGTCAGCCCGCGGTTGCGGACTTGTTCGGCCAGTTCCTTGAATGCCTCCGGCAGGTAGGGCACGAGCACGTTGACGGCGGCGTGAGGGATGATGCAGTACTTCTCGGCCACCTTGGCGAAGTGCTGGGTCACCAAGTGCCCGAGCAAGTCGTCCTTGTCGGCCGACCGCTCGGCGACGCCAGCCGTCGCGTACAGCATCCGGTAGTACGCAAGGTGCAGCTCCGGGTCGTCCAGGTCCATGCCTTCGGCGCCTCGGTCGTTGAATAGGGCTTTGGCCACTTCGGCCGCCTGCTGGTAGGCACCGGTTGGGTACGGTCGCCCCTCTTCTTCCGGGTGGAATACCCGGAGACTGCCGAGCGCCTGCTTGCCGTTCCTGTTGCATCTGCCCGCCACCTGGGCGAGACCGTCCAGCGGTCCCCACGCCCGGAAGACGACCGGGAAGTCCACATCGACGCCCGCTTCGACACACTGGGTGGACACCAGCAGGCATGGCTCGCAGGCGGTCAACCGCCGCTTCACCTCGCGGACGACGGCTTGCCGGTGCGCCGGGCACATACTCGTGGAAAGGTGGAATAGCCGATCGCCGTTGCGCGGCGCCAGTTCGTCAAGTAGCGCCCAAGCGTGACGTTTCATGTTCACCACGCATAGCGCCTGCGAGGCGCGCGCCAGTTTCTGCGCGACTTCGGACCACGTCACCGCTGCGGCATCCCGCTCGGGCCAATGCACCTTGACCCGCCGTGCCCGGTTGAATAGATGGAGTGCGGCGGGAACGATCTCCTGCGGTTGCCAGCCGCTGACACACAGCTTGCGCACCGCTTCGTCCAAGTGGGAGAACGCCGGCTGGGTGGCGGTCGAGAAGACGATGGTCGCACCGTACCGCTCGGCCAGCCGCGACAGGGTGGCCAACGTGGGCACCGCCAGCCGGAGGGGGAGCGTCTGCACCTCGTCGAACAGGATCACGCTTCGCGCCAGGTTGTGGAGCTTGCGACAGGGGCGGGAGCGATTGGCAAAGAGCGACTCCAGAAGCTGGACGTTGGTGGTAACCACGAGCGGAGCGTCCCAGTTCTCGGCCAGCAGGCGCCGCGTGTCGCAGTCGTCATCTTCGCGGTCGTCACCGGCACGGATGCCGGCCAGGCTGTGGTCTTCCAACAGGTAGCGGTGGAGCGTCGCCTCGCCCAATTCGGCCAGAGCTTCCCGGTAGACCGCCACGGTCTGCTCGATAATCGTGAGGAAGGGGATGACCACCACGACCCGCCGTAGCCCGTGCTCGGCGGCATGGCGCAGGGCGAAGGCCAACATGCTCAGCGTCTTCCCGGCGCCGGTGGGCGCGGTCAGAGTGAACAGCCCCGGCGGCAGCGTGCCCGCATCCAGGCAGGCGTGAAGCAAGTCAGCGCGGAGCTGCCGGACCGTGGGGGCGGCAGTGCACTCCGCCGCCTTCCGCTCAAGGTGGGCGCGCAGGAGTTCCAGGGCGCGCTCCGGCTCCAACGGCAGCCCCGGCTCGCGCTCCTGACCGCTGAAGTGCCGCTCGGTGTCGAGGAAGTCGGCGTCCACCAGGGCGGAGAAAAGCATCCGCACGTCGAGCATGGCCGCAGCTTTGCCGGCAAGCCCACTGTAGCAGGTGGAGGCCAATGGCGGAAGCTGCAATCCGTCCGCGGTGAACCTGCTCAGCAGCTCCGACCGTGGTCCCGAGGTAGAGGGTTGGAGACCGGGGGAGCATTGCTGCTCGAAGAGAACTCCGAGGGCCTGCTTCTCCGCCTGCTGCAGACCGATGTGGTGGCCCTGGACAGCCAGGGCTGTGGCCACGAACTGGAGTTGCTTCCGGTCGAGCGCGGCCAGTGCCCCCGCCGTCCAGTGGTCGACGCCGTGGACCTCACCCCGGAGCCGCGCCTGAAACCGCTCGCCATATTTCCCCACATCGTGCAGCAGCCCGGCCACGCGCGCTTCCGCTGCGGCGCCGAACGGCTCGGCAAACCTCGCGGCCAATTCGGCCGTTACCCGGAGGTGCTCCGCCAACGGTTGTGGATGCCCCGCCTTGTTTGCGGAGTGTGCCAGATAGACCATGCGTTTCAATCCACGCCAACCGGAAGGTCCCGCGCAGGCAAGACCGTCGAGCCGCTCCCGCAACGCACACGGCCGGTCGCGAACCACCAGCGCGCGCGACGGAGGCACCTTGCCCGCGCTCGCCCAGACCCACCCCGTGCAGCAGGTCAGGCGTGGGCGACATTGTACCCGAGACGCTCCGCCGCGCAACCCGTGGGACAGGTCGCCAGATCTGTCAGCCCGCCCTCTCCGTTCGCACTCCAGTCGGCGACAAGCCGCAGTCCCTCGCCGCTGTCCCCAGCGAGATGAACCTGGCAAGAACCATCCTTCCAGCCAATATGGTCGCCCCGCCGAGCTGCTACCCTCTCGCGATGAACCAAGTCTGGAGTCGGCGGAGCAGTGCCAGGACCGTCGGCACCAGCCGCCCCGCCTGCTTCTCCGGCCACTCGTACTCAGCTTCTGCGGTGCCGAGGTTGCCGGCGGCGTCGCGGGCGCGGACTTCGAGCTTGTGCTTGCCGTCGGGCAGCTTGGTGAGGTTCAGCTCGACCTGCTCGATTCGGGAGTCGAACACGCGGTCGGTCGCCGCGGCGGCGATCCAGTCGCCGCCGTCGAGGCGGTACTCGGTGCTGGCGACGTAGCAGCCGCTGTCGCGGACTTCGACGGTGAGGGTCTGGGGGCGGGCGTCGCCCAGGGCGGGCAGGTCGAGCCGGGGCGGGGTGTTGTCCACCAGGAATGGCGGGGAGACGACTTCTGCGGTCAGTCCTTCGCCGGGGTTTCGCTCTTCGTCGGACGCAACGACTTTGACGCGATACGTTCCCTCGGGCAGTTTGGTCGTGTCCCAGTCCCGAGACTGCGGGCTGCCGCTGCTGGGGCTGCTGTCCCACGAGTCCGGCTCGTCGGTATCGGCGGCGTCTTCCTCAGCGGTGAGGTCTTCCTCCCACTGGGCGAACTCGTCGCCGCCGCCAGTCTCCTTGGCGTGGGCCCCCTTGCCGCTGTCGCCTGGGCCAGGCTCAGGTCTGAGCGGCTCGTCCTGCTGCTTCGGCTCCTCGATTGGGACCGGGGGGGGCTGCTTCTGAGCCGCGGCGGCCGGCGGCTCAGTTGGCGGGGTCTCTGGCTCGTCCGTAGCTTCCAGGGGGGCGACCTCGGGAAGGCCCTTCTTCTTGGCAGCAGCCGCCTGCGAGGAAGGGATCTCTGTCCACTCCGCCTGGCCGGCCTGCTGGTAGTACACGGTGAAGGCGAGCTTGTCCTTATCGGGATCCGAGGCAGACCAGCGCACCTTGGCGGTGCCGCGCCACGCCTCGCCGGCATGGGGCGCCTTCAGCTCCAGTACCGGCGGCCGGTTGGCAGTGAGGTAGAACAACTCCACCCGGTCCAAGGTCGGTGGGGAACCATCCGGGTCGGTGAGGAAAAGCGCGCGGTATTGGAGGCAGCGGGCGGCCGGGCTCTCGACTTGCTGACCGAAGTCGGCGGCGTACATGATCGACCACGGGCTCCAGGTGTCGTCGGGGAAGGCGGTGTTGCCGGAGCGGGTCTGCATCAGCAGGCGGCTCTTGCCCGGCGTCTCGCCGTACCAGCGGATCTTGCCCCACCGGGCCGTCACGCCGGCATCCCGGACGACTGATTCGTACGTCTGCCGCTGCGCAGGCGATTGAAGCAGCCGTCGGAGCCCGGAGCCCAACGTGGTGGCGACGACCTCACCGGCGTCGGCTTTGGCCAGGGCGAGGTAGTCGACGGTGGGGGTATCGGTCAGGCGCCACTCCTGGCCGTCGTCGGTCAGGTGCATGAGCACGCCGCGAACACTCATCGCCGCGAAGACCCCGCCCGCCCTGTCGGGGAGCAGGTCGAACACGTGGCGCGAGCGGCCGTGGCAGAGCTCCTTCGAGTGCCCGGCGGCGTCGATCCGGTACACATACGCCCGCGGCGAGGTGCCGACGAATACGTTCCCCGCGTCGTCGGCCGCCAAGGACTGGATGGCCACTTTGGGCGCCTCGAAGAGCGACACCGGCTCCTTGTTGTCGTCCAGCCGGTAGACCTTCCCCTTGGGGTAGGTCGCGCAAAACACGCCTGCCTTGGAGTGCGTTAGCGCGATCACGTGCCGGTCGGCAAAGGTGTGGAGCAGCTCGGCCTTGCCGTCGACGCCGACGCTGAACAGCTTCCCTTCCGGCCCGGTGGCGGCAAACAGGGAGCCGTCGTCCAGCTCACACAACCCCCAAACGTAGGGCGCCGGCACCCGCGCGAACTCCGTGGCAGCACCGCCCTTGAGGCGGAACAGGCGGCCGGATGGCGCGGCGGCAGCCCAGACCGTGTCGCCTTTCCCGCGCCGCAGGCAGGTGATCGCCGGCTCTTTGGTTTCCAGCACCACCGTCGGCTGTCCCTGCGGGCCTCCGGCGTCCGAGCCCAGCGGAACCTGCCAGACCTTGCCGTCGGGCCACGTCCCCACCAGCAGGTTGCCGCCGGCATCGGTGGTGGCCGCCCAGTAGCACGTGTTGCCAAGCTGCGGCAGCGGCACGCTCTCCGGCGCGGGCCGGACGAACCCCTTGGAGCCGATCTGCGTGCTGACAGCCTTGCCTTGGGAAAACTCCTTCTCGGTGTCTGTCACCCAGATTCCCGGCCCGCGGCCCACGGAGGGGCTCGACTTCGCCGCGGTACCGGTGGAGGTCTGAGGCACCTCCTGCTCGCTGGCGTCCAGCTCCTCTATTGTGGGCAGGGCCGGAGGCGACTCGGTGTCCACTTTCTCCTCCGGGAACTGGATCACATTGGCGGCCAAGTCGTACCACGGCGGTTGCCAGCTCGCCCAGAGCCTCCGCGCCGCGGTGCTTTGCTCGTACTCGCCCCGGCCCGCCCCCACATAGCCCGCTTCGTCGCCGTACTCGTCGTACGAGTCGGCCGCTCCGGCGCGAGAGAGTGCAGCCCGCCCGCCCTTCTCAGGCTCGTCTGTCTCGATGCGCAGAGAGAGGTATCGGCGTCCCTCGACGGCCAGGTCGGTCGCCGCGGACACTTCAAGCCCATCTCGCGCATACCCGATCTCGCCGGGACAGGAGCGGCGGAGTGCCTCCAAGACGGCTATCGGCAGCGTGGGCAGCCGGAACCCTTCCACCACCAGCCCCACAGTCGGCATTGCCAGTGCCGCGATGACTTGGTTGTTGGGTCGGTCTCCCTCCCACTGCTGCAGCAGTTGCTGAAAGCTGGCCGGCGGCGGCTCGCCCAGACCGTACCGCTGCCGAAGCAGCGAGAAGCTGCCGCCTCCGCACACCGCCACTCGGACGACGCCGGCCGGAGTCGTGGGAGGAATGCGCACCGACAGGGATACCGAAGTGGTCTCGCCGGCTGCCGTTTCCAGCGCCGCGGTGAGGTTGATCGTGTCGCCGGGGCGAGCGGTGAGTTGGTCTGCCGACACGCGCTTGAGGGTGGCGGCCTGTCGCGTTTCAGACCCGGCCAGCGTCAGCCGCACGCGGGCCACCCGTTTCTCGCCAAAACGGTTGTCGGCGGCCAGGGACAGGAGCTGCGCGACCGCGTCCGTCGGGCCTTCGTGGGAGAGCGAGAAGAGGGACAGGAGGCCTCCCCCGCCTCCGTCCCCACCCGGCATGGAGCTGAAGATGTTGCGGCGGCGGACGGGGGGGAGTCCGTCGATCTCCGCCGTAAAGTCGGCGTACATGGTGCGCTGCGAGTCGGCAGGCACCAGGAGGTCGAGCGCACTCTCGGCGGCCATGGACGACAGAATCGGGGTCAGCAGCCGGTGTCGCGCGACGTCGACGTGGAACTCCCGCTGGACCTGCCGGTCCAGGTCTGTCACCGCAACCGCCGTCGGGAGCAGGTCCGCCGTCCGCCCCAGCGTCCCGCCCAGCGCCCACTCGCGGTCCTGAGTAGTGGCGCCGAGGGGGTCCAGCGCGGAGGCGAACTTGAACGAGGTGTCCAGGGCCGGCAGGACGCCGTGCACCGTCGCGCCCACCAGTGGCAGGCTGATCGGTCCGCGGCCCAGGAAGGGGTGCCCGAAGGCGAGCACCGTGTCCCCAACCAAATACGTGACCGTGCCCACCGCCGTCATCTCCAGATCGCCGCGCGCCAGTTGGACGCCGACGGCCGCCCCGGGCTCGAGCTTGAACGGCTCCCCCGAAGTGGACCGGCCGGGACCTGCCAGCGGGACGATTCCGTAGGGCTCAAGGAACGTCTGCAGCCGCTGTCGGACTCGGGTGTGCATCCCGGAGACCATCAACGGAGTCGAGACCGGGACGAGTGTACCGGCGCCGGGCCCCGCCGTGTCGGCGAACAGCCTGGCTGAAGGGGGAAGTGCTGACGAAGTGGGCGGGGCGGTGTTGCGGAGGACGACCTGCGCGTAGGACTCGCTCCCGGCCCGGAAGGCGCCGCCGCGGGGCCGCATCACGAGTTCTGGCCGCTGGACAGGCATGGGCGTGGGCTGAACAGCCTCGAGCATCTGCTCGATGGGCTGCACACCGGCGATGGGTTCCTTGGCAAACCCCCACCCGTACGCCAGGGCGCCGATCAGTCGGCCGTCAACATAGATGGGGCTACCGCTCATGCCGGCGACCACCCCGTAGCCCTTTTCCACGCAAGGACCGCTGTCCAGGTGAATCAGGATGACGTCGCCGGCGAAGTTCTCCGTCTCCAGTACGGCCAGCACGGTGATGTCGAACTCTTCCACCTTCGTGCCCTGGAAGACGGTCTTGCCGACGCCGTGCATGCCGGGGCGAAGCTCAGTGGCCCGCCACATCGTCTGCGGGTTGAACAGCGCCGAGCGCGGCTGCTGCGCTTCGGCTGAGCCGGCGGCGAGTAGAAGCGCGAACGCGGACGCCGAGACCAACAGACGAGGCGCGCGCGCGCGCGCCGGGCGGAGCTTGGCCTGCCTGGGTTCCATAGGTTGTGTACCTCGGGGGCGCAGTACGGGCGGCAGCGGAGGCAAATCCGAAATCGGAAATCCAAAATCAAGAGGCGGTCAGTGCTTCAACACCGTCTTCGCGTTGGCACGGATTCGGACGGTTGTCGACAGGTCCATGTCGCCGAGCATGTCGGCGGCTTCCGGCGCCATCTGCTCGACTCCGTCGACCTGCGTCTGGATGACTGCGGTGACCGAGTCTTCGGAGTAGACCAGCAGCCCGTTGGCCACCGCGAGGTAGGCGGTCATCTCGCCTGCGAGGGTGACCGTCGCCGTCATGGTCATGCCCTGCATCTCCTCGGTGAACTCCTGGGTCGCTTTGTAGCTGGTGTGCATCTTCGCGCACTGCTTGCCCAGGCAGGTGACCCACCCCAGCAGCTTGGAGCTGGTGTGCACCTGCATGGTTTCTCCCTTTTCCAGGGCGACCTCCATGTCGTCCTGCCACTCGGTACCGATCCGGGCCGGCTCCTTGGGGAAGGGCATGACGTTGGCGCCCTGGAACAGGTCCGCGGCGCTCATGCCGCCCAGCATTCCGCCCGCGTCCGCGGCTGCTCCGGGATTGTGGGCGCGCGTCTCCAACAGGACACCGCGGCTGTCGACGCGGGTGAGCGTCTTCGAGGGAGGCAGTTTCTGAGAGTCTGATTCGCCCTCTGCCACCGTGGTCTCCTTGCCTTGGAGAACCTGGGTCTCCAGCAGCAGCTCACCGCCGTCAGTGACCTTCGCGACGCGCTGCCTCAGCTCCAGATCGCCGCGCGCCTGCATGGTCATATCTGTGTCAGCCCCGGGCATCGCGGCAGTCGCCAACGCGGCATACCGGATTCGGTAGTCGGCGGAGTCCCCCTGGCGGAGCTTGTAGCGGAGGGTTAGCGTCTCGCTCTCTTTGGCCGCCAGCGGAAGGGCCGCCAAGACGGCCAGACCGAGGGCGGCGCGGGCAAAGAACGGCAGGACAGGCGTTCGGCCTCGGTGAGAGGCGGCGGCGACCGGCGCACCGGCCGGCAGAAGCGAACGGGGGGACCTCATGGCTGCGGCTCCTTGTTCGGGGGCTCGTACTGCATTACGTCTCGGGGGAGGATTACCCGAAGCGCCTGCGGCTCAACCGTGACCTCCAACGGCGTCATGCCGCCGCTATCGCCGTCCAACTGGACGGGAACGGGAGGGTCCGAGAGGATGGTGATCTTGCGGGCGCGGCGGTACTCCACCTCGCGGTACTCGATGTGCTGCCCCGTCAACGTCCGCAGCGTCTGCCGGAAGCTGCCCAATCTGCCGACTTCGGGGAACACGCAGACGTCCAGCCAGCCATCGTCGATGCGGGCCAGCGAGGTGACCTTTATGTCCCACGCATAGGAGGCAACGTTACCGATCATGGCCAGCCAGGCCTCGCACTCCAGGCGCTCCTGATCATCCAGCACAACGGTTAGTCGGGAAGACTGATAGCGGAACAGGGCGTTGAGGGTGCTGAGGACGTACGCGAAGCCCCGGAGCACGTTCTTGAGCTGAGGCTGCACTTGGTGGACAACCTGGGCGTCGAAGCCAACTCCAGCCATGAGCAGAAAGAAGCGCCCATTGGCTTTGCCCAGATCCACTCGACGCACCACCCCATTGGCCAGCACTTGGCACGCGCCCTCGATGGTCAGGGGTACTCCGGCGTCGCAGGCGAAGACATTCCCCGTGCCCAAGGGCACCACCCCGAGCACGACCTCCGTCCCGGCGAGCCCGTTGACCACCTCGTTGATCGTCCCGTCCCCGGCCCCCACAATGACCTGCTCGTACCCCAACTCCGCCGCTTCGGCAGCGGCTCGGGTCGCGTCTCCCGGCTTGGTGGTCAGGACGAGGTCAGCCGAGAGACCCCGGTCGGCGAGAGCGCGTTGGAGCCGGTGCATGCTCCGTTCCGCGCGCCGTTGCCCGGCGACGGGGTTCACGATCAGCCGCGCTCTCATGTGGGGGGCGACACTCGGTCTAGTTCCGCCCCCGGTCGCGGACCAGCAGTTTGATGGCCGTGCGCTCCGAGCCATCCACCTCAATGTCGGCGAACGCGGGGACACAGATGAGGTCGATTCCCGAGGGAGCCAGGAACCCGCGAGCAATGGCGATGGCCTTGATCGCCTGGTTCAGCGCTCCGGCACCGATGGTCTGCAGTTCTACAATTCCGCGCTCACGTACGACGCCTGCTACGGCCCCAGCAACGCGATTTGGCTTCGATTTCGAGGACACCCGCAGGGTTTCCGTTTCCACGACGAGCTGCCTCCTTTGGTGGCTGCGTCTGTTCTTCGTCTGCTTTGCTTCGACTGCGCCGACCCGAAGATCGGCCTTCACCACACCGCCGCCACGAGGGAACCCTCCTGGCGGCGAGTCTGGTCTCTCGTTTGATTGCTACTGCGCTATTCGGTTGCGTCCAGAGCGTCGTTGCCGTCACTCCGGGTCTGCTGTTGCGTTGCCGGCGTTTGCGGTTCTGGTCACCCGCCGGATGCCAACCGCTCGGCCGGTTCGGTCTTCGACCTCCACCAGCACGCCGGAAAGCACTGCCGGGCCACCGGCAATCTGGAACTTGGTGGGGACGCCGGTCAAGAACCGCTGCACGATCAGTTCCGACCGCACTCCGAGGATCGAGTCCGTCGGGCCGGTCATGCCGCAGTCGGTGACGTACGCGGCGCCACCGGGGAACACTCGCTCATCAGCCGTTGGCACGTGGGTGTGCGTACCAAGGACCGCCGACACTCGGCCGTCCAGGTAGTAGGCCATGGCGAGTTTCTCGGAGGTGGCCTCTGCGTGCATGTCCACGATCACGATGGTCGCCTCCCGGGAGGCGACCTTCAGCTCGCGGTCCGCGGCGCGGAAGGGGCAGTCGATCGCGTCCATGAACGTGCGCCCCATCAGGTTGATTACGGCCACGTTCTCCGCAGAGGCGGTCGTCACTACCGTGGCGCCTCGGCCGGGAGCGCCGGGAGGGTAGTTCGCCGGGCGCACTACCAGGGGGCACTCGTCGAGAAAGCCGACAGCCTCCTTCTGGCGATACGTGTGATTGCCAAGGGTCAGGACGTCGACGCCGGCGTCGAAGAGTTGCTCCGCCGCTTGGGCTGAGATTCCCATCCCGCCGGCAGCGTTCTCGCCGTTGGCGATCACCAAATCCGCGCCCAGTTCGGTGCGGAGGTCGGGCAACAGGTCGGTCGTCACCTTCCGCCCGGGGCGGCCGACGACGTCTCCGATCATCAGGATGTGCATACGCCGGTTCCCTTTCTGCGGGGCGCGCTCATTGCGCTACCGCAGAAGCGCGGGTTTCGCGGATCACGGTCACTTGGATTTCACCGGGGTACTGCAGTTCCTGCTGGATGCGGTTGGCGATCTCCCGGGCAAGCTTCACCGACATCAGGTCGTCGATCTGCTCCGGTTTCACGATAATCCGGATCTCGCGGCCGGCTTGGATGGCAAACGAGCGCTCCACTCCGTCGAAGTCGTTGGCGATGCCTTCCAGCTTCTCCAGCCGCTTGAGGTATGCCTCCAGCATCTCGCGCCGGGCACCCGGTCGAGAGGCAGACACCGCGTCTGCCGCCTGAACCAGCACGGCTTCCACGGAGCGCGCCTGCACCTCCTCGTGGTGCGCCTCGATGGCGTGCAGCACGGCGTCGGACTCCTTGTACCGCTTCAGGATGTCCATGGCAATGCGGGTGTGGGTGCCGTCCACCTCGTGGTCCACCGCTTTGCCCAAGTCGTGCAGCAATCCTGCTCGCCGCGCGACCATCACGTCGGCGCCGATCTCCTCCGCCATCATGGCCGCCAGGTGCGACACCTCGATGGAGTGGTTGAGGCAATTCTGTCCGTAGCTGGTGCGGAAGGTCAGTTTGCCGATCAGTTCAGCCACCTGCGGGGGAAGTCCGGTTACCCCGGTCTCCACGCAGGCTCGTTCGGCTTCTTCAGCGACGCGCTGCTGAATCTCGCCTTCCGCGCGCTTGATTGTGTCCTCGATCCGCGCGGGGTGAATCCGGCCGTCGCTGACAAGGGTCGTGAGGGCGCGCTTGGCGATCTCGCGGCGGATGGGGTCGAAGCCGGAGATAACCACCGCTTCCGGGGTGTCGTCGATGAGCAGGTCCACGCCGGTGAGTGCTTCGAAGGCCCGGATATTCCGCCCTTCGCGGCCGATGATCCGGCCTTTCATTTCGTCGCCGGGCAACGGCACCACCGCAACGGTTGATTCCGTCGCCTGGTCTACTGCGCATCGCTGGATCGCCAACGCGATAACGTTCCGGGCTTTGCGTTCGGCCTGGCGGCGAGCCTTCTCCTCGATCTCGGTCATGAGGTGCGCCATCTCCTGTTGGCACTCCTGCTCAACCGCCTCCAAGATCATCTGCTTCGCTTGTTGGGTACTGAGTCCGGAGACCTGTTCCAGGGACTTCCGCTGCCGCGCTGTTAGTTCCGCCAGTTCCTCCGCGGCGCGCACCGCTTCGGCTTGCTTGGCCGTCAGCGCCTTCTCTTGACCGTCGAGTTTGGTTGCGCGCTTGTCTAATCGCTCGTCTCGCTCGAGCAGCCTGCGCTCGACTTTCTTGAGTTCCGCACGTTGCTCGCGCGCCTCGTTCTCCACTTCAGACCGAAGTCTGTGCGCCTCTTCCTTGGCCTCGAGCAGCGCCTCCTTCTTGTGCGTCTCAAGCTCAAGTTCGCGGGTCCTCGCCTGTTCCTGCGCTTCCGCCGCGTCGCGTCTGGCTTTCGTGACGGTGACGGCCGCCAACAGCGCAGTCAGGAGAATGCCGACTGCGAAACCGGCAAACGCCGTCGCAATTGTGTGCATTGATGCCACCTCCAGGGCTGGGTTTTCCAGGTTCGAGACCTCGGCTGCCACGCACGGTGACAACTGAGTGTCGCGGACTCCAGGAGGAGGCCAAGCCTCCCAAGCCGAGTCTCGCCCGGCTCGGGGCAACGCCGAGAGGTTGTCTGTCACTCGACCCGTACCAACGGCTGCAGGTGCGCGTCTGTATCCCCCCCCGGTTGCCTCCCCGGTGGGGCCAGGCGGGCTTGCCGCCGCATGGCGATTGGGTTCCTGGTGGCAGCAGCGACTCTCCCCAGAAAGCGATCCTCGGGAGGAACCAACAGCCCCCACCCGCAGACAGCGACTGCGTAGCGGAGGTAGCTGAGAGGCTGCGTGGCCACGAGTATGTTTGCCTCGCTCTTGGAAGTCCAACGCAGGGCGCTTTCCGCCTCGCCGCTAAGCGCGGGGAACTGCTCCCTGATTCTGTCTGCTGCTTCGGTTCGCACTTGCCGCTCCGGTGCACTCTGGGTGCCGGTCTGGCACCACGGCGAGCACGCGTGAGTTCGCCGGGTGGCGCCCCTGCAGCGGGTCGTGGCGGGACACCGGAAAGCCGTTACTCCTGTTCCTCGACTTCCGCGGGGCTCTCTCCTTCTCCTGTTATGTCGGTTCCTGTGGTGAGTCCGTGCTTGGCCCGGATGGTTGCTTCGAGTTCGCTCGCAACCTCCGCGTTCTGTACCAAAAAGTCCTTGGCGTTCTCACGCCCTTGTCCCAGGCGCGTGTCGCCATAGGCATACCAGGTACCGGTCCGGCTCAGGATCCCGCCCTCGAGGCCCTGATCCAGCAGATCGCCCTCGCGGGAGATGCCTTTGCCGTAGATCATGTCGAACTCCGCCTGCTTGAAGGGCGGTGCGAGCTTGTTCTTGAGCACGCGGACGCGGCAGCGTTGGCCGATGGAATCGGTGCCGGACTTGATCGCCTCGGCCCGAGTCACCTGCAGCCGGACGGAGGACCAGAACTTGAGCGCTCGGCCCCCGGGGGTCGTCTCCGGGTTGCCGAACACGACGCCGATCTTCTCTCGGATCTGGTTCACGAACACGGCCGCGCAGTGCGAACGGTTGAGAGAGCCGGACAGCTTGCGCAACGCCTGAGACATCAGGCGAGCCTGCAGCCCCATGTGCGTGTCGCCCATCTCCCCCTCAAGCTCAGCGCGGGGCACCAACGCCGCTACCGAGTCGACCACGATGACCTGAATCGCGCCGCTGCGGACCAGAGTATCCGCGATCTCAAGGGCTTGCTCGCCGTGGTCCGGCTGAGAAATGTACAGATTGTCTATGTCGACGCCCAGGTTGGTGCAGTAGGTGGGGTCGAGCGCGTGCTCTGCATCGATGAACGCCGCCGTTCCGCCGCCCTTCTGGCATTCGGCGATGATGTGGAGGGCCAGTGTGGTCTTGCCCGAGCCTTCGGCGCCGAAGATCTCGGTAATCCGCCCCAAGGGAACGCCGCCCGAACCGAGGGCGATATCCAACGACAGCGACCCCGTCGAGATGGTCTTCACGGACATGCGGACGGAATCATCTCCCAGCCGCATGACTGCCCCTTTGCCGAACTGCTTCTCAATCTGACCGAGCGCCAAGTCCAGTGCTTTGTCGCGGTCCATGCGTGCTCCTTCTGTTGCGACAGCGACCTCGAAGGGTGCGTCAAGTGTTGCTGCGCGGGCTTCGGTTCCAGACTGTCAGACCAATTCTACTTCATATCGCGCCGAATACACAGCCCCCCGGTGGGTCAACTCGCTCTGGAAGAGGGTTACTGAGTGAGCGAGCTCTGTTTCAGAACGATACTCCCGGAGCGCCTGCTCACCCAGCGCGATGGACAAGTCGCCGGGCGACTTCACTCTTCCCAGAGTCAAGTGAGCTCGAAACGGGCGGCGTTCAGGCGGGAAGCCGCAGGTGACGGCTGCGGTTTCCACCAGTGAGTACAGCCTGCCGATCTCCTCGTGTTCCCGCACCCCGGCCCAGACAACGCGGGGCTGGGAGGCGCCGGGGAACGCGCCAGCGCCCGCCACGGTCAGCGGCACGCGGTGCACCCCTTGGAGCGATTCTCTCAAGCGGTCGGCAAGCCGGTCCAGAACGGCCGGCTTCGCGTCTCCCAAGAACTTGAGGGTCACATGCAGGTTCGCCGGCTCAACCCAGCGGATGTTGGCGGAAGCGCGCCTCAACTCGTCTTGGAGGGCCGCCGCCACCCGTCGCGCGCCCGGTGTCAGTTCCAGGGCAATGAACGCGCGAAGAAGCTCGGTCCCGTCGCTGGACTGCTTCACGGACTGTTGTTCCCTTGCTGGCAGGAGTCACTGGCGCCGATCCGGGCGGGCGATCGGGTCGGCGCAATTGTACTTGATCTGCTCTGCCCGGGCAATGCGGTCACAGACCGAGCGGAAGGGACTGCTGTCCACGGGACGAATGTTGCCCTCTCCAGTCCGGTTGACACGGACCGGGGCGCCCCGGAGGTTTGCGATGACTCCCCGTGAACGCCTGCACGCACTCATTCGGCACGAACCCGTCGACCGACTCCCTTACACCTTCGGCGGCCCTCGCGCTTCGACGTTCGCCGCCTGGCGAAAGCAAGGGCTCTCCGACGAACTCCTGCGCACCTGGGGAGCATTCACCGGCGCGGACGGCGGCCTGGGCATCGGGAAGTTCTACACAGGCCCGCTGCCGCCGTTCGAGGAAGAGATCGTCTATGAGGCGGGCAACATCCGTCTGTGGTTCGATGGCTGGGGCGTCAAGCGCATGGACGCTATCGAGCAGCCGACAGAGGGGTTCGCCACGCGCAAGTACCTCGAGTTCCCGGTGAAGACTCCCCAGGACTTCGAGGCGATGAAAGAGCGGTTCGATCCGCACACTGCCGGGCGAACCGTGCCTGTCGAGGAAGCCCCTCCGACCCTCAACCCCGACGGCTATCGGCACCATCTGCCCGGAGGCACCCATTGGCGCGACTTGGTCGAACAGACCCAATCCGCGGACGTGCCCGTTTCCGGCTCCGTCGCCGGCCTGTACTGGACCGCCAGGGACTGGTGCGGGTTCGAGGGGCTATCAATGATGATCCACGACCAGCCTAACCTTGTCCACGAGATGTTCGAGTACTGGACCTGGTTCCTCATGGAACTGCTGGACGAGCCGCTGAGCCACCTGAAGGTGGACACAATCACCCTCAACGAAGACATGGCCTACAAGACCCAGGCCATGCTCTCCCCGGCCTCGATGCGCGAGTTCATGCTGCCACGGTACAAGCGGCTGAGCGAGTTCTTCAAGAGCAAGGGCGTCCAGGCGGTGGTCATGGACTCGGACGGGCACAACAGCCAGATTCTCGACACCCTCTACCCGGAAGGCATCGACGGCATCGCCCCCCTCGAGATTGCCGCCTACAACGACCCGGAGGAGTTCCTCCTCAAGTACCCCGGCGTGTTCTTGAGCGGCGGCATCGACAAGCGCGAACTTCGCTTCTCCCGCCAGCAACTCCGCGCCGAGGTTGCCAAGCGCTACGCCACCGCCTGGAAGCACGGCGGCTTCCTCCCCCACGTCGATCACGGCGTCCCGCCGGACATCCCTCTTCGCAATTTCCTCTACTTCGTCGAGCTGGCGCGCGGCTTCTGCGACGGCGAAGACCTCGAAACGTACGAGCCGCCCTGCGAACTGGAGAGGCAGCTCGGTCCGATTGAGGAGCTGTTCGACCCCCGGTCGGCCACGGCGAGGGCGTATGGCTTCGAGGAAGACGTGCACTGAGGGCGCCTCACCCGCCCTTCAACGTGCTGTCATCCACTCCCGGATCAGCCGCAGATGGAACTCCTTCGCCTGCCTCAACTGAGTCAACGACACCGACTCGCCGCCCTGATGCGCGTTGTCGATATCGCCGGGGCCGAAGAGGACGCACGGGGTGCCCCATTCGGTGAGGCGGCCGGCATTGGAGCCATAGAGGACCCCGACGGGGTGGCTTTCGCCGAGGACTGCGCGCCGCGCCGCCAGCGCCGCCTGCACGATGGGTGCGTCGTCGGCGTGGGTCAGGGTCGTGCCGACGATGAACGGGGGCTCTGCCTCGAACGCAACGCTGCACTCGTTGCGGAGGTAATCATTGACCTGATCCATCGCCTCCAAGGCGTCCTCGCCGGGGACGACTCGGCGGTCGATCTCGAGGACGCAGTGCTCGGGGACGATGTTGACCTGAGTGCCGCCGTGGATGGTGCCTACGGAGAGCGTGGGCGGGCCGAGTCGCGGGTGGGTGACCCCGTGGGGCAGGACTTCGGCGTTGTACCGCTCAAGGGCCGCCACGATCTGCGCCATGGAGTAGATCGCGTTTTTGCCTTTGCCGGGGTCCGAGCTGTGCGCGGCGCGGCCGCGGGTGTGGATGCGCCAGCGAACGACGCTCTTGCTGGAGGTGACCACTTCGCAGCTTGTGGGTTCGCCGACCACGCCGCCGTCGCAGGTGATCCCAAGCTCCCCGAACGCGGACAACCCGCAAGCCTGGTGCTCTTCATCGCCGTCGGCCAGCAGTACCAGCGTCCCGTGCCTGCTCGGGTCGAACTCAGAGTCGAGCCACTTAATCGCGGCCGCCATCATCGCCGCCAGCGAGCCCTTGGTGTCGCAGGCACCCAATCCGGTCAGGCGGTCTCCCTCAATCAACGGCACGAACGGATCGCGGTCCCACGCAGTCGGAATCACCGTGTCAGTGTGCGCTTCCAGCAGGAACGACCGGCCGCCGGCTCCCTCCGCTCGGCACAGCGCATTGGCGCGCCCCTCAGCAAACGGCTGGAGGGAGACCTCCATCCCCGCTGCCCGCATCACTGCGGCGACGTGGCGCGCCAGTCGCGCCTCGCCCACGTGGTCTCCCGACAAGCCCTGCCCCATGGGGTTCACGCTGGGGATCGCGACCAGTTCGCTCAGAATGTCAACAACATCCGCTTTCATGGGCCCGCCAGAACCTCCGTGAAGACGCGCTCGAAGTTGCCACCCAGGATCTTGCGCACCGTCTCCTCGTCGACGCCCCGTCGCAAGAGCCCTTCAGTCAGCAGCGGCAATTGGGAGGCGTCGGGCACCAAGGGCGCCGTGCCGGCGGGCAGACCGTCGAAGTCGGAACCCAGCCCCACGCAGTCGGTGCCGCCCACCTCGAGCACGTGCAGGAAGTGGTCCAGCAACCGCTCCAGATCCCCGCCCCGCTCGGCGACGAACTTGTGGTAGAACGCCAGGCCCACCACGCCGCGCCTCTCCGCCAGCGCCTTGAGTTGCTCGTCGGTCAGGTTGCGCGAGTGCGGGCAGAGAGCGAAGGCGCAAGCGTGGGAGACGACGACGGGCTGCTCAGACAGTTCGAGCGTCTGGTAGAACGTGGCATCGTTGCAGTGCGCCAGGTCGATGACGATCCCGGCGGCGTTGAGCAACCGGACCAACTCCTTGCCCCACTCGGTCAGCCCTTGCTTCGTCTGCCGCTCCGCCTCGCGGAACGCGTCGTCGCACAACCCGAAGTAGCTGGCGTCTGCCTGGGCGCTCCACGGAGTCGGTTGTTCGGCGTGCACCAGCGTCACCAAGCGCAGACCGAGTTCGTGGAAGGCACGCAGAACCCCGCGCTCACCATGCAGCGGGATGCTCCCCTCCGACGCCAGCAGGCAGCCGACCTTCCCCTGTTCCCGCGCCCGCCGCAGGTCCCGCGCCGCGCGGATTAGCAGCAGGTCGTCGGGATGGCGGTCGACCTCCTCCAACAACAGCCCCATGGTCCGCAGCGCCCCTAGCGTGTCATGGGCGCCGACGGCGCAGGCGAACACCTGCAGGTCGATCCCGCCGGCCTTCAGCTTGGGCAGGTCCACCTCGTAGCCAGGTAACGCCCCGGACAGGTCGAGGCGGCTGGCGCCGCGCGACACTTGCCGGCCCGCAGTATCAGCGTGCGCGTCGACGACGAGGGTGGTTTGGTGCAACCTCCGAGCGGTTTGGGCAATGTTCTCTTCAGTCACTTGCGGAGCACCTCGCGACCAGGGCGGTGTGTGCGGCCCATTGTGTCCGGTAGCCGCGCGAACGGGTAGCAAGTATACTCGAAACCAAGCACGCCCTGAGGCTGGAACTGAAACGGAACAACCAGCGCCGGCCCGCGCCTGAGAGGGGCGAGGCGATGAAGGAGTGAAGTCCTTGAGCTCGGCTTTCAGGTTGTGGAGTTCCGATGTGATTTGCCGCCCGTTCCCCTCGGCTCTGTCGCTCGCAGCGCTCCTCACGGTTTGTCTCGCCCCAGGCGCCTCGCAGGCCGAGGAGCTGAAGGTCACGGGCGAAGGGTTCACACTGGTCCTGCCTTCTCCGGAGTGGCAGGTGGTGTCGGCCGCCACCAAGCAGGCCGAACTGGCCGTCCTCGGCCCCGAGCGGTTCGGCGCCGATCGCCCCACGCTGACGGTGGTGGTGGGCACAGCGGACAACGGTGGCGGGCGCTGGGAGACGCCCGAGGGCTTCCGCGACGGCCTCGTGACAGCACTCAAGCAGGAGGGCGCCGCCATCGAGTCCACGGACTTTGCCCTGGGCGGGAAGGAGAGCGTCAAGGCCACTGTCGCAACCAAGGGCGACGCCCGGTCGGACAACCTGATCGTGGTCGGCGTGCGCGGCGACCGGGGCATCTGCCTGTTGTTCGGCACCCCCAAAGGCACCCTCGCGGAGATCCGTCCCGACTTCGACCGCATTCTCAGCTCCTTCCGCTTCGTCAGCGTGGCCAAGGGCGACTCGCAGGACTTCAGCCGGTATGGGTTCACAATCCGCCTGCCCGAGACCGGCTGGGTGCGCGTTAGCGAAGCGGAGAAGCAGGACAAGAGCCTCGCCCTGGCGCTTCAGACCACAGGGGACCCGGAGAAGGTGGCGACCTTCAGCATTATGCTCAGTGAGCTAAGTGCCGCCCGGCGCGGCCCGGAGGCGTTGGACGCACTGGCCTTGGACGCCCTGCGGGAACTTGCCAACCAGCGGGACGTGACCGTCGGCGAGATCGAGCACGGTGCCCTCGCTTCCCAACCGTCGCTGTCGATCAACGTCAAAGGCAAAGACGGCGAAGGCAAGCTCATCCTCGTGGTGCGGGACCGGCAGCTCTTCCACATCGCCTGGTCAGCACCCGTCGGCGAACTGGCGACGTACGAACCGGACCTGGAGTCGATCGTGAACTCGATCCGGTTTGTGGAGGCCAAGACGGGACGTTAATACTACAACCGTACTTAGCTCGGGGCAGGTCTCCGACCGCCCCGAAACGCTTGACCGGAAGGTCTCAAAGGGCTGCGAATCCACGGGATTC